>NZ_JAOQJT010000002.1:0-487286 GCF_025567285.1 Coprococcus aceti
TCAACACACATCATTTTAAACTCATAACTATAACGCATAAAAATACCCTCCTTACTGGTTGTCCAGTAAAGAGGGTACATATCAGAATTAAATAGACGTTTTACTTTTTTTGATTTTGAATCGGAAGATAAAATAAAATATGATAAAGAACTTTTTTATAATATTAAAGGTTATGTTGCTAGAGCTTATGATAATAATTTGAAATCGGAGATAAAAGCATTTTTATCGATGTTTAGGAGAGCAATTTGTTTGAATAAGCTAAGCTTTGATAAAGATGAAAAAATTGATTTAAAAAAGCATACTGTGGCATATATGTTGCAGTTGGCTTGTTTGGAACCTATATTTGCATCACGTTGCTATAGGGTTATCATTGCGATATTGGAATTGATAGAAGATGGTGATGAAAAAGAAGAAATAATAAATTTAATCAAAACAAAAAATGACTTTATTAATGCAACTTATCATGATTCAATTTTGCAGATATGGCATTATTATGTAATAAGTAACTATGATCCTATGGTAAATATTGATGAATTAATAACAACCTTTGGATATGATGAAATAAATCCGATTATTTTAGCTAGTTTTGTTAAGAAAAATAGTTCGGATAATAAAGCAATATTTGGCTATATTAAAAGAAAATATTCTGAAGTAGTAAATAAAGATGGAGAGGAGGCATATTGGATGAAAAGTATAATGTTTTCAAAGTGGTGGTTACCAGTGCTCGTCATACATTTAAAAGATGAAAAGGATTATTTTAAATTTTATCAGAGTAATAATTTTAATATAATTTATAAGGAAATGAAAATAGATAATTAAGAAGATATAAGGGTATATGTTGATAATATTGAGGGATTTGTTAAATTTCATTAGAAGAGGTTTGATTAATATGGTCTGAACTTAGAAGATTTTATATCTCCGATGATTGAGGGAAAGGCATCAAATCATAAGTCAAGAAATGTAATAATCTGAAAAAAGTTTGCAATTTTATAAAAAAAGTGCTTGCATTCTGCATTCGTTTCTGTTATATTAAACAGGTCGCAAGCGAAGCGGCAGGATACAAGCACTTATGGTTCGTTGGTCAAGCGGCTAAGACGTCGCCCTCTCACGGCGAAAACAGGGGTTCGATTCCCCTACGAACTGCTAGAATCGAAAGATTCAATAATTAAATAACAAGACTTATGGTTCGTTGGTCAAGCGGCTAAGACGTCGCCCTCTCACGGCGAAAACAGGGGTTCGATTCCCCTACGAACTGCTAAAAGCTGAAATCATTATGATTTCAGCTTTTTATGTTTTAAGTAATAGGTTGTTAAAATGCAGGAAGCTCTAGGCAATCTCCAGTTCAATGAATAGAAATTATATATAAATCTACACATTCTCCGCAATCTTCGTAACTCCCACATATATCTGTGAAATTTTATACCACGTTTTATAGTCGGTGACTCCGGTAACCGGAAGATTGAATATCTGCTGGAACTTTCTCACAGCATCAGCGGTGTTCTGACCATATACGCCGTCGACGGTTACGGTACCGATGGCAGGATAGTTGAGTGAGATCCTGGCGAGCTGTCTCTGGAGCTGTGAGACCTTGTCGCCGCTTGAACCGATGGTCAGCTCGTAGCCCGGATAAGAAGAAGGTATACCGGATATAGTCTCCGAGGTGTTGATGTATATTGTATCCCCGTAATAGTATCTGAGAATCTGGATGGCGGTAAGACCGTCGTCTGCCAGGGATTTTGACCCCCACTGTGTCATCCAGCCAGGACAGGATACACGTCTGCCGTCGCAGTATTGGGTGAACAGTGGCTGTGTAACGTTGGGCTTTGAGAGATAGTTGGCGAACATCTCATCGACGATCTGGGAGACATTTTCAAATATGGTTGCATTGTAGACCCACTTCTGGTCGAACGCGGTATTGCTCGTGATAGTAAAGTCGTATCCTTTTCCCCTGTACCACTCGGTATAGACCCTATTAAGGGTAAATGACTGTATCGCCAGTACATTTGCACGGATGGCTGCATCAGGCCAGGTGGAATATATCTCGTTGCAGGCAACATTCTTTATGTAATCCTTATATGGAACATAGTAGTCTCTGGCGGTGGAGTCCGCCGGGGCGCCGTCATGGACAACTATGGTCTCAGGTACAACGACGCGGCTCAACACTATGCCGCCTGATGGATTCACCGGCTTTATCATGTCCTCGGCGATCTTGGGTGGATACTGCTCCCAGAGGGTGTGGGCGTCGAGAACGGTAGGGTTCGTATCGCTTCCATCGGATGGTGTCAGCTCTATGTTCTGGATCCCGTTCTCACCGGAGAATATCTGAACCCCGGAGATGAAGCGCTCGTTGTATCCGGGAGCGTTCACAAGCACGTTGTATTCCGAGTATGGCTGGTTTTCGCCAGGCTCCAGACTGTAGGCGACATCGGGGGCGGGAAGCTCTTCGTCGATGACGATACCATTTTCATCGGTGACAAATTCCTCTGAGGTGGAATCGGGCATTCCCGTAGGGCTTATGTATACGGAAGCACCCTCGACGGGAAAGAAATTGTTGTTCGTTATCTGAATTTTTAGTGAGCCAACGTTATTTGTAATTGCCATTTCTTAATTCCTCATTTATAATTTGCTGTGAAAGTTTTTTAAGCAGCTTTCACAGTAAGTATATGACTAGATTTATAGAATATTCGGAGGAGATAAGATATGGCATACTTTCCAATGTACATCGATCTTGAGGGCAAGAAAGTAATAGTTGTAGGTGGAGGTAAGGCAGCACTTAGAAAGATCAATTCGCTGCTGTATTTCGGAGCGAAGATAGCGGTCATTGCGCCAAAGGTGTGCGATGATATAAAAGCGATAAAGGGAATAAATGTACATGAGAGCAACGTGGCACTTGACATACTGCAGAATGCAGACATTGTTGTGGCGGCAACCAGGCGCCCGGAGATCAATGCCAAGATAGGTACATATTGTAATGACAGGGGCATCATGGTAAATGTGGCTGATAACAAGGAGCTCAGCAGCTTCCTGTTTCCAGGCGTTATCGTCCGCGGAGATCTTGTGGTGGGAGTCACAACAGGCGGCAACAGCCAGGCGGTATCCAAGCAGATCAGGAATATGATAGACAGGATGCTTCCAGAGGAGTACGAGGCGCTCACAAGAAAGATGGGAGCGTACACAGAGCTTGCAAATGTCAACATCAAGAGCACGGCACTTAGGGAGGAAGCACTGGATGAACTCGTCAAGGTTGCACTGTCCAACAAATGCGTTCTTGACGACAAGAAGGCGAACAAGGTGCTTGACAAATATTACCGTGAGGACGCAGCCAGAAGAAACGCATAAATATTTGTTAATATTTGTACTTGAATTATTTGATAATTATGATACAATAAGTGAGATTGTTATAGATTACAGCATGAGAGTGGGCCTTGGCCCACTCTCAATTGTTGTGGGGATAATATTTTACAGAAAGGTGGTCGTATTTACGAAGAGAGCGGATATTGAAGCAAAGACGGAGGCACTTGTGATGCCGATCATTGAGGCGAACAATCTGGAGCTTGTTGATGTGGAGTACGTCAAGGAAGGCAGTGATTATTACCTCAGAGTGTATGCGGACAAGGAAGGTGGCATCACGATCGGTGATTGCGAGATAGTGAACAGAGCACTTGGAGACCTGCTTGACCAGGATGATTATATAGGAGATGCCTATATACTGGAGGTCAGCTCACCGGGGCTTACGAGACCACTGAAGAAAGAGAAGGATTTCAAGAGAAGCATAGGTAAGGTCGTGGAGATCAAGACATTTGCCAAGGTGAATGGTGCAAAGGAATTCGAGGGTGTGCTCAAGGCATATGATGAGAATACAGTTACCATTGAGCTTGAGGATGAGACAGAGATAACGATAACGAGAAAAGATATTTCCATGATACGATTAGCATTTATATATTAGGAGGATAAAAAGGTGTCAGAGATCATTGAAGCATTGAATCAGCTTGAGAAGGAGAGAAACATTAGCAAGGATGTTCTGCTTGAGGCTATAGAGAGATCACTCAAGACAGCCTGCAAGAAGGATTTCAATACAGACGAGAACATTACAGTTTCACTGGACAGAGAGACTGGTGAGTGCCATGTATATGCAGCCAAAGAGGTTGTTGAGGAAGTTGAGAATCCTGCATGCCAGATAACACTGGAGCAGGCCAAGATGATAAGCAGCAAGTACGAGATAGGTGATACAGTAAATATAGAGATCACAACCAAGAACTTTGGAAGAATCGCAGCACAGCGTGCGAGAAATGTCATCGTTCAGGCGATCAACGAGAACGAGAGAGCAGCTATATACGATCACTTCCATATGAAGGAGAAGGATATCGTAACAGGAATCGTTCAGAGACAGGTTGGAGACAGCGTGAATGTGAGCCTTGATGACAAGACAGAGGCACTCTTAAAGCCGTCAGAGATGATCGAGGGAGAGAGATACGAGAGAGGCGACAGAATAAAGCTTTATATCACAGAGGTCAAGAAGACAAACAGAGGACCAAGGATCACTGTATCAAGAACTCATCCAGAGCTCGTCAAGAGACTTTTTGAGAAGGAAGTAACAGAGATCGCAGACGGAACAGTTGAGATCAAGAGCTTCTGCAGAGAGGCAGGATCAAGATCTAAGATCGCAGTATGGTCAAACGATGAGAACGTCGATGCAGTTGGAGCATGCGTAGGAATCAATGGTGACAGAGTAAATGCTGTCGTTGCAGATCTGAACGGTGAAAAGATCGACATCATTCCTTGGAGTGAGAACCCTGCTGAGTTTATTTACAATGCGCTCAGTCCTTCAGATGTTGAGGACGTATCAGTTGATCTTGATGAGAAGACAGCATTTGTCGTAGTACCTGATACACAGCTTTCACTTGCAATCGGTAAGAAGGGTCAGAATGCCCGCCTTGCAGCCAAGCTGACAGGATACAAGATCGATATTAAGAGCCATTCAAAGGCCGAGGAGATGGGTTACTTTGATGAGCAGCCAGAGGATGAGAACTTTGATCCTTATAACGAAGATGAATATTATGATGAAGTAAGCGAAGATAAAGATGCCGATGCTGCTTCATTTGACATAGATGAAACAGTAGACACAAACGACGAAGAGTAATCATTTGCATTGATGTAGTGGCACATGATAGAGAATAGGGAGTGATGAGATGGCAAAGAAGGTACCTCTGAGGCAATGCCTTGGATGCCGTGAGATGATGCCGAAGAGTGAGCTGATAAGGATAGTCCGAAGCAATGACGGGCAGTTCGCAGTTGATGCAACCGGCAAGCTCAACGGAAGAGGCGCTTATATATGCAAGAGATCCGAGTGCCTTAAGAAGGCGGTTGGAAGCAAAGCACTTGAGAAGGCTTTCAAGGTCAGCATACCTGCTGAGGTGTATGAACAATTAGACAAGGAGCTGCGTGACATTGAAGAATAACAAGATCTACTCGTTAATTTCTCTGTGTGCCAGAGCCAGAAGGCTGTGCAGTGGCAATTTCTCAGTAGAGAAAGCAGTTAAGAATCAGAGCGCGTACGTGGTCATTGTGGCGAAGGACGCCTCTGACAATACGAAGAAACTTTTCGACCAGAAATGTAATTATTATGGGATTCCTTATTATGAGTACGGGACAAAGGATGAGCTTGGCAAGTACAGTGGCAATGAGATGAGAACATCCATTGCGATACTTGACGAGGGATTCGGGAATCAGATCATAAAGTACATGAATGTAAATGAAAACATGGAGGTGTAACATTTGGCTAAAATCAGAGTACACGAATTATCAAAACAGTTAAACATTTCAAATAAAGATATCATAGATACACTTGGCGCAAAGGGAATAGAGATCAAGAGTCATATGTCCAATCTGGACGATTCGATGGTTGGAATAATTAAAGCTAAGTTTGGAGCAAAGACTGCGCCAAAGGCCGAGGCTCCAAAGGCTGAGACCCCAAAGCCTGCAACACCAAAGCAGGAGGCTCCAAAGGCAGCGCCTAAGACAGAGCAGCCAAAGCCTGAGACAGCAAAGCCTGCTGCAGCGCCAAAGGCGGACGCGCAGAAGCAGAATCCTTCAAGGGATGACAATTCAGCAGCCAGACAGGGTTCTGGCAATCATGTAAGATTTGCCAGGGAGGACAGAAACGGCGGCAAGATGAATAACAACGGTAACAGAGTCAGATTTAACAACGACAGACAGGGCGGTTCAGACAGAGCCAGATTCAGCAACGACAGGAACCAGGGCGACAGAAATCAGGGTGACAGACCAAGATTCGGCAGAGATGGCCAGGGCGACAGAAATCAGAGTGACAGACCAAGAGTAGGCAGAGACGGTCAGGGCGACAGACCAAGGTTTAACAGAGATGGCGACAGAAACCAGGGTGACAGACCAAGATTTAACAGAGACGGCCAGAATGACAGACCAAGGTTTAACAGAGATGGTGATAGAAACCAGGGTGACAGACCAAGATTTAACAGGGACGGCCAGGGTGACAGACCAAGGTTTAACAGAGACGGAGACAGAAACCAGGGTGGCGGACGCTTCGGCAATGGCGATAGAAACCAGGGCGGAAGAGGCTTTAACAGAGATGGTGGCAACCGTTTCAGCAACCGTATCAATATGCCATTTGGCAAGGATGACGAGGATGACAGCCCAGCTCAGAAGAGAGCACCATTCAAGAGAGACCGCAAGGACTTCGATGCGAAGGAGATGCCGGGTAAGGATTTAAAGAGCCAGAACAGAGATAACTACAACAGAGATAAGAACAAGCCACGTAAGGGCAACAGAAGATCACCTGAGGAGGTCGAGGCTGATATCAGCAGACTTGCGAAGAATGTGAAGAACAAGCCACAGAAGAAGCAGCAGGCACCACAGGAGGATCCGGATGCAATCAGAACCATCACACTTCCTGAGGTTGTAACACTCAAGGAGCTGGCTGATGCGGTAAAGACTCCTGTAACAGCACTTATCAAGAAGTTGTTCCTCGCAGGTAAGATGGTCAATGTGAACTCAGAGCTTCCATTTGACGAGGCTTCAGAGATCGCACTTGAGTACAACTGTATAGCTGAGGAAGAGGAGAAGGTAGATGTGATCGAGGAACTCCTGAAGGAGGACGAAGAGGACGAGAAGGACATGGTTCCAAGACCTCCAGTAGTCTGCGTTATGGGACACGTTGATCACGGTAAGACATCACTCCTTGATGCGATCAGACAGACAAAGGTAACATCAGGTGAGGCTGGTGGAATCACACAGGCCATCGGTGCATCAGTTGTCGATGTAAATGGCCAGACTATAACATTCCTTGATACTCCTGGACATGAGGCGTTCACAGCAATGCGTATGCGTGGTGCACAGAGTACAGATATCGCTATCCTTGTTGTAGCTGCCGATGATGGAGTAATGCCACAGACTATCGAGGCTATCAACCATGCAAAGGCTGCCGGGATTGAGATCATAGTAGCGATCAACAAGATCGATAAGGAAAGTGCAAATATAGAGAGAGTTAAGCAGGAGCTTACAGAGTATGAGCTTATCCCAGAGGATTGGGGTGGTTCAACAATATTCTGTCCTGTATCTGCACATACTAAGGAAGGTATTGACAATCTCCTTGAGATGATCCTCCTCACAGCGGATGTGCTTGAACTTAAGGCAAATCCTAACAGAAAGGCAAGAGGTATCGTCATCGAGGCTGAGCTTGACAAGGGACGTGGACCTGTTGCAACAATGCTTGTACAGAAGGGAACACTCCATGTTGGAGATTACATCGCTGTCGGAGCGTCACATGGTAAGGTACGTGCCATGACCAACTCAAGAGGTGAGAGAGTTACAGAGGCTCTTCCATCAACACCTGTACAGATCCAGGGTCTCAACACAGTTCCTGATGCAGGCGAGATATTCATGGCAGTTGACAATGAGAAGGAAGCAAGAACCATATCAGAGACATATATCTCGCAGGGTAAGGAGAAGCTTCTTGCAGATACAAAGCAGAGAATGTCACTTGACGATCTGTACAGCCAGATCCAGGCCGGCAACCTCAAGGAGCTCAAGATCATCATCAAGGCAGATGTACAGGGTTCAGTTGAGGCCGTTAAGCAGAGTCTCTTAAAACTCTCAAATGACGAGGTCGTTATCAAGTGCATACATGCAGGTGTAGGTGCTATCAACGAGTCAGATATAATTCTTGCATCAGCATCAAATGCCATCGTAATCGGTTTCAATATCAGACCGGATGCGAGAGCAAAGGATATGGCTGACAGCGAGGGGGTAGATGTTCGTCTGTACAGAGTCATTTACAATGCAATAGAGGATATTGATTCAGCAATGAAGGGTATGCTTGATCCTATATATGAGGAGAAGGTCATCGGACACGCAGAGATCAGACAGACATACAAGGCTTCTGGTATCGGTGTCATTGCCGGTTCATATGTTCTCGACGGAACAATCAACAGAAACTGCAGCGTAAGGATTACCAGAGAGGGCAATCTTATATTTGAAGGAAAGCTTGCTTCACTCAAGAGATTCAAGGATGATGTCAAGGAAGTTAAGTCCGGCTTTGAGTGTGGTATGGTATTCGAGAACTTCCAGGACGTTGCAGAGGAAGATCAGATAGAGGCATACGAGATGGTAGAGGTGCCTAGAAAGTAGTAATAGATATGAGAAAAAACAGTGTAAAGAATAACAGGATCAACGGTGAGGTCCAGAGAGAACTCAGCAGGATCATCAGCCGTGAGATCAAGGATCCAAGAATATCACCTATGACTTCGGTCGTTGATGTGGTTGTCACACCTGATCTCAAGTTCTGCAAGGCATATATCAGTGTCCTGGGTGACCAGGATGCTGTTGATTCCACATTTGCAGGGTTGAACAGCGCAATGGGATATATCAGAAGAGAGCTTGCTCATTCTGTAAATCTGCGCAATACACCGGAGATAACATTTATCATGGACCAGTCCATAGAGTATGGTGTCAGTATGTCCCACAAGATAGATGAGGCTCTCGGAAAGCATGGCGATGCTGACGAGAGTACAGATGAAAACTCAGAGAGTGAAGATGAGTTTGAAGAGTAGGATATAATATGAGAATTTAAAAGGAGGTATATCATGAACGATCTTATAAGGGAGATAGAGAACGCAGACAGCATAGCCATAACAGGACATATTAATCCTGATGGTGACTGTATAGGTTCAACACTTGGAATGTATAACTATATTACAAGCAATTACCCTGACAAGAGGGTTCAGGTATATCTTCAGGAATTCCCAGATGTATTTATGTTCCTGAATGGTGCATCTACTGTAAAACATGAGGCAGATGACGAGACCTATGATCTGTTTATGTCGCTTGACTGCGGAGATATGGACAGATTCACACCATTTGTCAGATATTATGAGACTGCGAAGAGAACTCTTTGCATAGACCACCATGTGTCTAACAAAGGCTTTGGTGATGTGTGCTATGTGGAAAGTGATGCATGCTCCGCTGCGGAGGCTATATTCAAGCTCCTGGATGAGAAAAAGATCAACCAGCAGTGCGCAGAGTGTCTGTATACCGGTATAGTCCACGACACAGGAGTGTTTAAGCACAGCAATACCACCAGAGAGTCCATGACCATAGCGGGAATCCTGATAGAGAAGGGAGCGAGACCAAGCTTTGTCATAGATGAGACATTTTACAAGAAGACGCTCACACAGAATAAGCTTCTGGGCTATGCGCTTCTCAACATGAAGCAGTTTGCAGATGGAAAGATAACCCATACACTTCTGACAAAGGAGGACTTTGACAGATTTGGTGCCAGCAAGATGGATACGGATGGAATCGTGGATCAGCTCAGACTGACATCAGGTACTGAGGTTGCTTTCTTCATGTATCAGGCTGGTGAGGATAATTACAAGATATCCCTCAGGGCAAATGATATCGTGAACGTGAGTGAGATCGCGTGCAGCCACGGCGGTGGCGGCCATGTGAAGGCTGCGGGATGCAATATGTCAGGTGATCCGGAAAAGATAGTTGCGGAGATAGTTGCGGATATAGAGAAACAGCTTGGCTGATAAATTGCAGAAAAGATGTGATCTGGAACAGGTACTGATACAGCGGACTGATGTAAAAGACTTTGGATTGGATTTGAAATAGTTATGATAGATGGATTTATCAATATATATAAGGAGCAGGGGTTCACGTCATTTGATGTGGTGGCAAAGCTCCGTGGTATATTAAAACAGAAAAAGATAGGTCATACCGGAACTCTCGATCCCATGGCGGAGGGAGTTCTTCTTGTGTGTCTGGGAAGTGCTACGAAGATGTGCGATCTGCTCACTGAGAAGAACAAGACATACACATGTACCATGCTTCTCGGAAAGACCAGCGACACCGAAGATGTGACAGGAGTCATGACAGACGTGACAGATGTATATCCTGATGAGAAGACAGTCAGGGCTGCGGTGATGAGTTTTGTAGGCGATTACATGCAGATCCCGCCTATGTATTCAGCCATCAAGGTGAATGGTAAGAAGCTCTATGAACTGGCAAGAGCCGGACAGGTCATTGAGAGGGATCCGAGACCGGTCACGATACATGGGATTACTTTACAGTCAGTAGAACTCCCGAGAGTGACATTTGATGTGAGCTGTTCCAAGGGAACATACATCAGAAGCCTGTGCAGGGATATAGGAGAAAAGCTTGGCTGCGGTGCGGTGATGGAGAAGCTTGTCAGAACCGAGGTGAAGGGCTTTACTATAGAAGAAAGTCTGACGCTTGATGAGGTGGAGAAGGCAAGGGATGACGGGACACTCATGCAGCATGTGCTCACAACAGACAAGCTTATGCCGGATATTCCAGAACTCCATATATCAGCAAAGGGTGAGAAACTTCTTGCAAATGGAAATAAGCTCAGTGCGGATGCATTTGCCGAGAATAAGATACACAGGGATACCTATGTCAAGGTGTTCGATGAGAATGGAAGATTTGCGGCACTGTATGAATACAGCGATGAGAAGAGGCAGTATGTGCCGTTCAAGATGTTTCCGGTGAGCAATTAAGGACAGACAGTTATGATTCATATAAAGGACACGAAGAAGGTAAAACTGAATAGCACAGAGCGCACGGCGGTTGCCCTGGGCAAGTTTGATGGTATCCATCAGGGACACATGCTGTTGATAGAGCAGGTGTTGAAGCTTCAGAGACAGGGATATATGGGCGTTGTGTTCACATTTGACATGAGGGAGAATCATGTGTTTGATGTGAGCAATATGAAGACCATATACACATCTGACGAGAAGGCACAGGTGGTATCGGATACCGGAGTTGACGTCCTGGTTGAATATCCGTTTGACGATGCATTTGCGGCTACAGAGCCGAAGGCGTTCATCAGAGATGTTTTGGTGGACATGATGCGGGCCGGATATGTCGTGGTTGGAAGCGATTACAGATTCGGCAGAGACAGAAAGGGCGATGTGGATACCCTCAGAAGCTATGCGGACGAGTATGGATATAAGGTCATAGTCATAGACAAGCTGGAACAGGATGACGAGGTGGTCAGCTCAACTGTCATCAGGAAGAATATTTCTGAGGGAGATGTGAGGTCGGTCATTCCGATGCTCGGCAGACCGTACAGTATGACAGGTGAAGTGGTGTCCGGTAAACAGCTTGGAAGGACAATAGGAATACCGACTGCGAATATGCTGCCGGAGGAGCGCAAGCTGTACCCGCCGGCTGGTGTGTATGCTTCAAGGATCAGTATAATCCGGGGGAAGCATACGGGACATGAGGATCCTTTCAGAGTCTATATGGGAATCACCAACATAGGAGACAATCCTACAGTCAACGACAAGGGAAATATCACCATAGAGACGAATATCTTCGACTTTGACAGGAACATATATGGACAGGTCATCAAGGTGGAGCTTATCGAGCAGATCCGAGGTGAGAAGAAATTTGGAAGCCTGGATGAGCTCAAGGCCCAGATGGCAAATGACATAGAAACTTCAAAAAGAATACTTGCTAATAAAGTATTGGTAAAATAGCACAGAAAACATTGGTAATTATGCGCATAAATAATGACGGATTATTGGGTCGCATGAAGATGTTTTCTGTGCTATATTTTTAATAATAGGGTATTTTTTAGGAGGAAAAAGGAAGTACAAGGAGGAAAAGTAAAATGAGAAAGAAAGCAGCGAGCAGGATCCTGGCATATGTTCTCACCTTATGCATGATCATCGGCAGTATAACCTGGCCGGAGATCACAGCTAAGGCGGAGAGCATCACGCTGGATCTGAAACCGGACACCGGCTGGAAGACGGTGACTGCAAAGTCGGATACTTATAGTAAGAAGCCTAAGGCAGAGATGAGGTTTTCTCCACCGAGTGAACTCGGCTCTATGAAAGCGATTGCTGATGCCGGGTATAAGACACTCAAGATCACATATGCGGTGGAGGATTTCACTGAACTAAGTGGGGAAAGTTCAGGAGTTATGCCATTTGTATCATATGGGCCATCGTGGTCCAATAATGATGTATGGATTAATCTGGAAAAAGCCGGACAGTTTGAGGCTACACTTGATCTGGCATCGATCAATACTACCAGCACAGAGAGCGTGGCATTTGGTATACAGATTGCAAATCTCCAGGAGAACAGCACGATCAAATTCAGGATCGTGTCAGCGGTGCTCTCAGGAACAAAGAGCACCTCGGGCGGTTCGTCAGGGGAGTCAGGCGGTTCAGGCGACAGCGGATCAGGCAGTGCAGATCTTGATTCAATTGGAAACACAAGTTCAAGCGTAACTGCAAGCCTTGCCGATGGAGATGGAACAGCCAAGGGAGATGGCTACTACGAGACAGAGATAACGATAAATAACAAGAGCAATTCATACATAGCTGACTGGATAGCGGTAGCTGATGTGAATGGTTCGGTAACTGCAGTTAAGGATTACAGCAGCTGGTCAGCTATCAAGGGTGTATTCAGTGATGGAAAGCTGTACATATATCCAAACACATCCAAGAAGTCAGGTGCAGTAAATGCCGGTTCGAGCGTGAGATATTCAAAGCTTGGCTACACAGGTACGGCAAACGGTGTGTCTATAACAGGTGTCAAGGTGTACTACAGCTCACAGTCAGGTGCATTTGACTCATTTATCGGTTCGCTTTCATCATCATCTGGCGGAGCCGGGGACAACACAGGTGAGATCAATACGGATGTTGAGTACAATTATGCAAAGCTTCTTCAGGAGTCACTGTATCTTTATGATGCGAATATGTGCGGAAGTGATGTATCTGCAAAGAGTGAGTTCTCTTGGAGATCAAACTGTCATACTGAGGATGCAAAAACAACATATAATGGAAAGACTGTGGATGTCAGCGGTGGATACCATGATGCGGGAGATCATGCCAAGTTTGGTCTGCCACAGGCATATTCGGCTACAGTTCTAGGACTTGCGCACATGGAGTTTGCTGAGGCATTTGCGGATACTGCTACAGAGGCACACTACAAGAGGATCATGGACAGATTCGTTGATTATTTCAAGAGATGCACAGTCCTTGGAAGCGATGGTTCGGTTCAGGCTTTCTGTTATCAGGTCGGTGATGGAAATGTAGATCATGGATACTGGGGAGCTCCGGAAAAGCAGTCATCAAGAAGTGGACAGGCAACATTCACATCTGATTCGGATACGTGTACAGATATCGTTTCAGAGACAGCGGCGGCACTTGCGGCATATTATATAAATTACAAGGATAAGAAAGCGCTTTCCTATGCGGAGAAGCTTTTCACATATGCGGATACTAAGGCTAAGAAGAACAGCTCGGGTCCGGCATCAGGTTTCTATAACTCAGATTCATGGGAAGATGACTATGCCCTTGCGGCGGCTCTTCTGTACAAGGCTACAGGAAAATCAGCATATGCAACAAAATACAATAATGTATATGGTGGCAGAACAAATCCTAACTGGGCTCTTTGCTGGAATAACGTGGCTCAGGCGGCTCTGCTCTACAGTCCTAATTCATCCAAGAAGAGCGTGTTCGTGGAGAACCAGTCAGGACTTATAGCAAGCAAGACACAGTCAGGAGATAACAATTTCTGCCTGATAGACAGCTGGGGATCGGCGAGATATAACACTGCTCATCAGATGACAGGTCTTCTGTATGATACTATATATGGAAAGAATGATTATTCATCATGGGCAAATGGTCAGATGAAGTACATACTTGGCAACAATGCAGGTTCAAAGTGTTTTGTTGTCGGTTACAACAAGTATTCATCAAAGTACCCTCATCACAGAGCCTCAAGCGGATATCAGGGTTCTGTAACTGGAAATGCATATACAAAGCAGGCACATGTACTAGTCGGCGCTTTGGTTGGCGGTCCGGCGGGTTCGAGTACATCCTATGTAGATAGCTCAGAAGATTATAACCAGAACGAGGTTGCACTGGACTATAATGCAAGCCTTGTGGGTGCAGCAGCTGGACTTTATCTGTATGTAAAGAACAGCGGAACAGATGAGGAGAAGGCAGCACAGAAGGTAGTTCCAAAGAGCGAGGTGTCGTCAGAGCTTAGGACGATAAGCGGTGAATCTGGTGGAGGCATGACAACAGAGGACGATACGAAGGATCCTTCAACTGGCTCAACTGGCTCAACCGGATCAACCGGATCAACAACGGGTTCAACGTCTGAGAAAGACACAGAGGCTCCGTCAGAGACACCAGCCGTAAAGGTTACAGGAATCTCATTTGACAAGACATACATAACACTTAATGTGGGTGACAGTGATGAGATCAAGGCAACGATAACACCTGCTGATGCAAAAGATACATCCCTTGTGTGGTCAAGTTCAGATAAGGCTAAGGTATCCGTACAGAATGGCAAGATTACAGCCCTCGCAGCCGGAACGGCAACCATCACAGCTACGGCTAAGGATGGCTCGGAAATAAAATCGGAGTGTGTTGTCAAGGTACTCACTCCTGGAAAGCTGTCATGTAGCAGTGATGCCAAGGCATGGACAGATCTCGTATATGGCTATACAAATGCGAATCATGCAGCTATTGAACTGTCAAACTCCGGGGAGACAACCCTTACAGATGTAAAGGCTGAGCTTAAGGATGGAACGGCATTCCAGATCGTTTCATCACCAGCAGGGCAGATTTCTGCAGGAAATAAAACAACAGTGTCGGTGAAACCGGTAAATGGTCTTGGCGCCGGAATCTACAGTGATACACTGGTTATATCAACAGCAAATGGCTCAGCGAACGTAACACTCAAGGCGACAGTGGCAAAGGGAGAAAATACCGCTGTTGTTACTTTGACAAAGAATTCAGTAACATCTTATTCGGTGACCGTCAGCGGCAAGGTGTCAGGAGCAGTAGGTGAGATCGAGTATGCAATATCCAGTGAGAAGGATGTTGATGCATCAAAGCTTACGTGGCAGAATGGTGCTCAGTTTACCGGACTCAAGGAATTTACTACATATTATGTACATGGCAGGGTAAAAGAAACTGCAAATGTCAAGTCTGGTCAGATCAGCCAGGCACTTGAGGTGACTACACCTTTATCAGATCCTTTCGTAATTGACATCGGAAGACTGAATGACAGCAGATATGTTGGAGCATTCACAGACAGTGAGGAAAATCCAACTGTAAAGGTATCACAGTCTGGTGGAATCATATCAGTTTCATTTACCGAGAATAAGGATTACACGATCACAGGAAATGGTGAGGATGTAATTGTTGATACCGGAAATGCAAGTGGAATAACCGTGGACAATGCTACTGTAAAGAAGATCACGGTTCGTCCGGGCAATTCTGGAACATTTGTCATAAAGGTAAGCGTAGAAAATAAGATTGCTGATGGTATAACATGTGTAAGCGATAACAGTAACGCAGCGGATGTAAAGGTATCTGGAAAGGATACATCTTCCAAGATATCAACGGCGACACCGGGTGCGGCTGCGATCAAGGCAGATGGAAATATCGAGATAGACAATATACAGATAAAGTCCGACGGCAAGGGAATTGAATCTGCAGGAACGGTGAAGATAGCTGGAGGAAGCAACAGCATAGATTCCGTATCTTCTGCAATATCGGCATCGGATGTGGAGATCACCGGAGGCTCTGTTGATGCAAAGTCATCAGGACTTGGCGATGGGGAGTCGGTAATCTCAGCAGACAATTCTATCAAACTGGTTGGTGGAAGTGTTACGGCGGATGCATCCGGATCAGTCGGTGGAAATTCATTTGGCGTAAAGTCAGATGATGGAACGATCATTGTTGATGGCGATGTGTCAATAGGTGGAGCTCCAACTTATTCCAAGGATCCGGTAGACAGCAAGGGTGACAGTGTAACCATGGTAAAGGTTGTGTTCACAGATGAGAATGGCAACCAGTTGTATGCGTCATCTGTAAACAAGGGATCAACTCTTGATCTGTCGAAAATAAATATCACCATGTCTGATGGTACTGATTACAAGACATCGAGGGATGGATATGTGCTGGCATGGCAGGATGAAGCCGGAACAAGCTATAATGCTGATTCTGTGTACGGCGCTGTATCAGAGGATATAACATTTAAGGCTGTATGGATATGGATAGTTGTGGATATAAGCGTTGATGCAAATATTACATTTGCGGCAACTGGAAATGCTTCGTACAAGACTACATATACAGGTGCAGCGACAAGACCGGCCGTAAAGGTTGTATCACGTGGAAGAACACTTGATGCGGGAACTGACTATATAGTTTCATATAGCAGCAATACTAATGCTGGTACAGCAAAGGTAGTTGTCAAAGGTCAGGGCAGATATAAGGGCTCAAAGACTCTTACATTTGCAATAAACAAGCAGGCGATAAGTAAAGCCTCTGTGACAATCACAAAGTCGGCTGTATATACAGGCAAGGCTATAACACCAGCGGTGAAGGTTACCTGCGGTAAGCGGACACTCACAGCGGGCAAGGATTACAGAGTTGCATATTCGTCAAATAAAGACTTTGGCAAGGCAAAAGTTGTGATAATGGGAATCGGTAATTACAGTGGAACACAGACAAAGTATTTTGACATAACTGCGGCTGTGGGTAAGATCTATGCAAATGGAAATTACAAGTACAAGATCACAAATGCATCCCTGAATGGCAAGGGTACTGTAACTCTCGTGTCTGTTGTCAAGAAGACAAAGACAGTTGCTGTTCCTGATACGATAAAGCTTGGAGGTAGGACATTTAAGGTTACAGCCATAGGAAAAGCGGCGTTCAACAAGAATGTAAAGGTTACGAAGATTACTCTTGGCAGAAATGTTAAGACCATAGGCGCCAGGGCGTTCTATGGATGTAAGAAGCTCAGGACGGTTGTGATAAAGAATACACAGATGACAGGAAAAACTGTTGGAGCCAAGGCATTCAAGGGTACATATGCGAAGCTTACTGTAAAGGTGCCTGCAAAAAAGCTTAAGAGTTATAAAAAGATACTTTTGAACAGAGGAGTATCTAAGAAGGCAGTCATAAAGAAATAACAAAGGGCTTAATAAAATATATAATAATTGAAGATCCGGGAGTGGTGCAGATGCTCCCGGATCTTTTTTGTGCAGACTGAATGAGTGGCGATTTGACATATATAAAACTATGTGTATAATATCGTTAGTATTCTAATAATTAGAATTATAACTAAAATGAGAGGAGAATCCGAATGGATGAACATAAGAAATCCATACATTATCTGCTGATGGCAGATCATTTCATGGTACAGAAGGCATTGCTGAGCCAGATAAAGGATACAGAGCTCACCATGGGACAACCTAAGGTGCTGGATTATCTGAAGGATCATGATGGGGCGTGTCAGAAGGATATCGCGGCGGGATGTCATATAGAGCCGGCATCGATAACCGCTGTGTTGAGTGGCATGGAGAATAAAGGTTATATACAGAGAAGTACAAAGGCAGGGGACAGGAGATCCCTGTATGTGTATCTGACAGATAAGGGCAGAGAGTATGTGGAGATGCTCAATAAGAAGTTTGACTTAGTTGAATCTGTGGCACTGAGGGGATTTACCGCGGAAGAGACGGAAGAATTGCAGTCACTTCTTGTAAGGGTGTACGACAATATGAAGGGCAGCGAAAAAGACAACAGAAAAGAGGAACGTAAGAGATGAAGAACATGAAGGTAAGAATTCCAATGTATTTCGTTGGACTGTTTATTATGACTATAGGAATTGCACTGTCGGTAAAATCCAATCTCGGTGTGTCGCCGGTGAGTTCCATACCATATACCATGACCTGTGTATGGGGAATAGAGATGGGAAAAGCGACCATCATATTCCATGCGGTACTTGTGCTTATACAGATCCTGATACTCAGGAAGAGGTTTAAGCCGATCAATCTGCTTCAGGTTGTTGTGGGAATAGTGTTCGGATATTTTACAACATTCTGCAATTACCTGGCTTCATTTCTGCCGAGCACTGATAATATAGCGATGAGAATTGTGCTTATGCTTGTGAGTACTGTATTCATAGCGGTTGGAATCTTTTTCTATCTGCCGGCCAATCTTATTCCTCTTGCCGGAGAGGGTGTCATGCAGGCTGTATCAGAGGTCACACACATTGAATTTTCAAAGGTAAAGATCGGATTTGACTGTTCTATGGTGGCTGTGTCGGTCGTAACATGTCTGATCTGCATACATAGTCTTGGAAGTGTGGGAGCCGGTACGGTTATTGCCGCATTCCTTGTTGGATTCAATCTGGGTAAGTTAAATAAGGTATTTGGCGGAAAACGAGACAAACTTCTTGGAAAGCACACATACACTGAGAAGGAAGTTCTCAGGGAGAGAATTGACGGAACGAAGTAGCAAGAGATGTGTATGTTCCAGGGGACAAGGTGTTCCATATCTGATATTTTCCCTTCATAAATGGCTAGCCTGGTGAGTTTTATTTGTTTGCTTTTGATATTACGTGGTGTATAATTTATAGCATACAAATTTTGGTTTGTTGTACGTGTAAAGGAGAATGCAAATGATAACAGGGGATTTGAAGAATAAAATAGACAGTTTATGGGACATATTTGCCGCAGGCGGACTCGTCAATCCACTTGAGGTTATAGAGCAGATAACATATCTTATGTTTATCCATGATCTTGATGATGTGGACAACAAAAAGGCTAAGGAATGTGAGATGCTAGGGCTTCCATTTAGCAGTATATTTGCTGATGAGGTGAAGATAGGAGACAGAAACATTGATGGAAAGCAGCTCAAATGGTCTGCATTCAGGGATTTCCCTGCTGAGAAAATGTACAGTGTCATGCAGGAATGGGTATTCCCATTCATAAAAAATCTGCATAGTGACAAGAACAGCGCATATTCAAAATATATGGATGATGCCATATTCAAGCTTCCGACACCGATTCTTCTTTCAAAGGTTGTTGACTCGCTGGATGAGATATATAAATTGATGAATGAAATCCAGTCAGTTGACGTGAGAGGCGATGTATATGAATATTTGCTTTCAAAGATAGCACAGTCTGGAAGAAACGGTCAGTTCAGGACACCAAGACACATCATCCGTATGATGGTTGAGATGATGGATCCGGCAGCGGACGAGATGATATGTGATCCTGCGTGTGGAACATCCGGTTTCCTTGTTGCGTCAGGGGAGTACCTCAGAGAAAAGAAGAAAGAAGACATCTTTTATAACAAAGCAAATAGAGATCACTATATGAATCATATGTTCTATGGATATGATATGGATAGAACGATGCTTCGTATAGGTGCCATGAATATGATGACACATGGTATAGACAATCCATGTATTGAATATAGAGACAGTTTGTCAGATCAGAATAGTGATAAGAATAAATATACACTTGTTCTTGCAAATCCGCCATTCAAGGGAAGTCTCGATGCCGAATCGGTTTCAGCAGATCTTCTCAAGATGTGCAAGACAAGGAAGACAGAATTGCTGTTCCTGACATTGTTCATACGAATATTGCAGGTAGGCGGCAGATGTGCATGTATAGTTCCGGATGGAGTTTTATTTGGCTCGTCTGCAGCACATAAGGCAATCCGTAAAGAAATAGTGGAAAATCAGAAACTTCAGGCGGTCATATCCATGCCATCGGGAGTGTTTAAGCCATATGCGGGAGTGTCAACTGCGATACTGATATTCACAAAGACAGATCACGGCGGAACAGATAAAGTTTGGTTCTATGATATGACGGCAGACGGATACAGTCTGGATGATAAGAGAACACCGATAAATGATAACGATATACCTGACATAATAGAGAGATTTGCACATCTTGACAAAGAAAATGACAGAAAGCGAACGGACAAGTCATTCTTTGTGTCAAAGGAAGAGATAGTGGACAATGCTTACGACCTCAGCATCAATAAGTACAAGGAAGTGGAGTATACACCGGTAGAGTATCCACCTACATCTGAGATAATGGCAAATATAAGAGATCTGGAGAGACAGATAAGTCAGGAAATGGATGAACTTGAGAAATTACTGGCTGATGATAACCAGTAATTGATTGAAAATATTAGGAAAGGGGAAAACAAACTCGACTTTAGCAAATTCGTATTTGTATGAGTAAATGACAATCGAATATATGTTTGACATGAAAGCGGTTGGATGCTAATATAATATCAAAAGGTGCTACCGATAGACGGTTAGCCCTGATATGATGATTACAAAAAAGTAACCGCCAAGTTTTGTCAGGACCGGGCGGTTACTTTTTTGTCTTATTTCTTATCATTGCTCTTAGAGCCAACGGCATAACCAAGAGCAAAGCAAGTAATGCATAAGCTGATGATGGCTATAAAAAGTTCCGTTGTAAGCACAAGCACAAACTATATTTATTAAAGTGTCGAATTTGTAGAAATAAAGATATGGATATGATGTACATTGAAGATTGCTGTGAAATACTTGATTCAATGAGAGTGCCAATTACAGCATCTGACAGGGAAGAGGGAGATTATCCTTATTATGGGGCAAATGGTATTCAAGACCATGTCGCTGATTATATTTTTGATGATGAACTTGTATTACTTGCAGAAGATGGTGGTAACTTTGGCTCAAAAGAAAAACCTATTGCATATAGAGTTTCAGGAAAATGCTGGATCAATAACCATGCTCATGTTTTAAAGCCTAAGATCGGATTAGACGTGGATTATTTGTGTTATTCACTTATGTTTTATAATGTTGATGGAATGGTTAATGGAGCAACAAGGCAAAAATTAACACAGGCTGCTATGCGCAAGATGCAGATTCCCTCAAGGAGCATAGAAGATCAAAAGCATATTGTTGATGAGCTGAATAGAATTGTAAAGATAAAAGAACAAAGATTTTTAGAATTGCAGTTATTAGACAAGCTTATCAAAGCCCGATTTGTAGAGATGTTTGAAAACGAAATAGAATATAATAAAGTTAAATTGGAAGAAATTGCAGATATTGTTTCAGGAATAACTAAAGGAAGAAAAACAAAATGTGGGGAATTGCGAGAAGTGCCATATATGGCTGTTTCAAACGTAAAAGACGGATATATAGATTGGACAACTGTTAAAACAATATTAGCAACAGAAGATGAAATAATTCAGTATAAATTATTGCCAGATGATGTCTTAATGACTGAGGGGGGAGATCCAGATAAATTAGGAAGAGGAGCTATTATATCTTTGCCACCGAAAGATTGTATCCATCAGAATCATATATTTAGAGTACGATTAGATGAAACGCAAATATTGCCACGATATTTTGCTGCATATTTACAGAGTTCACAAGCAAAGACCTATTTTTTAAGAGCAGCAAAACAAACGACAGGTATAGCAAGTATAAATATGAGTCAATTAAGGGGATTGCCTACAATTGTACCACCTATAGAACTTCAATTAAAATACTCATTATTTAGTGAGCAAGTCGACAAATCAAAAGTTGTTGTGCAAAAGGCTCTTGATGAGGCACAGATATTGTTTGATAGTTTAATGCAGAAATATTTTGGATAATAATTTATAGCATATGTTTCTTAAAGTATAGAAATAAGAATTAAATAAGGTTTGACTGGTGAAGGATGTTGGTAGAATCTGGAAGGAGAATACGAACATGGAAGAAAAATTAGTCAAGATACTTAACGAGATGGCAGATTATCTGAATATATCTCAGATGAAGAAATTACAGGAGACGTTACTTAAACATTTGGCAGAAAACGAAGCAAAGACAGAAGAAATTCCTAATGTAGAATATTTGAAAATGTTTATTGACGCAAAGCAGATTGAGGGATGTTCTGAAAGAACTTTACAGTATTATCGTGTTACTATTGAACATATGCTTGGTAGTATTGAAACGCCTATCAGAAAGATAACAACTGACGAGATAAGAGGGTATCTTGTTGATTATCAGAAGGTTAATAATTGCAGCAAAGTAACTGTAGACAATGTCCGGAGAAATATGTCGAGCTTTTTTAGCTGGCTTGAAGAAGAGGACTACATATTGAAAAGTCCTATGAGACGAATACATAAAATTAAGACGAAACAGCCGGTTAAAGAAACTATAACTGATGAAATGATTGAAAAACTTCGTGATAATTGTACGTGCGTCAGGGATCTTGCCATGATTGACCTTTTGTATTCGACTGGTATACGAGTAGGCGAGCTGGTAGGTTTAAATATATCGGATATTGATTTTGAAGAACGGGAATGCATAGTATTCGGTAAAGGTGATAAAGAAAGAAGAGTTTATTTCGATGCAAAGGCAAAGCTGCATTTGCAAGAATATATAGAGAGCAGGACTGATGATAATCCGGCTTTATTTGTCACTCTTGATGCGCCACATGCAAGATTAAAGATAAGTGGAGTTGAGATAAGAGTTAGAGAACTGGGAAGAAAATTGAATATAGACAAGATACATCCACATAAATTTAGAAGGACAATGGCAACCAGAGCTATAGATAAAGGAATGCCGATAGAGCAGGTACAGAAGATATTGGGACACTCACAGATAGATACGACTATGCAGTATGCGATAGTTAATCAAAATAATGTAAAGGTATCGCATAGACGGTATATTGCGTGATGTATTTGTTGTGGATATATATTTATGATTCACAAACCTCAAATTCGTATTTGTAGATCAATGGAAGATGAAAGTTAGGATAGGTGATTTGACGAAAATACGAACGGGTAAGCTTGATGCCAATGCAGCTTCAATGGATGGTCAATATCCGTTTTTTACTTGTTCAAAAGAGCCTTTAAGAATATCAACATATTCATATGATTGTGAGTGTGTATTAGTTGCTGGAAATGGCGATTTAAATGTTAAGTATTACAACGGAAAATTTGATGCTTATCAGCGAACCTATATAATAGAGAATAACAATGTCGAAAAATTATATTTGCCATATTTGTATTATTTTTTAGAAACATATATTGAGGAATTAAGGAAACAAGCTATAGGAGGGGTTATAAAATATATAAAGATATGTAATCTTAGTGATGCAGTAATTGAGTTACCATCAATTGAGAAACAGAAAAAAATAGTTAAAATTTTAAAGTCTTCAAAAAAATGTTTAGATATGAGAAATACTCAAATGGCTTTTTTAGATGGACTTATCAAAGCCCGATTTGTAGAGATGTTTGGGGATGCTGTTGCTAATCCTAAAAAATGGCCCGTTAAGAAATTGAAGGATTTATCGGTTCAGATAAATAGTGGTAATACACCTAAAGGTGGATCTGAGAATTATGTCAAAGAAGGTATTGCATTTTTCAGAAGTCAGAATGTTTGGAAGAATCGCTTGGAAATGGAAGATATTGCTTATATTGATGCAAAAACTCATGCAAATATGAAGAGAAGTAGCTTAAAGCATGGTGATATCCTTATGACAAAGACTGGACGAATAAATACAGAGAATAGTTCTCTTGGGAGAGCGGCACTATATTTGGGTGAAGATGATATGGCTAATGTGAATGGACATGTATATTTCATTAGATTAAAGCCTGGGGTAAGCAATATGTTTGTGTTAAGGATACTTGTTTCACCAGAGTACGTTGATTTGATTAGAGGTGTTTGTGTAGGTGGAATTGATAAGAGACAATTGAATAAGGAACATATTGAAGATTTCCCGATAATTTGTCCACCAACTGATATGGTTAATGAGTATGTTAAATTTGTTTGTCAAGTCGACAAATCAAAATTGCTCTCTCTCATCAAACTACTGGAACAACTGATCACTTACCTATATAATGTGTTTATAATATACCGACAAGACAAAGGGAAGGAGGTAGAAAATCATGAATAATTTCGACTTCTTAAGGGATGAACCAAGATTTGCCGCATTTGCTTGGGTTGCAATATCGGCTGAGAGAATAATTCTTATAGATCCTGATATGTGTATACTCAATTGCCGCAGGGCTATGGAGTTTGCAATAAAATGGATTTATTCAGTTGAGACTTCACTTGAAACGCCGTATCAGGATAATCTTCACAGTTTATTGAATTCAGAGGACTTCAGAGAATATGTGGGAAATGATCTGTGGAGACGATTGGATTATATACGAAGAAAAGGTAACAGTGTGGCGCACAATAACAGGCGTCAGGGATTTGACGAGGCTATGCTTTGCCTGGAGAATCTGCATATATTTATGGACTTTATTTCATGTTGTTATGTACGGGGATATGAGCAGAGAGAATTTGATAGAAATGCCATATTGAACAGACGTGAAAATGCCAAGAAATCCAGGGAGAATGCTGAGAATGCAAAGAGCCAGCTCAAAGAACAGGAAGAGTTGATTCGCCAGAATCAGGAAGAGATTGAAAGACAGAAGATAGATCTAAAGACATTGGCTGAGGAGAATGCAGATCTCAAGGAGAAGTTATCTGCACGCAGTCAGGTACAGAGGCAGCGTTATAAGCAGCATCCGCTTGATATATCTGAGTTCGAGACAAGGAAACTCTATATAGATGCTATGCTTGAGGACGCAGGATGGGTACAGGGTTCAGACTGGATCGATGAAGTTGAAGTTGACGGTGTTCCTAGCAGGTCAGGAAATGGACGGGTGGACTATGTGCTCTATGATGATACACAGAGACCACTTGCTATTATAGAGGCAAAGAAGACATGTGTCGGAGTTGAGGCAGGCAGATATCAGGCGAAGGAGTATGCAGACAGCATTGAGAGAAAGTATGGCAGAAGACCTGTTATCTTCCTTACAAATGGGTTTGAGACACATATTATTGATGGACAATATCCAGAGAGAAAGTGTTCGTGCATTTACTCCAAGAGGGATCTGGAGAAGTGGTTTAATCTGAGGTCCATGAGGACAAGCCTCAGAAACGTAACTGTGGATAAGACAATTGCCGGACGCTATTATCAGGAGGCAGCGATAAAAGCAGTGTGCGATGCATTTGACCAGAAGAACAGAAGAAAAGCATTGCTTGTCATGGCTACAGGTTCTGGTAAGACACGAACGGTGATAGCACTTTGTAAGATACTGATAAATGCCGGATGGGTGAAGAATATTCTGTTTCTTGCAGATAGAAATTCTCTTGTCACTCAGGCAAAGCGTAGTTTTGTGAATATGCTGAAAGACTTGTCCTGCACGAATCTGGTGGAGGAGAAGGGCAATTATAATGCAAGATGTGTGTTCTCCACATACCAGACCATGATCGGATGCGTTGACAGTGCAAGTGACAAGGATGGAAGAATATTTACCTGTGGACATTTTGATCTGATCATATGTGATGAGGCGCACAGGTCAATATATAACAAGTATAAAGATATATTCACTTATTTTGATGCACCGCTTGTGGGACTTACGGCGACACCGAAGGATGAAGTGGACAAGAATACTTATGATATATTTGAACTTGCAAATGGAGTTCCTACATATGGCTATGATCTTGCACAGGCTGTTGAGGATGAATATCTTGTTGATTATATGACAATTGAGAGCAAGGTAAAGTTCCTTGATGAGGGAATTGTATATGAAGAACTTTCGGACGCAGATAAGGAAGAGTATGAGAAAACATTTGTGACAGAGTCTGGGGATGTACCGGATAAGATAGAGTCCGCTGCGCTTAATTCCTGGTTATTCAACAAGGATACAATAAGAAAAGTCTTACGTGTATTTATGGATAAGGGAATCAAGATAGATTATGGGCAGAAAATAGGAAAAACAATAATATTTGCGAAGAATCATACTCACGCGGAGAAGATATTTGAGGTATTCAATGAGGAATATCCACATCTTGTTGGATACGCGGAAGTTATAGATAATCAGACAAAATTTGCGCAGAAAGCAATAGATGACTTTTCTGATCCTAAGAAACTGCCACAGATAGCCATATCAGTTGATATGCTTGATACGGGAATAGATGTTCCAGAGATACTCAATCTGGTATTTTTCAAGAAGGTAATGAGTAAGGCAAAATTCTGGCAGATGATAGGAAGGGGAACCAGACTTTGCGAAGGACTGCTGGACGGCAAAGATAAAGAGTTGTTCTATATATTTGATTTCTGTAGTAACTTTGAGTTCTTCAGGGTGAAGAAAAAGGGCAAAGAGGCTGTAAATGTGATGCCTATACAGGGCGCTATATACCAGAGAAGATTTGAGATAGCGTATAAGCTGCAGTCACTTACTGATAGGGATGACAGGGTGAATTTCTTCTTGGAAAAACTGATATCTGACATGAGCAGTGAAGTGCAGAGATTGTCGAGGGATAACAGGGATAATTTTATAGTAAAGCAGCATCTGAGATATCTGGACAAATACTCGGATGAAGTTAACTACCAGAATATAACGTTCCCTGATATCAATATCGTAAAGGAAGAGGTATCGCCTTATATCATGGCAGATGGGGATGAGCCGAGTGCTCTGAGATTTGATGCGCTAATATACGGCTTGGAGCTTGCACATGTGGCGGGAAAGAATGACGAGAGAGCAAAAAGAGATCTTATAAAAAGGGCTAATGCACTTTCAAGACTTACAGGAAAACATATTGATGAGATTGACAGCAGGAAAGGAATCATAAATAAAGTATTGTCGGATAGTTATGTAGATGGTGCTGGAATTATAGAGTTCGAAGAGATAAGGACGGGACTTAGGGATATTATGAGCTTTATAAAAAGCACAGTACAACCATACGACACTAACTTTGATGATGATATCCTATCTACAGACTGGCATGAATCAGAACTTGAGAACGATGACCTGAAGAATTATAAGGCAAAGGCTGAATTCTATATAAAACAGCATCAGGATAATATTGTAATAGCAAAACTCAAGACAAATAAGCCACTTACGACTGGGGATGTGAAGGCACTTGAGGATATCCTTTGGAATGAGATTGGAACGAGAAAGGATTATGAGGGCGAAATCGGTGACAAGCCTCTTGGCGAATTTGTCCGTGAGATAGTAGGGCTTGATATGAACGCTGCAAAGGAGGCGTTCAGTGAATATCTGAATGAAACAAATTATGACAGTAGACAAATATACTTTGTTAATCAGATAGTTGAATATGTGGTGCACAATGGAATGATAAAGGATATGTCAGTGTTGATGGAGTCGCCATTTACAGACAGGGGAAGTATAACGGATATATTTAACGCGTCTGTATGGATGGGCATAAAGAAGGTAATAGATCAGATAAATGCAAATGCTAATGTGGCTTAACACACAATTATTTTAACATGTGCAATTTTTGCACATGTTAAACATCAATCCAGTATGTGCAATTTCTGCACAATGTGAATATACATATAACAAGATTTCGGGGGAATCACATGATTTTATACATGAACATAAAGCAGCTCGGCAAGCGGAAGGACACAGTGCACAAGGTTCCGTTTGAATATGACACAGCACCGAGTACATTGCGAGAACTCATAATAGAGACAGTAAGGATCTGCGTGGCACAGTACATATCCCGCATGGATCGTGGGGATGCAGTGCTGACAGATGAGCAGATTGATGATATGGGAAGAATAGGAAAGATAGCATTTGGGATCGTCTATGGGGAGAAGAAACCGGATGTTGATGAGGCAGTGAAGACAGCCATTCAGGGATTTGAGGATGGACTGTTCAGAGTGTTCCGCGGCATGGATGAACTAACAGAGCTTGACAGGGAAGAACAGTTTAACGAGGGTGATGAGATTACATTTATCCGCCTCACAATGCTGGCGGGCAGAATGTGGTAGAACACGCACGGGGTTAGAAGTATCTGTAACATACAGGATATAAAGAAAGGGGTTACAATGGCAGAAGACAAGAAGACAAGACTTGAGCTTGAGGAGCAGAAGAAGATTGCAAATGAAGTGAGAGAGGCATTTGATGCGAAATCCAGCAAACTCAGAAAGAGTTACAGTGCGGATGCGCAGAAGCTTCTTAATGAGATTGAGAAATACAATGGGAATGTAACAGAGTCGATGATCGGCAAGAGGCTTGAGACATTTCTGGAGAATGAAAAGAACATTCCTTCTGAGTTTTTCAAGAAGGAGCTGAAGCATTTGCCGGGGTGGGTGCCGGATCATCTGATGGAGGATTTCTACACTTCTATAGACAGCATAATCAAGTGGCAGACAAGCCAGTATTATTACAGAAGAACCATGCGTACGAAGAGATATGGGGCATTTCTTGACAGATATTTCAGTATCATGAATGAATATCACTCTATGGGGATATACGGATGCGACATAGTATCTCTCTACAAGGAGAAATTGCCGCAGGATATATTGTGCTATTACAGGGATGGCAACAGCAATGGGTATAGAATAGTATCTGAATATTGGATACAGGCGGAGCTCGACAGGGGGAATGCAGAGCTTGAGGAAGTGCTCATGGACATCATGTTCGGTGAGAGTGCGCAGACAAGGCTCACGACCAATATCCTCAGGGGAATATATATGAGCTCCAACACAAGACTCCATGAGGCTGTAGGCAAGCTGCTCGTTGCGGCAAAGCTTCAGGAGGGACTCAGACAGGCGATCTGTGAGAACATGGATTATGGAACGGCAGGTGCATTTATGACCCTGTTCCATGTGATAAAGGAGAATGATCTTCTGAGATTCTCATCTGTCATGAGGGCTGTAGCCACCTGGACAGGACTTGTGACTGACGAGGAGAGCAAGCTTGACCGTATACAGAAGAAACAGCTGCTTCTTATAGATACATATCTGAATGATGAAAATGCAAGGCGTGAAGCTTTATCCGGCGAGGATGCCATGCAGATCTATCTTGCGCTGTGGAGCTATGGTTTCTTTGATGTGGACGAGGCATGCCATGTGATGAACAAGCTGGCGCTTGATGGCAGCAGACACCAAAGACTGGTATTTGGCACGTATATCAGGGCAATGAGTCTGGGAAAGGTGTACACACACAGCGTTGCAAAGGAATTTATCAAGAGATTCCCAGACGAGATGGACACCATGGCGGTCATCATGCCAAGCTTTATGTCGGATTACCAGCCTTATATGAATAGTCTCATATATAAAGACGGCAGATCGTACAACAATGAACTTAAGAAAATGACATTTGCCGAGGTGGACAAATATTTTGACAGCAGGAAAGAATGTCATGAGATGTACGATATCCTCATGGGCATACTTGAGCGCATGCCGAAGAAAAGGCTTGAGTTTGATCCGTGTGTATTTCCATGGAATGCCGAATATCTGGACAGATCCGCAATCATCATGAGACTTGCGGTCTGCGCAAGCGCTCTCAGGGATGAGGACAAGATCACTTACATAGCGGAGATGGTTCCTGAGATAGATTCCGCAAGGTATAGCAGAGATGCGCTTTTGCTTCTGCTTGTAAGGCAGCCGGCAAATGACAGACAGCGTGCCATACTGGTGGATGCGGTTGCCGACAAGGAGACATATACCAGAAACAAGGCGGCGATGATCGTTAAGGATATGAAGCTTTCGCCGGAGAATTATGTACAGCTTGAGAATATGCTCAAGTACAAGAAGTCAGACATAAGGGAGACTGTACTGTCTATATTATATAAGCTTGATGGTGATGACATGGATGATCTCATCGGAAGACTTCTCGCAGATTCCAAGGAGGAGAAGAGAACAGCGGGACTTGACCTGCTGCTCCAGCTCAAAAATGATGAGAACAGGCAGAAACTTTTTGCAGATTGTGTTGGTCATATAGACGCTATGCAGAGGGAGTCTGCGAATGGAAGATCCAGTGTTACAACTAAGGAGCAGATTCTTATACGTGAGATTAAAAATGTTGGCACAGACCGGGCTGGTGCAGATGAGGGGTATGGACTTTATGATGTAAATGCGGACTATGAGCCGGTATTTGACAAGAGTTATCTGGCTGAGTGCCTTGAGCTGTACAAAAAGTATTTCCCTGAAAGCGGGATTGCAAATGATAATGTGTGCAGGACTGCCAAGAGCGAGGGTGCATTTGCAAAACTCAAATCAAAGATTGTGCCTAAAAAGAAAGACACGACATCTGATTCAGAAGTTATAAATATATTAAGAAAATTTGATGCATTTGTGGATGAGCACAAAAATGATGAGTATGAGATGGCTGACGGAGAGATCGGCCTGCTTGGTGAGGCAGGTGGGAACATATATGTGAGCTGTGACAAGGTGGCATGTGAGGAATTGTGGGTAGATTTCTACGAGAAAAATATTCAGACTCCGTATATGTGCATGCAGCTATACGTGTATCTGAATGGCTACAACAGTGACAAACAGGATTTCAAGAAGTACTGCGAGAGTTTTATGGCGGATATGTTTGGAAATATATATATAGAAGAATGTCCGGCATTCGGATATCTTGCCATTGTCAGAGCTGTAATAGGATTCCTGTATAGAAGATATGTGATGGATAGTGACAAGATGAGACTTGCCGTTGTGGCAGCAGACTATCTGCTTGGAAGAAACGATGAGCTCATATATACATTTGGCGGGAATAAAGGTGGCAGCAGTATATCTGGTGATGATTCAAAGGTATATCACAGAAGTGTGCTCACAAATGAGCAGATCATGATAATAACAAGGTGGCTTGCAATCGATGGTGACAGCGATATATTGGACGTAAAAGAGGATTCTGACGAGGCAAGGCAGAATGAAGAGAATTTCAGGCATTTGTTCCCATACAACTATGCCCTTGCAAAGTGTCATAACTTTAATATACCTTCAGACGTTGTAAATGATAGAAATTCATATTACTGGGTACACACAGGAAGCGTCATGCCGGTTCCTGGTCTCCTGAACTATATTGCCGCATACAGCCGTGGTATTATATCCAGGGATTATATGTACAAGATGGCATTTGAGGGGAATTCCTTGGATAGGAGCCTCAAATGTGTATCTGACGTGATGCGTTTTATAACGGAGCGCAACAGGAAGGTGCAGACCAGAGGCTATGAGTGGGGATATACGGAGCGTGAAAGGCTGAGGAGTGTGAGGCAGATACTTCTTCACAGTCCGGAAGGAGAGTTCTCGGAGACGGACGAGAAAAGGCTGGATATAGCTAAGAAGCTGTACACTGATATGTCCGAGCTTGTGCTTTCTGCAGAGCTCACAAGGGGAGATACAGAGACAGAATTCTCTCCATATATATACGGGCTTACAAGAATATTCGGTGCGGAGTATTTTGTCAGGATACTGTCAGCCCTCGGCAAGGAGACCCTGGAGAGATCAACGTATTTCAATACCGGTTATTACTATAACCGTCAGAAGGTCAGCAAGAAGAATAGTATGTCGCATCTTCTTCAGGTGTGTGTGCCTGATGCAAATGACAGTGCGGAGACTTTGAAGGCCTATCTTACAGGTACGGATATAAGTGATGCCAGGCTTATAGAGGCGGCTATGTATTCTCCAGAGTGGATAGATATAGTTGGAGAGTATCTTGGATGGGATGGATTTACTGCGGGATGCTATTACTTCATGGCGCACATGAACGAGTCATTTGATGACAAGAGAAAGGCTATGATAGCGAGATTTACACCGCTTGAGGTGGATGAGCTGAACGACGGGGCATTTGACAGGACGTGGTTTACCGAAGTCTATGACAGATTGGGTGACAAGCGATTCCAGCTTATATACAAGGCGGCGAAATACATTTCGGATGGTGCAAAGCACACCAGAGCGAGAAAATATGCGGATGCGGCGCTTGGCAAATACGATGAGTCCAAGCTGATAGCCGAGATCGAGGCAAAGAGAAACAAAGACCTGCTCATGGCGGTGGGAATCCTGCCGATAGAGAATGAGGAGCAGATAAAGGACAGATACATGTTCCTTCAGAAGTTCAAAAAGGAGAGCAAGCAGTTCGGAGCACAGAGGAGAGCCAGCGAGGCGGCAGCAGTTTCTACAGCTATGCGCAATATGGCGATCAATGCCGGATATCAGGACGTGACGAGACTTACCCTACGTATGGAAAGCCTTGTAGTTCAGGGTATGACAGAATATTTTCGACCGCATGAGGTCGGAGAAGTGACCGTATGGCTTGAGATGGAGGACGGCGGCAAATGCGCTGTCATCTGTGAGAAGAACGGCAAACAGTTAAAGTCCGTTCCGGCAAAGATCAAGAAGGATGAGTATGTATTGGCTCTGATGGATGCCAAGAAGCAGATGGCGGAGCAGTCAAGGCGTACAAAGGCGATGCTTGAGGATGCGATGGAGAGTCAGGAGGAATACACCTGGGCTGAGATCAGGGGCATGCTGGAGAATCCTGTTATACATGACATGGTGGCTGCGCTGGTGTTCAAGGTGGCGGAGCCGGATGGCGTGAAGACAGAGCTGGATAGTACGGCTGACAGTATTATGTCAGGGATAAATGAACTTGATGATAGCAAGAACGTAGTGCTGGGATTTGCGACTGAGGATGGATTCAATACATTTGTGGCAACGTCCATCGGTGATGCAGATATTGCGGATACGGTATCAAAATCAACGGAAAATAATAGCTCCAAAAAAACAGGCTTGAACCTTATGAATCTATCAGATGACACAAAGCTCACAGTAGCACATCCGTTCCACATGTATATGGCTGGCAAATGGCATGATATACAGAAATATGTATTTGACAACAAGATCGTACAGCCGTTCAAGCAGGTGTTCAGAGAGCTCTATGTGAAAACCGAAGAGGAAATGAACATGGAACATTCCCTCAGATACGCGGGCAATCAGATCCAGCCGAAGAAAACTCTGGGCTGTCTGAGGTCAAGACACTGGGTGGCAGACATAGAGGATGGACTTCAAAAGGTTTATTACAAGGAGAACATAGTAGCACAGATATACGCGCTTGCAGACTGGTTCTCACCTGCGGATATAGAGTCACCGACCCTCGAATGGGTGGTGTTCTCAGATAGAAAGACAGGAAAGAATATGAGGATCAAGGATATCCCAGACATCATATTCTCTGAGGTCATGAGGGATGTGGACATGGCTGTTTCCGTGGCACATGCCGGAGGCGTGGATCCAGAGACCTCACACTCAACTGTTGAGATGCGAAAGGCGATAGCAGAATTCACCATGCCGCTTTTCAGGCTGACAAATGTCACATTTACAAAGAACCATGCGGTGATAGAGGGCAAGCGCGCCAATTATACAGTCCACCTTGGAAGCGGAGTGGTGCACCAGGAGGCAGGCCCTATGATAAATGTACTTCCTGTGCATTCGCAGAGGCGAGGCAGAATATTCCTGCCATTTGTGGATGACGATCCAAAGACATCGGAAGTACTCACGAAGATACTGTTCTTTGCAGAGGATAATAAGATCAAGGATCCTTATATACTGGGACAGATCGAGGCGTAAAGTCAGTACAATGATAAGATGATGGTTTGGAATGTATCTTGTCGGTTGTTTGCAAGGTATGTATAGAGGTGGAATATAGTGACTGGAAAAAGTTTTATTTCTAAATTAAAGTTAAAACACAAGGGAAACGCAGAACTGTTTCCCTATGATGAGGCAAAGCATGATGCTGTCATCAGATGCTCCATATGCACCGGAGAACAGGTCGCCGGATTCAGGAGCAGAGAGGACGGTAGCTTTGTGGGTGTGATGGTGATACAGTCGGAGAAGGATCTGGAGAATTTTAAGAGACTTTACCGGGTGGATGACGTGAAGAAGATATATTGACTGACATATTGTTATTGTATAGCTGCCAGCCATATGATAAAATAAACATATCTGAGGGGAATTTGCGTGACTTATCACGTAAAATTGAATACTCGGCAAAACAAGAGAAATTTTGTGACGCAAAGCTATAGGGCCTAAGAGATTTTGACATCAGGGGAGACGATCAGATGGCAGCCAGTTGCATCTACACATGACATATGTAAGATTATTACTATATGGGATAAATTATACGTAGGTATAAGTGTATAGATTTTTATGAAAAGCGTCACGATAAGTGGCGCTTTTCGTGCGTTATGGATGTGAGAGAAAAGAGGATATTATTTGAATACGAGGGAGGGACAGTATGAGGAAGAATAATAGAAAACGAATCATCAGCACTGTTATAGTAGGTGCAATGCTCTGTGCAGGAGCAGCATTTGGAACTGTAAAATATATGAACCGCGATACAGGCAGCAGCGAAAGTGCCAGTACATCTGAGACAGCGGTAAGTGATAATTCAGGTGATATAGCGGATGCGGAGCAGACAGTCTATATGACGGACTTCCAGAAGGAGAATGCCCGGAAGGAAAAGGAGATAGTTGCAGATAAGGTAGAGGACAAAAAGGATACACTTGACCTTGATCAGGGACTTTATGCTCCTGATTCCATAGTCCTTTCAGATACGACAAAGGAAGAGGCTGAGAGAATTGCAGAAAAGCTTGGAGCCGATGTAAGACTCACTGATGATGGCAGCTTTGCCGTTCTGTATCTGCCAGAGGGTATGACTATAGATGATGTCTACAATAACGACGAGTACAGTCAGGAGATCACAGAGATGACACCTGATTATTACGTGAGCGTGAGTGAGCTCAATGAGGAGCTTGGCGGTGTCACGAACAATATTTCAGATAATTTACAGTTGAGTGATGAAACTTTGACAGCTGAAACCGCAGAAAATGAAGATGCGTCAGTTGGAGATTCCACACAAAGTATTTCTAAGGTTATCAGTGCAAGACCGGACTACACAGCAAACGATCCTGACTTTAGAAATCAGCAGTATCTTGATTATATAAATCTCAAGAATACATGGAACACCACCAAAGGAAGTGGCGTTACGGTAGCGGTTATCGATTCCGGTATCGACACGGATCATCCTGAGTTCACAGGAAGAATCAGTGAAAAATCATACAATGCATCAGAGGACAAGATAGTAAAAGACTACGATATGTCGGTAATAGAGGATGAACAGGGACACGGTACAAAGGTAGCGGGTGTTCTTGCTGCGTCCATGGATAATAATGAGGGAATAGCAGGAGTTGCACCTGAGGTGGAACTGCTGGTCATAAAATGTAATGTGGGTGAAAATGGCGAATTTGCAAGGGGATCTGATATTGTATTTGGACTTGCATATGCCATAGAGTCTGACGTAGATGTAATCAATATGTCGCTTAGTTCTGAGGAAGATATATACAGCAAGTATACTCAGCTTGCCGTTGACAGTGACATCATATGTGTTGCATCAGCGGGAAACGATGGCAGCAACATGCCAGTATATCCGGCATCTCTGGACAGTGTTATTGCAGTGGGGGCATATGATACAGAAAGCGGAACTATAACAGATTATTCTAACTATGGTGAGAATGTAGACATACTGGCACCAGGCACAACCTATACAACAGACATAGGCGGATATACTATGGCTACGGGTACATCCATGTCTGCACCGATTGCAGCAGGAGCTGTTGCACTTTACAAGTCAGCATGTGGTAAGACGGAATTCAATGATATGAGACAGCTTTTTGAGGCGTCATCAGTAGATCTGGGAATAGCAGGTGAGGATTACTATAACGGATTCGGTGAAGTAGATGTATACGCACTTGTGTGTGAAGAAAAAGGTAAGATCACATACAATATGCTGACTGACGAGGTGAAGAATCAGACGCAGATATTCGTCAAGGGGCATACAGTTCAGACAATGCCTGAGCCGGAAAGAGAATATCTCGTATTTGACGGCTGGTATTTTGATCCAAACTGTGAGGATGTGTGTGAATTATATACCAATGTATTCAGTCAGGATGTAACCTTGTATGCAAGCTGGGTAAATGAGGACGAAGGAACAGCATTCACCTATGTGAAAAACTCCGATGGTACTATAAGAATTACATCATATACAGGAAAGAGAAGGTATGTGACAGTGCCATCTGAGATAGAAGGGGAAGCGGTTACAGAGATAGGTGAGAATGCATTTGAGAATAATAGAAGGGCAAGGTCTATCACTCTTCCAGATACATTAAAGAATATAAGAACAAGGGCATTTTATAACTGTACATATATCAGGAGCGTAGATATACCGGATTCTGTATCAGAGATTGGAGACGAGGCATTTTCGGGTTGTGTAAGACTTGGTGCTGTAGACGTATCTGACAGCAGTGGTCTGATGACAGTTGGTGCAAAGGCATTCTCTTTTGCAGGAATATCTGAATTTAATATACCATCAAGTCTTATATCTCTAGGGGACAGAGTATTCTATGGAAGTACAGGTCTCAGAAAGATCAAGGTTGCAGACGGTAATCCATCTTACTTAGTGAAGAATTCGGCTCTCTACAGTGCAGATGGAACAACACTGCTGTACTATCCGGCAGGACTTGCAGGAACATACACCGTGGATGCATCGACTAAGACTATTGGAACTGCGGCTTTTGCATATTCTAGAAGTGGCGAGGTTGTGCTTAATGAGGGACTTGCGAATGTTGGAGAGGAAGGCTTTGCATATAGCAGGGTAGACAGAGTGAATTTCCCTGAGAGCCTGACATCACTTGGCGAAAGTGCATATTCAAACTGTAGCAGACTTAGTGAAATAGTATTCCCAGAGAACGGAAAATTAAAAGCCATACCAGGTGATGGTTTCAGTAGTACATATGCATTAAGAGAAATAACTATGCCGAAGTATATAACCGGGCTTAATGGCTTTGCTTTTTATTACTCAGGACTGACAAAGATTGAGTTTGCGGACGATAGTCTGCTTTCTGATATAGGTGCATATGCATTTGCAGGTTCGAATATCAAAGATATATCAATTCCAGATTCTGTTAAGAGCATAGGTGGATACGCATTTTATGGTATTGGCAATCTTGCCAGTGTGAAGTTTGGAGAAAAGAGCAAATGCACGAATATAGATGCGTGGGCATTCGCCTATACATATAGTTTAAGGAAGTTTCTGATTCCTGACGGTGTAACAACAATAGGTGATACAGCTCTGTACAACAGTGGTATAACGAAAATCGGTATAGGTGCAAAGCTTACTAATATAGGTAGTGGCGTATTTGCAAGCTGTCACAATCTGTCAGATATCACAGTGGATGAGAAGAATGAGAAGTATTCGTCGTATGAGGGGATACTGTACAACAAGGATAAGTCTGTTCTCATGCTTTATCCGGCTGCAAGAACTGGCTCTTACACGATGGCAGACACAACTGTGAAGATTGACCGGTATGCTTTCTCTGGAGCGCTAGGGCTTACAGAGGTAATAATGAATGAAGGTCTTACTGATATAGGTGAAAATGCATTCGAATATTGCGAAAAGCTCCAGACACCGGTACTTCCTTCTACGCTTACAGAGATAGATGGCTATGCGTTTATGTCTTGCAGCGGAATGTCTGAAAAGCTTACGATACCTAAGAATGTTAAGAGTATAAGCTGGTACGCATTTGGCTGGGATTATGCACTTACAGATATAGAGTTTGAACCGGAAAGTGCACTTGACAGAATAGGATATGGAACATTTGCTTATTGTGGTATAGAGGATTTCACTATTCCGGGAAATGTGTCTACGATAGCACAGGATGCATTTACAGGATGTGACAAGCTACTTACAGTTACCTTCGAAGCTGACAGCAGACTTGAGAATCTTCCGGCATGGTGTTTCTCCGGTGCAGATAACCTTAGAAGGATAACCTTTGAGGAAGAAAGTGCGTTACAGACTATAGAGGCGAGAGCATGTGAGGGACTTCTGCATCTGGAAGGTGTGGACTTTAGTGGCTGTAAAAAGCTTGCTACAATAGATAACTATGCTTTTAAGTCATGTATATCACTTGGCAATCTTTCAATTCCGGAGACAGTGAATGACATAGGAAGATATGCATTCTATGGATGCTCACAGATGGACAAGATGATCTTGCCGGAAACACTGAATCATATAGGAAGATATGCATTTTCAAAGACGAAATCCATAAAGATTTACTTTATGGCAGCGGTTCTTCCATCAGATCTTGAGGATAAATGGGATGATGGTATAGGTGCATATTATGTTGGACTAAATAAGATACATGAGAATGATGAATGGGTATATGCTGTCACGAATGATGGAACAGCATCAGTTATAAAATATAAGGGAAATGCTGAAAATATCGTGCTTGACAATATAGACGGCTATGCGGTTTCCTCTATAGGAAGTGAGACATTCAAGGACAATACTTCGCTTACAGAAATTACATTGCCAGATACACTTACGGGTATATATAAGTCTGCATTTGCCGGAACAACGGCACTTGGGTCTGTGACAATACCAGATGGCGTGGCTGTTATTGACAGCGGTGCATTTGATGGCAGTGGAATCACAGAGATTACATTTGGAGAAAACAGTAAGCTTAAGACTATTGGAAGTAACGCTTTCGCCAATACATCAAGACTTGAGAAGGTAAGTATACCATCAGGAGTAACGGAGATAAGGGAGAAGACCTTCTATAATTCTGGCGTCAAGACAGTAGCGGTTTCTGATTCTGTAAATTATATAGGAAGATTGGCATTTGCCGGATCAAAGATAGGAGCTATAGACATTCCGTTAAATGTAACAGAGATAGGCTATAGTGCATTCAAAGATGCAGAAAGCCTTGCGAAGATTACATTTGCTGATAATGGCAAGTCTATGCTTGTGCGGGATGAGGCTTTCTATAATACAGCAATAGATCAGATAGACATTCCGGCAAATATAAACTATGTAGGCAGCCTCTGCTTTGCAAAATGTAAGAATCTTACAGCGATAACTGTTGCAGAGAAAAATCAGAATTATGCATCTGTGGATGGTGTATTCTACAATAAAGCCTGTACAAAGCTTATATCATGTCCTGCAGGCAAGACAGGCAGCTACACAGTATCTGACGCTGTGATTTCATTTGCATCCGGTGCATTTGAAGGCTCTCAGTTGTCGGAGATAATCATTCCGAATGAGAGCAAGCTGATGACGATAGGTCTCAGGACCTTCTATAAGTGTGATAATCTGACACATATCACGATACCTGACAATGTGCAGAGCATTGAATATTATGCCTTTGCATACTGCGAGAATCTTGAGCAGGTGGATGTGAATGCCAGCAGTCAGCTTGGCGGTATATACAGTGGAGCATTCTATAACTGTGCAAAGCTGACCGGAATTACTATTCCTGACAGTGTAAAGGAAATATCAGATTATGCATTCTATGGCTGTAGTGCGCTTACGAATATAATCCTGTCGGAAAACAGCAAGCTGCAGGGTGTGTATGACCATGCGTTTGAGTATGCTGGAATAGAGAACTTCGATATGCCAGCAGAGATGACGGTGCTTGGCGCTTATGCATTCCGAGGCGCAAAGCTTAAGACCTTTACCTTCAATGAAAAGTTGGAGGAGATAGGGGAGTATGCACTGGCTGAGTCTGGGCTGACGGAAACAACAGAATTGGTTGTGCCAAGTAGTGTTGAGTATATCGGACGAAGTGCATTAAAGGATATTTTGAGTTTAGAAAAATTGTCTATACCATTTTTGGGAATGGCTGAAATAAATACAAATTCAGAAAACACTATAAAATATCTATTTTCTGATATTAGTAAGTTAGATGGGTTGAAAAAGATATCAGTACTAGGCGGAACTAGATTGGATTATGATGCATTTAGTTATTTAAAATGTGAAGAAATATATTTATCAGAATCTATAGTTGATTTAGGATATAATTCTTTTTACAGATGTGAAGAATTGAGGATAGTGAATATTCCAGAAGGAGTAAAACGCATCAGAATGTCAACATTCGAATCATGTATAAAACTTCAGGATATTAATATTCCGGTAAATTGTTGCAGTATAGAGGATACTGCGTTTAAAGACTGTTTGTCATTGAAAAAAATATATATAAATAAAAATGTGTCATATATCGCAAATGGTTCTTTTAGTGGTTGTAATGGCTTAGAAAGTGTAAGTGTAGATGCTGATAATAAGTTTTTTAGAGTAATAGATAGTATTTTATATGATTACAATTTATCAAGAATTATGATTGTTCCTAAAAATATAAGTGGCAAAGTTGAAATACCAGAAGGAATAAAAAATATAGATAATGGAGCATTTTATAATTGTAAGTATATTGAGAAGGTTATTTTTTCAGATACTGTAGAAAGTATAGGAGATGATGCGTTTAGAGATTGCATTTTATTGAACGAAGTATCTTTTTCAAATAAATTACAGACAATAGGAATAATGGCATTTCAAAATACAAATATAGAAAATATAGAGTTGCCAGATACGGTAAGTAGTTTAGGTGTTTATGCTTTTGCAGATTGCCGAAATTTGAGTAGAGTCAAACTGTCAGATAACATGAAAGTGCTTACTGAGAGTCTGTTCGCATATGATGAAAAATTGAGTATTGTAGAGTTTGGGCAAAATATAGAGGTAATCGGTCATGCTGCATTTTTTCATTGTATAGGATTGGTAAATTGCAATCTGCCAGAATCTGTAAAAGAGATAAAAGAAAGTGCATTTGACTCATGTACTAATTTGCAGAATATATATATAGGAAAAAATGTTAATACGATTGGAAAAGGAGCTTTTGCTGTTTGTGATAGCCTGAAAAAAGTTATTGTTGATGAAAATAATAAGTTTTTTATTACCAAAGATGGAATACTTTATGATAAAGATGTTACAAGAATACTTTTTATACCTAACAATATATCTGGTAAAATCGAAATCATTTCGGGAATTAAAAAAATAGATGACTATGTATTTAAGGGTCATAAAAAAATAACAGAGATATTGTTACCAGATAGCGTTGAATCAATAGGGACAGGGGCTTTTATATCCTGTACAAGTTTGGTAAACATCAATGTTGGCTATAATATAAAAAGTATTGGTTCAAATATATTGTACGATACACCATATTACAATAATAAGTCAAACTATATAGATGGAGTTTTATATTTGGGACAATATGCGATAAGTTGTGACAGCGAGGAAGTAAATAAGTCAAGGTGTCTCAGGATCAAAGATGGAACAAAAGTTATTGCAGAATATGCAATTGCATCGCAGAGAATAAAGTATGTTTATTTACCGGATTCACTACGATTTATTGGAGATTCCGCATTTGCATTTTGTGATTCCTTAAAGAATGTAAGGTGGGGAAATTGTATTGAATTTATAGATGACGGTGCATTTTCCTTTGATACTAATCTTGAAAATGTTCATTTAACAAATAAGAATTTGGAACTTGGCGTAAACTGTTTTTATGAATGCCAGATAAAGTATGCAAGAATAGATAGTTTAAAAAATGTAAATATGGGAATGGGGTCAACTACAGATTATTTAGATGTATTTATTGGTCAAATTGATTCAAGGATAATGAGTTATAATCCCAAAAGCTTGGTATTGATGAATGAGACGTATGATATAAACTCGTATTATGAAAATGTTAATACTCAAATATATACAAAAGTCGATAAAGAAGTAGAGGATGATAAAAAAAATAATCTTAGAGGCAGCTCGATATATTATTCAGATGAATGGAATCTTGTAACATTTTTTGTGGATGGCATGGTTGTTAAAATATCACCACTAAAGAATACAGAATTGGTTCAATCACCATCACAAAATGAGATTTCAGATATTCTCCCAGAAGGTGCAACCTTCCTCGGCTGGGATATCAATGGTGATGGTAAAGCAGACGAACTTCCGGCAACTCTTACAAGTGACATTGAGGCTCATGCAGTATATAGTGCTCCAATTACATCGATTGAGATGAAAGCAGAGCTTTCGCTTGAGGTTGACGAGGCTCAGAAACTTGATGTTACGATAAATCCATTTGGATATAACCAGAGCGATAAGCTCACTTGGGAGAGCGCAGATAAGAGTATAGCAACAGTTGTAGATGGAAAAGTCACCGGAGTTTCAGAAGGACAGACAACGATCAAAGCTGTTCTTGATGCAAATAAGCAGGTTTACGCTGAATGCACTGTTACGGTAACTCCAAAGACGTATGGTATTAAGCTTTCTGAAACGGAGACAACTATAAATGTTGGAGATACATACTCTATTACTCCTGATGTTATAGTGCCGGATGGCGACACGGAAAAAACAGTATTTGTAAGTGATGATACGGATGTAGCAACGGTTGACGAGAAGGGCGTGATAACAGGTGTTGCTCCGGGAAATGCAGCTATTACAGTAAGCCATGGAATGTACAGCGCAGAATTTGCAGTTACAGTAAAGCAGCCTATGACGTCTGTGGTTATAAATCAGACAGAGAAAGAACTGAATGTTGGTGATACATTTACATTAGCTGCTGCATTTGAACCTGTGAATACTACAGATGATAAATCAGTGTTCTGGTACAGCAAAGATACATCAGTTGCAAAGGTTGATTCAGATGGATTGGTTACAGCTATTGCACCGGGAACTGTGGATGTATGCGGAGCTGTAGGTAACTTTAGAATCAGTTGTAGTGTGACTGTGAAAGCGCCTATTGAGAAGATAGTGCTCAATACAACAAAGGGAACACTCAGACTTGACAAGACAAAACAGCTTGATGTGATCTATATACCATCAAATACGACAGATGAAAGGAATGTCGCTTGGAGTTCGGCAGATCCGGAGATTGCATCGGTTGATGAGAACGGACTTGTAACAGGTCTTAAGACAGGTAAAACTACCATTACAGGAACGGTTGGAACGCATACAGCTACATACACAGTAAGTGTAATAGGTATAAGGGATGCCAAGACAGGAATTACAGTAACCAATTCTGATGATACAGAGATGTCTGACGATACATCACTTGTTGTGGAGAAAATGGCAAGCGAGAATGTAGCAGAGACGTATGGTGATTCGATAAAGAATATTTCTGTTGATGAGAATGGACGTATATATAGTCTTTCTGTATATGACATAACATTAAAAAATGGTGAAGATGTTGTACAGCCGGAAAAGACAGTCGATGTAGATATACCGATGGCAGAAGATTCACATTCAAGTGGAGTAGGTATATACAGGCTTGAAACTGATGGTTCAATGACAGATATGAAACCGATAAGTGCTGATGGAAAGTATAGTTTCCAGACGGAGCATTTCAGTGTATATTGTGTTGCGGTTCCTACAGACGAATATCAGGCAGCGAAAGTTGAGATTGACACAGACTCTATAGATATGTGCGTAGGAAAAACAGCAACGATTACAGCCACGGTATTACCAGAGAATGCGGAGAATAAACAGCTCACATATGTATCCGGGGATGAGAGTGTTGCGACGGTAGATGAAAATGGAAATGTGTCTGCTGTATCGGTCGGAGAAACCATAGTAACAGTTAAGTCGGTTGTTGATGGCGTACAGGCTGTAGTAAATGTAAATGTAAGGGAACATACATGGAATGATGGCGAAGTAACAACAGCTCCAACCTGTACCAAGGCAGGCGTAAAGACATTCACTTGTGCTACCTGTGGGGAGACAAGAACTGAAGATATAAAAGCAACAGGACATGCACTTGTAGTAGATGAGGCAGTAGCTCCGACATGTACAGAGACAGGACTTACAGAAGGCAGTCACTGCAGCGTATGTAACGAAGTGATCAAGGCACAGGAAGAAGTACTAGCCCTTGGACATACATGGGATGATGGAGTGATAACGACCGCTCCAACCTGCACCAAGACAGGTATAAAGACCTTCACATGTACGACCTGTGGAGAGATAAGAACTGAGGATATCAAAGCCACAGGACATACAGTTGTAGTTGATGAGGCAGTAGCTCCAACCTGCACCGAGTCAGGACTTACAGAAGGCAGTCACTGCAGCGTATGTAACGAAGTGATCAAGGCACAGGAAGAGGTTGCAGCACTTGGACATAAGTGGGATTCTGGAAAGGTGACAAAGAAACCTACATACACAGCAAAGGGCACAAAGACATACACCTGTACAGTATGCTCTGACACAAAGACAGAAGATATTCCAGTGTTGAAACGTGTAGATATAACCAAGGCTGCAAGTAGGATCAGTGTCGCAGGAATCGAGAACAAGATTTACAACGGCAAGGCTCAGACTCAGGCAAAGCTTGTGGTAAAGGCAAATGGCAGAATGCTGACCAAGGGCACCAATTACACAGTCACATATAAGAACAACAAGAACATCGGAACTGCCACACTTACCATAACCGGAAAGAATGGCTACACAGGTACTATCAAGAAGACATTTGCCATCAAGACACAGGCTGGCAAGGTGTACGGCAGCACATTAAAGTACAAGATTACAAGTGCAAAGACAAACGGAACAGGTACGGTGTCTCTGATTGGTTCTGGATACAGCAAGACCAACAAGAAGTTCACCACACTCAAGGTAGCAGATACAGTAATTATAGGAGGAGTGAAGTTCAAGATTACAAAGATCGAGAACAAAGCGTTCATGAAATATCATTATCTGACAAACGTCGTTGTTGGTTCGAATGTGACAGGTATAGGCGATTACGCATTCTATGGATGTCCGAGACTTGCTACAGTTACGGTAGGTAAGAACATCAGAACTATAGGCACTAAGGCGTTCTATGGATGTAAGAGCCTTAAGTCTGTGAAAATCTTATCACCAAAGCTTGTAAAGGCTGGAACATCTGCTTTTGCTGGTATTAAGGCAAATGCAGCATTTGCACTGCCAAAGAAGTATTATAACAGTTATGGCAGGCTGATAAAGAAAGCCGGTGCGCCGAAGAAGGCAGTATACAAAAAGTTTTAGATATAGGGTAAAAAAAGAAACAAAAAGAAATAAACTAAATGGATGGCTATGGGAAATAATATGCATAGCCATCCATATTTTGCTGTTGTTAATTTATTTTTTTATTGTTGAGTGCTACATAAAAACGTGAAAACACACATAAAATAGTAGTTGGTATTGATTAATTAGACACGGGATAGTAAAATGGAATTACTAAAAAATGTGTCCACACACAAAAACAAGGAGTATAACAGTGGAAATCAAGAGAGATGCTTACCTTGAACAGTTGAAGATAAGAAAAGATAATGGAATGATAAAGATTATCACAGGAATCAGGAGATGTGGAAAGTCATTCCTATTATTTGTATTATTTAAGAACTATTTATTAGAGAATGGTGTAGATAATGAACACATTATTGAGATTGCATTAGATGGCATCGAAAACGAAGAACTGAGGGATCCGAAAAAGTGTTATCAATACATTAAGGATGCAATGAAAGATGAGCAGAGGTATTATTTGATTTTGGATGAAGTACAGTTTATGCCGCGATTTGAGGAAGTACTGAATAGTTTACTCAGAATTAGCAATATTGATGTATATGTGACCGGTAGTAATTCGAGATTTTTATCCAGTGATATTGTAACTGAATTTAGAGGCAGAGGTGATGAGATAAGAATTTATCCATTATCTTTCGCTGAGTTCTATAGTGCGTATGATGGAGATTATGACGAAGCCTGGGAAGAGTATATGACATATGGTGGTTTGCCACAGGTAGCACAATTTTCTGTGGAACGCCAAAAGGCAGAATATCTAAAAAATATTTTTACCAATGTCTATATCAGGGATGTTGTAGAGAGGAATAACATTAAAAATGTTGATGAAATTGGAACTTTAGTCGATATTCTTGCTTCTGCCATAGGCGCACCAACCAATCCAACTAAAATATCAAATACTTTTAAAAGTGAACGGGGTATCAATTATAGCAATAAGACTATATCTAATCATATTGATTATTTGGCGGAGGCCTTTTTGATTTCTAAAGCGGAACGGTATGATATTAAGGGAAGAAAATATGTGGGTGCTAACTTAAAATATTATTTTTCAGATGTGGGACTTAGAAATGCTAGGTTAAATTTCAGACAGCAGGAACCTACTCATATTATGGAGAACATAGTTTATAACGAACTGCTTATTAGAGGCTACAATGTGGATGTTGGTATCGTAGATGTGTATGCAAAGAATGATTATGGAAAAACTACTCGCAAGCAGTTTGAGGTTGATTTTGTAGTGAATCAGGGTAGTCAGAGATATTATATTCAAGTAGCCTATGATATGGTTTCTGAAGAAAAACAGACACAGGAATTTAATTCATTTAGGAATATTCCAGATTCATTTAAGAAGATTGTTATAGTAAATGGAACGAAAAAGCCGTATAGAAATGATGAAGGATTTGTGATTATGGGAATGAAATATTTTTTACTTAATGCAGATAGTTTAGAATTTTAGTGAGGTTGTCAAGAAAAAGCACTTGACAACCCATCCCGCCTGTATTAGAATAGCCCATGGTAAAGCAAAAACACTTTACATGCAAGTGCGTTACGGAGAGTTTGTTATGGAGAAGATAGTCAGACAGTCTATGTTATATGATTTTTATGGTGAGCTGCTCACAGAGCATCAGAAGAGCGTGTACGAGGATGTTGTGAACAATGACATGTCTTACTCAGAGATAGCGAGACTCAACAACATAAGCAGACAGGGCGTATATGATATGGTAAGGCGCTGTGACAAGATTCTCGAGGAGTATGAGGAGAAGCTTATGCTGGTACATAAGTTCATGAAGGCACAGGAACAGGTTCAGAAGATCAAGGAATGTGCGGATGAGCTCAAGGCGATGAACTCGGATGAACGGCTTGCGGGCAGAATTGAAGATATAGTGAATTATTCAGATAAGATACTCGAAGATTTCTGATGATAGATAATATCAGAAGGGAGAATGTCTATGGCATTTGACAGTTTATCAGATAAACTGCAGAACGTTTTTAAGAAGCTGAGAAGCAAGGGCGTACTTACTGAGGATGATGTCAAGGAGGCTATGAAAGAAGTCAAGAGAGCACTTCTCGAGGCGGATGTCAACTTCAAGGTCGTAAAGTCATTTGTCAAGTCAGTGAGTGACAGAGCTGTAGGAGAGGAAGTCCTCAAGGGTCTGAATCCTGGACACATGGTCATCAAGATCGTCAAGGAAGAGATGGATAAGCTCATGGGCTCTGAGATGACAGAGATCAAGCTCAGACCATCCAATGAGATCACGATCATCATGATGTGTGGACTTCAGGGTGCAGGTAAGACAACTACAGTTGCAAAGCTTGCATATCAGTTCAAGAACAAAGGTAAGAAACCGCTCCTTGTAGCGTGTGATGTATACAGACCGGCGGCTATCAAGCAGCTGCAGGTCAATGGCGAGAAAGTTGGAGTTCCCGTATTTGCGATGGGAGACAACAACAAGCCACTGGATATTGCGAAGGCGGCTATACAGCATGCAGCCAAGAACAATATCAACCTGGTGTTCCTTGACACCGCAGGACGTCTTCATGTTGATGAGGACATGATGAACGAGCTTGCAGAGATAAAGGATAATCTGGACATTGCTTACACCATACTGACTGTGGATTCCATGACAGGTCAGGATGCGGTAAATGTAGCGACAACGTTCAATGATAAGATAGGTATAGATGGTGTCATCCTCACAAAGCTGGATGGTGATACCAGAGGCGGTGCCGCACTGTCGATCAAGGCAGTAACGGGCAAGCCAATCCTGTACTCAGGTATGGGAGAGAAGCTTACCGATCTGGAGCCATTTTACCCGGATCGTATGGCGAGCCGAATCCTCGGAATGGGTGATGTAGAGTCACTTATTGAGAAAGCCCAGTCGGCCATTGACGAGGAGAAGGCCAAAGAGATGGAACAGAAGTTCCGCAAAGCAAGTTTTGATTTCAACGATTTTCTTGATCAGATGGCTCAGCTTGAGCAGATGGGCGGCATGCAGGAGATCCTTTCGATGATGCCAGGCATGGCAAGTCAGATGAAGAATGTTGAGATAGATGAGAACGCTGCTAAAACACCAAAAGCAATCATTCAGTCCATGACACCGAGAGAGCGTTCACTCCAGGATCCGATATCGCCGTCAAGAAAGAAGCGTATCGCAGATGGAGCAGGTGTCCAGATAGCAGATGTGAATCGTTTCCTTAAACAGTTTGAACAGTCTAAGAAGATGATGAAGCAGATGTCAGGCATGATGGGCGGAAAGAGAAGACGCGGTGGTTTTAAAATGCCTTTTGGCTTAAGATAATTATTATTTAGGAGGAACAAGAACAATGGCAGTAAAGATTAGATTAAGAAGAATGGGTTATAAGAAGCATCCTTTCTACAGAGTGATCGTAGCAGATTCAAGATCACCAAGAGATGGTAGATTCATCGAGGAAATCGGAACATATGATCCTAACCAGGAGCCATCTGTAGTAAAGATCGACGAGGAGGCTGCTAAGAAGTGGTTAGCTACAGGAGCACAGCCAACTGAGTCAGTTGCAAAGTTATTAAAGCAGGCAGGTATCGAGAAGTAATTTTACGGATGTATCAGCTTTTCTATGAAAAGCTGATATGCAGCGCCAGCCATCGACGAAGTCGATTTTGCATGGCTGGTGTTCCATTTGGGAGGTATAGAGATGAAAGATTTAGTAGAAATCATTGCAAAGTCCCTAGTAGATCATCCTGAGCAGATAGCTGTAACCGAGACTGAAGAAGACGGCATAATAAAGATAGACCTTACAGTCGCACCAGAAGACATGGGTAAGGTAATCGGCAAGCAGGGCAGAATAGCCAAATCCATCCGTACAGTTGTCAAGGCAGCTGCTTCAAAGGGTGATAAGAAGGTTGTCGTTGATATTAAGTAGAACTGCATAGGCAGGATAAGTGGTATTTCTTAATCTTCATATGACAGAGGATTTTATTACCGAGTTAAGAGGGGGAGTTTATACTCCCCCTTATATTATATATGAGTTATATATAGGAGATAGAATGGAACACAACACAGAAGACAGACTCAGAGTAGGAGTGATAACCTCAAGCCATGGTATAAAGGGCGAGGTTAAGGTATATCCGACAACGGATGACAATGATCGTTTCAAGACCTTGAAGAAGTGCTATCTGTCAAATGGCAGAGAGACTTTGGAGGTTAATTGTACATCTTGCAAATTTTTGAAAAATATGGTTATTCTTAAGTTCAAAGAATACGATAACATAAATGATATAGAGCGTTTTAAGAACTATGACATACTTGTTGACAGGGAGGATGCAGTTCCTCTCATGGATGGAGAGTTCTTCATCTGTGATGTCCTTGACGCTGATGTATATGATCAGAATGACGAGCACATAGGAATCCTTGACGACGTGCTGGAGACTCCGGCAAATGATGTATTTGTCGTTAAGAAGGATGATGGCAGCGAGATCCTTATACCTGTAGTACCGGATTTCGTGTTCGATGTTGACACAGAGAATAAGAAGGTCAAGGTCAGAACATTTGAGATGGTAGAAGCAGATGATTCAGGTGACGAGGATTGATCGCATACAGATGTTTGGTGAGATGATGAACATATACTAGGAGCGGACTATGAATTTTTATATTTTGACACTTTTCCCCGAGATGGTTATGAATGGACTTTCAACGAGTATCACGGGAAGGGCCATAGAGTCGGGAAAACTTCATATAGAAGCTATAAATATAAGAGATTACACCCAGGATAAACACAATCATGTGGATGATTACCCATATGGGGGAGGCGCAGGCATGGTCATGCAGGCGCAGCCTGTGTATGATGCATACACGGCACTGGTGGAGAAGCTTGGCAGAAAACCATGGGTCATATATATGACTCCGCAGGGAAGAACCTTCAATCAGGGTATTGCACAGGAGCTCTCGGAGAAGGAGGACATAGTTCTTCTGTGTGGCCATTACGAGGGAATAGATGAGAGGGTCCTTGAGATGATAGTCGATGACTATATGTCCATAGGCGATTTTGTGCTGACTGGCGGAGAACTTCCAGCCATGGCTATCGTGGATGCTGTGTCTCGTCTTGTTCCAGGGGTTCTGAATAACGAGGACAGTGCTGAGATAGAGACTTTTTATAACAATCTGCTTGAGTATCCGCAGTATACCAGACCTCCTGAATTCATGGGGAAGAAGGTTCCGGATGTACTGCTTTCGGGCAACCATAAGCTCATAAATGAGTGGCGACTTGAACAGTCTATCACCAGGACGAAGGAGCACAGGCCGGACATGTACGAGAAGTATATGATCGAGAATCCTCCTAAGGAGAAAAAGAAACGAAGAAAATAGCAGGTTGCCACCTGTGGTCTTAAGGTGGTATACTAAGAGATGGCAGAATTCGAGGTTATTCGAATTCTGCCATAACCTTGTGGAGACGCGACTGCAGGGCATACACAAATACAAGGAAGAACAAGGAGACAAAAGATTATGAAACGCAGATTACTTATGACTATGATGGCTATGGTTCTTGCATTCTCATTTACAGGATGTGGAAACAAGAAGGCAGACGAGACGACGGCAACCACAGAGGCTGCATCAGAGGTGAAGGATGAGTTCATCAAGTTTGTTGGAACGGATATCCCTAAGATGGATACAGAGGAAGCGGAGATCATGAAGAAGTTCAACTCATATTTTGCTGAGGGAACTGCTGTTGATACAGATGCTCTGCTCAAGGATTTGACAGACAATCTGCTTCCAAATTATAAGACATTTCTTGACGACATACAGGCTATAGAAGTCAAGACCGACGAGGTGAAGGCGCTCAAGGATCAGTATTATGATGCCATGAATGCACAGTATGAGGCTATGCAGAAGGTTGAGGCTGCTGTTAAGGATAAGAACAAGGACATCCAGACAGAGGCACAGAAGCTTCTCTCAGACGCCCAGAGCAAGTATACAGCATACAATGACGCGGTATATGCACTTGCCCAGAAGGAGAATGTAACGTTGAACGGCGAGATAGCAACAACTGCAACCAGTGAGGCAGGAAGCACAACAGAGGCCAACACAGAGGCTATAGATCCAAGCGAGGCCATGACAGATGAGGTTGAGACAACAGAGGCAGCGCAGTAGTATTTAAGATATAGAAGAATATTTTGAAAAGCAGTGGATACATGAGTGTGTTCACTGCTTTTTTGCTGTGGTATACTGTAAAAAATATGCTCAGTTCACATTTTTTACAAATATCAATGTTATATTGAGATAAATTGGATATTATTCTATATGTGGAGGTACGATATGGATTCAATAAAGGTTCTTATGGTTGATGATGAGAGCAGAATGAGGAAGCTTGTCAAGGACTTCCTCACAAGAGAGGGGTATATGGTTCTTGAGGCCGGAGATGGTGAACAGGCCCTGGATATATTCATGAATGACAAGAATATATCTCTTGTAATACTTGATGTCATGATGCCTAAGATGGACGGATGGGAGACTCTTAAGGAGATAAGAAAGTTCTCACAGGTTCCGGTTATCATGCTTACCGCGAAGGCAGATGAGCGCGATGAGCTCCAGGGCTTTGATCTGGGAGTAGATGAGTACATAACGAAGCCGTTCAGTCCCAAGATACTTGTTGCCAGAGTTGCAGCGATACTCAGAAGAACAACGGATGCCGCTTCAGATGAGAAGCTTGTAGCCGGAGGTATTGAGATGAATCTGTCGGCTCATGTGGTGACGATAGATGGCAAGCCGGTTGAGCTCAGCTTCAAGGAGTTCGAGTTGCTTCAGTATTTTATCACGAACAAGGGCGTGGCATTGTCGAGAGAGAAGATACTCAACAATGTATGGAACTATGATTACTTTGGCGATGCCAGAACCATAGACACGCATGTCAAGAAGCTCAGAAGCAAGATGGGAGATAAGGGCGAATATATCAAGACTATATGGGGAATGGGCTATAAATTCGAGGTAGAGTGATGAAGAAATCAAAAAGGACATCGATCAGGACTAAGATAACGTTGTCTCTGGCTGCGACCATACTTATCATGGTGGTTATGTCGTGTGCTATAACCATGATCTTTATCAAGAAGTATTTCTATCACAGCATGGAACAGATGCTGCTGGATACATACAATTCTTGCAATGAACTGTTCGGACGGGATGAGGATATAGACAGTAAAGAGCTGGCGAATGATGTGATCAATCAGTCTGGTGCGATGATATTTATCTTTGACAGTGTGAATATGCATGTGTACACGACGGTGAACGAGGAAGCTGCGGTATATAACAATCTGTCATTTATAGCAGACTACTTCAATTACAGCGGTGGAAAGAATCCGGACAATCCGAAGATAAAGAGAAAGCAGATTGAGAAGACAGATAAATATGATATACAGATCACAAATGACAGGAATACAGGCAACAGCTATTATGACGTTGTCGGATTCCTTGACAATGGTTTTGTTGTCATCATCAGAAAACCTATTTCCAGTGTGGACTCAACGATAGTTACATCTTTGAAGTTCTTTTTATTGGTGTTCTCAGTGGTGGCACTGCTTGGATTTGTGATGGTTTATTTTATAAGCAATGCGGTTGCAAAGCCGATAAAGAATCTTGCGTCGGTTGCCAATCGTATGGCACAGCTTGATCTCGATGTGAAGGTGGATCACGCATCCAACGATGAGATTGGTGAGCTGGCGGACAGTATGAACGAGATGTCATATCAGCTAAGGAACACGCTGACAGAGCTTCAACAGGCAAATGCTAAGCTGCAGACGGATATTGATGAGAAGGTACAGATAGATGAGATGAGGAAGGAGTTCCTGTCCCATGTGTCCCATGAACTCAAGACTCCTATAGCTCTCATACAGGGATACGCCGAGGGCCTTAAGGACAATGTTACAGAGGATGATGAGAGCAAGGAGTTTTACTGTGATGTCATTCTGGACGAAGCTGGCAAGATGAATAAGCTTGTCAGACAGTTACTTGATCTGAATGAGCTTGAATTTGGAGTGGACAGGGTTCATCCTGTGGTATTTGACATAGACGCACTCATAAAGAATGTAGTGGATTCATCATCCATTCTGGTGGAGCAGAACCATGCGGAAGTTGAGCTGGCGGATGAGCTGAATGATGTGTGCAACGTATATGCAGATGAGTTCATGATAGAGCAGGTATTCACCAATTATTTTACAAATGCACTTCATTACTGCAACGATGGAGGCAAGGTCAGAGTGTGGACGGCGAATAAGGACTATGATCAGCCGAGAAGGACTGAGGATGGACTCGTCACAGGCAACTTGAGAGTATTTGTATATGATGAGGGACCGAACATTCCTGACGATGAGCTTGATAAGGTATTCATTAAGTTCTACAAGGTGGACAAGGCGAGGACGAGAGAGTATGGTGGAAGCGGTATTGGACTTTCTATAGTTGCGGCGTCCATGGCGGCTCACAACAAGAACTATGGTGTTTACAATGTGGAGAATGGAGTGGTATTCTACTTCGACCTTGATATCATACAGCAGGATGATGGCGAACCGGAAATGATACCGGAGAATAACGCAGATAACACGTCAGAACAATAAATACTTTGCAAGGAGGAAACTTTTAGGCTATAATTCTAAGGGTTTCCTTTTTCTGTTGGATTCTGGCATCTGCAAATATATTTATAAAATGGGAGAAGATTATGTCATATAGTGCAAAAAACATTGAGGTGTTAAAGGGCCTTGAGCCGGTAAGATTGAGACCGGGAATGTACATCGGCAACACAGGGCGAAGCGGACTGAACCACCTCATACAGGAGCTTATAGACAACTCGGTGGATGAGCATCTGGCTGGGTATTGCAACAATATATGGGTGAGCATCAACGAGGATGGCTCGGCAACCGTGTCTGACGATGGACGAGGCGTTCCTGTCGATATACATGAGCAGGAGGGAATTCCTGCGGAGCGTGTTGTATACACAGTGTTGCATGCAGGTGGCAAGTTTAACAGCTCCACCTACAAGATAAGCGGCGGACTTCACGGAGTAGGTTCTGCAGTTGTAAATGCACTGTCTAACAAGCTTATAGTAGATGTTGCCAGGGATGGCTACCTCTATCACGATACATACGAGAAGGGAATACCGACAACTGAACTTGTTGACGGTATGCTTCCAAAGACAAAACTCAAGGAAAAGAGAACAGGTACGACGGTAACACTCTATCCTGATGATACAATATTTGAGACAGTAAAGTTCAAGGCGGACGCCATCAAGCAGAGGATTAAAGAGACAGCATATCTGAATCCGAATCTTACGATCACATTCCAGAACAAGAGGGATGGCGAGGAGCCTATAGTGTTCCATCAGCCAGGGGGACTTGCAGCATTTGTTGAGGATATATCCCAGGGACTCACACATACATCACCGGTTGTCGCCATATCGGGTGAGAAGGACGGAATCGCCGCTGATATCGTATTTCTGATGACGGAGGACGGCGAGGAGAATATCATAGGATTTACCAACAATATCACGAATCCTGAAGGTGGAACCCATGTGACAGGATTCAAGTCAGCATTTGCCAAGCTTATCAATAATTATGCGAGAAATGAGCTTGGAACTCTGAAAGAGAAGGATTCCAATCTGACAGGTGCAGATATAAGATCTGGCATGCAGGCTATCATATCCGTGAAGCATCCGGATCCTCAGTTCGAGGGACAGACTAAGACAAAGCTTTCCAACACGGACGTGTCAAAGGCCATCGACGATATCGTGAAGGAACAGCTCACAGTTTATTTTGACAGAAATTATGATGTGCTGAAGGATATAGTGGACAGGGCGGTGGCTCTCTCCAAGAGAAAGGCGCTTGAGAAGTCCAAGATCAATATAAACAAGTTTTCATTTGAGGGAAATGGCAAGCTTGCAAAGCAGGAGTCCTCAGATTCGTCTAAATGCGAGATATTCATAGTCGAGGGAGATTCGGCGGGAGGCTCAGCCAAGACCGCGAGAAACAGAAAGTATCAGGCAATACTTCCACTTAGAGGTAAGATACTCAACGTGGAGAAGAAGCCTGTTGCAAAGGTGCTTGAGAATGCCGAGATCAAAGCACTCATCAATGCATTTGGCTGTGGCTTCATGCAGGGCTACGGCAATGATTTCGATATAAGCAAGCTGAATTACGACAAGATAATCATCATGACTGATGCCGATGTGGATGGTGCCCACATAGCGACACTTCTGCTTACATTCTTCTATAGATTTTATCCTGACCTTATCAGCGAGGGACATATATACATAGCTATTCCGCCTCTCTACAGAGTTGGCGAGGGCAAGAACATCAAATATCTGTACTCAGATGATGAGCTTGCAAAGTACAGAAAGGCACACATGAACAAGTTCACGATCCAGAGATACAAGGGACTCGGTGAGATGGATGCAGACCAGCTCTATGAGACGACCATGAACCCTGAGACAAGACTTTTAAAGCAGGTATCAGTGAACAGCCGTGTTGAGGCAAATCAGCTCACACAGACGCTCATGGGAACTGAGGTTGCGCCTAGAAGAGAGTACATAGAGACACACAGTGCGGATGCGGTGCTAGATATATAAAAGTGATATTTGGGAATGCTTAGCAGCGCGTTTTCACAGTTTGTATGATGAAAGGGATAGATCATGTCGGAAAAGATATTAAATGTAGATTATGAGAGCGAGATGGGACAGTCCTATGTGGATTATTCCATGTCGGTTATAACAGAGAGAGCGCTCCCGGATGTAAGGGATGGATTAAAGCCTGTCCAGAGAAGGATACTTTACTCACTGGATGGTCTTGCAGGCTCCGACAAGCCACACAGAAAATGTGCGAGAATAGTCGGAGATACAATGGGTAAATATCATCCACACGGAGATAGTTCCATATATGAAGGACTTGTAAATATGGCACAGAACTGGAAACTGCCGATACCACTTGTTGACCCACACGGCAACTTTGGCGCGGTGGACGGTTCCGGTGCGGCTGCCATGCGATACACTGAGGCGCGTATATCTAAGTACACAGAGGATGTGTGCATGAAGGATCTTCCGTTCTTCAAGGATCAGTTCATACCAAACTTTGACGGAACGGAGACAGAGCCGACTTTCCTGCCTTTCCAGGTGCCAAATATCCTGGTGAGCGGTTCAACCGGTATAGCAGTAGGTATGGCGACAAATATTCCTACACACAATCTCGGTGAGGTCATAGATGCCACAGTTGCATATCTGAATGATCCTGAGATACAGCTTGAGGATCTGCTTGCGCTCATGCCGGGACCGGATTTTGCCACAGGTGGAATCATTAATGCAACACCTGAGGAGTTGTATAATGTGTATGCCACAGGACTTGGCAAGATCAAGGTGCGCGGTAAGGTAGAGGTCAGGGATATCGGATACGGAAGAAAGAGTATATGTGTCACAGAGCTTCCATATACAATGATCGGAGGTACTGCCAAGTTCCTTGATACTGTCGCAGAGCTTGTCAGAAACAGAGAGCTTCCAGCGGTCGTGGATATCGCGGACAGAGGAGACAAGAACGGTGAATGCCTGTGTATAGATGTGAAGAAGGGAACTTCTGACGAGGAGATACAGAACATCATCAATATATTATATAAGAAGGCAGCCCTTGAGGATACATTTGGCGTGAATATCAACTGCATCAACAACGGCAAGCCGGAGGTCATGGGACTCAAAAAGATACTGAAGGTATACACAGATTTCAAGTACGGTCTGTATGACACGAAGTATAGAAAGCTTCTGGCACAGCAGGAGGAGATTAGGGAGATCAAGATGGGACTGCTCACAGCGGTTGACTGCATAGACCTGATCATAGAGATACTCCGCGGAAGTACAAAGGTTGCTGATGCCAAGGCGTGCCTCATGCACGGCGATACATCGAATATCAAGTTCAGATTCAAGGGCTCAGAGGCGGACGCAAAGTTCCTGTGCTTCACAGAGAAGCAGGCGGATGCAATACTTGCCATGAGACTTCAGAAGCTCATTGGACTGGAGATCAATGCCTTAAAGAAAGAGCTGGCTGACGCTGAGAAGCTCATTAAGAAGTACACAAGGCTTATGGAGTCCAGGGATGCCATGAAGCAGCAGATGATAGATGACATGCTTGAGATCAAGGCAAAGTATGCCATACCTAGAAGGACTCAGATCCATAACTATGGAACTGTTGTTGTGAAGAAGGCTGAGGTCGTGGCTACAGATGTGGCTGTACTTCTCGACAGATTCTATTACATCAAAGTTGTAGATGCAAATGTATACGAGAAGAACATCGACCAGATCACTAAGGATTACAGATTTGCGGTTAAGTGTCAGAATCTTGACAGGATAGCGGTATTTGCCGACAATAATCAGGTGTATACGATCAAGGTTGCAGACATCATTAAGCTTCAGGCGAAGAAGAACACCAGTAAGAAGGGCGGAGGAAGCCTCATAGGACGTCTTGCCGACAAGGGAATCCAGGTGTTCGAGTTCTGCAACATGAATGGTGACGAGAATATCCTGTTCATGGACTGCATAGAGCATTTTGTGACTGACAAGCTGCTGTTCGTCAGTAAGCAGGGTCTTGCCAAGGTTGTTGACGGCTCCGCATTTGACACCACAAGGCGTGCTGCAAATGCTTCAAAAGTCGGTGATGATATCATATATATCGGCAAAATTTCCGAGGGCGACTTCATAATCGCACAGTCAGAGAAGGGCTATTACATAAGAGTTGACGCAGCGGAGATTCCTGAGAAGGGCAAGGGCGCAGCGGGAGTCAGGCTCATCAACTTAGAGGGTGACGATGTCCTTGAGTCGGTATTTGTGGGAAGCACAAAGGATACCTTCAAGGTTGGAGATAACGAGATAATCTTTACCAGAGTTAAGCCGGGCAAGCGCGGCGGCAAGGGAAGCAAGCTGAGGTTCTAAAGAATTACATGCGAGAGCAGAATATCTATTATAACATAGGCATAAGATAATACAGGTACTTGACGTACAGTTTTCTGTACAGTACAATATAAGTACAGAAAACTGTACATGGATTTGAGGAGGTGTTCTTATGTTAGCTGTTAATTATACAAACCTACGAGACAATATGAAAAAGTACATGGATAAAGTTACAGATGATTATGAAACCATGATTGTAACCCGTAAGGATAATAAAAATGTTGTTATGCTTTCAGAAGAGGCATATAACAATCTGATGGAAAATGTATATGTGATGGGAAACAAAGCAAACTATGACTGGCTTATGGAGTCAAAGACCCAGCTTGAGAAAGGAAATTTTGCTGTTCATGATCTGACGGAGGTATCTGTCGATGAATAAAGTCTTTACTGATAATGGATGGAAAGACTATGTCTATTGGCAGACGGAGGATAGAAAGACACTAAAGAAAATAAATAGTCTGATAGAAGATATATGCAGAAATGGAAATGAAGGCATTGGGAAACCCGAACCATTAACTGGAAATCTGACTGGCTTCTGGAGCAGACGAATAAATGATAAAGACAGAATAATATACAAGATTGACGATACTAATGTATATATTCTTGCTTGCAAATATCATTATAGTGACAGATAGACTAAGTGAGATATGGCCTATGACAACATTAAGAAAGAGTACAATAATGGAAAAGACTCAATATGAAAGGACAAAACAGATGATTTCAATTTTGGATTACGATGCAGGTAACATAAAGAGTGTTGAGAAGGCAGTGCAGTATCTGGGTGAGGAGGCTGTCATCACAAGAGACAGAGATGTGATCATGGCGAGCGACAAGGTGATACTTCCGGGAGTTGGTAGTTTCGGAGATGCCATGAATAAGATCAGGGAGTATGGTCTTGAGAACGTCATCTATGATGTTGTGGATGCAGACAAGCCATTCCTCGGAATATGCCTTGGTCTTCAGCTCCTCTTCAAGACCAGCGAGGAGTCACCGGAGGCAACAGGACTTGGAATCCTGGACGGTGAGATACTCCGTATACCGGATGCGCCGGGACTTAAGATACCGCAGATAGGATGGAATAATCTTGAGATAAATCCAAATGCAAGACTTTTCAAGGGACTTCCAGAGAACCCATATGTCTACTTCGTTCATTCATATTATCTGAAGGCTAAGAATCCGGAGGATGTAGCAGCGTCCACATTCTACTCAACTCAGATCCATGCCTCCGTGGAGCACGGCAATGTATTTGCATGTCAGTTCCATCCTGAGAAGAGCTCAGAGGTTGGACTTAAGATACTGAAGAATTTTATAGAGCTGGAGGTGTAGGACATGCATACAAAGAGAATAATACCTTGTCTTGATGTGAAGAACGGACGAGTTGTAAAGGGCGTAAATTTCGTAAATCTTATAGATGCCGGGGATCCGGTTGCCGTCGGTGCAGCGTATGACAAGGCGGGCGCTGATGAGCTTGTTTTCCTTGACATAACAGCTTCATCAGACCAGAGAAATATAGTTGTCGACATGGTAAGAAGAGTTGCTGAGACTATCTTCATTCCGTTTACAGTCGGCGGCGGAATAAGAACTGTCGATGACATTAAGGCAATACTCCGTGAGGGCGCAGACAAGATATCCGTGAACTCGGCAGCCATAGACAATCCGACGCTTATAGCTGATGCCGCTGACAAGTTTGGCAGCCAGTGCGTAGTCTTAGCAATAGATGCCAAGAGACGTGATGATGGTTCAGGCTGGAACATATACAAGCACGGCGGCAGAATCGACTGTGGAATAGATGCAGTTGAGTGGGCCATGAAGGCCGCAGAGCTTGGAGCTGGAGAGATATTACTTACCAGCATGGACTGCGATGGAACAAAGGCGGGATATGACATAGAACTCACCAGAACCATAGCAGACAATGTGAATATTCCAGTGATAGCTTCCGGCGGCGCAGGAACTAAGGATCATTTCTACGATGCCCTGACAGAGGGCGGAGCTGATGCAGCTCTTGCGGCTTCGCTGTTCCACTATAAAGAGCTTGAGATAGGAGATCTGAAGAGATACCTTCAGGATAAGGGAATTCCGATGAGACTGTAGCGATTTCTATATCAATCTCACGACACAGAATGATCGGAATGGATACCTATTCAGAGATTATTTTCCTAAAAATATATATGATAGAAGAAATAAAGATACAAAATTTTCCTAAGACAAGGTTAAATCATCAAAAAGGGAGAAATATGAGGTAAATATTTGATGATTTATCCCTTTTTGATCGAAAAAGGCTTGTTTAGGAAAATTTTGTATCTTTTGCTTTTTAATATGGCTTATTAGGAAAAATTACTGTTCGATATATGTTGCATTTCCGTCAGCGGCGCTGCCGGATGAATCTGAAAGGTCATCATCCAGGTAAGGATTGCCTGTGTCAACACCCTCAGCATGCAGGGCGTCATTAAGCCATGGGTCGTTGTAGTCTTCAACGTTCATGTTGTTAAATATATATTTTCCATTCTTGTCGAAGAAGAGCTCGCACCAGCCACAGCTATCAGGTGTACCTCCGATGAGGATGACGCTGTGTGAGCCGTCCGTGTTCTTGATCTCATGACGGAAATATTTGTCAGGACCACATTTGTCGGTGATATCTTCCTTGGTATCTCCGAGAACAAGGTAGAGACGGCCGTTTTCAACTTTCGTGTAACCATTGACATCATCTGTAGATACGGTGAACTGTATGGAGTTTCCCTCACTGTTTTCCTCGTATATCACTTCGGTACCATTTGCCAGGTGGAAGGTCTGCTTTATGTAGTCGATGGCTGCTGAGACGGTTGTCCTTGTCGCCGGGATGCACAGAAGAACTGCGCACACGGCAGCGGCGATGGCGGCATATTTGCCGACGCGGGCGAGTCTGTGACCAGATCTGCCGGTTTGAGCCTGTTCGGCAAGCTTTGCCCTGAGATCGTCTTTGTCATCCTGGGGCATGGTCACATTGTCCATGGTAGCTTTGTATAATTCGTTTATATCTTTATTATTCATGATCTATTCCTCCTTTAAAAATTCTTTTAGCTGATCCCTTCCGCGGGATATCCGCATGGAGACTGCTGAGACTGACAAATGAAGCATCTTAGCGATCTCCTTGAATGAATACCCCTCGTAGTAGTGCAGATACAGAGCCGTGCGGTATGTATCGGGCAGCCTGTTTATGGCTGCAAACATTGACTGTTCCTCCATATTGAAGCCACTTGTGAGATCATCGTTTGCCAGCTCTTCATAGCTGCTGTTCAGTCTGTTTGCCGCTGATTTCAAATGGTTTCTGCACATATTTGCGGTCATGGTGAGAATATAGGACTTCTCACAGCCCCTTGATATGTGAGGACTTTTTTCTATAAGCTTGGTATATACATTCTGGACAATGTCCTCGGAATCCGCTATATTGCCAAGAAAACTCATGGCCAGACGGAATGCATTGTCCGAGTAATTGTCATATAGTTCAAGCAGTTGCTGCTGCTTCAAGTGTCATCACCTCCGTGGTTTGTATGTATGAGAGAATCAGGAATCTTGTTCCTTCTCAATTGAGTTCTCATATATAAAACAAATCAAAATATCAAAATAGCACATGGATACGAAAATTTCTATCCCAAAAATCAATATTGAAAATTGCTTCGTAATTTGTACGGGACAAAAATGTACCAGATGTACAATAAGACCTGACATGAGATATTGATTTTACAAAAAAGGAGGACTGCGTATGAGCAAGGCGAAAAGGAAAGATCCGTATCTGAGCGGTCTATTGCAGAAGCTTGCTGAGACCGATAAGAAGATTTCTTTTACACGGCTGAGGTCAGAAGATCTGGATGGCGAGAGTAGGAAAGCAATATACGAATTCATAGAAAAGTATAGTGGCAGGTTTGGCGTGCGCTGGCTTTTGAACGAGTTTGGGCTGTCGCCAAGTGTGTACTATAATTACCTGCACAGTAAAAGAGATGGGTGCAAGGCACAGAAAGATCAGATTTTAGATGAGATCCGTTCTATATATGAAGAGCATAATGGCACCGACGGATACAGAAAAATGCATTATTATCTGCTTCAGAGGGGTTATAATATCAGCCTTGAGACAACGAGAAAGTATATGAACCAGGAACTTGGATTGTGTTCGGTGGTTGGTGCCAGACATCCTCCGTATGAAAAGCGCATGCCTTTTCACATTTGTCCGGATATTTTAAAGGGTAATTTCAAGGCGGGCCGGGTAAATGAGAAGTGGAGCATAGATTTTACATTCATCGCACTTGAAAATGGAAGTATACGGTTCAACTGTGCCATTATGGATCTGTATGACAGGAGTATTGTAGCATCTCTGTGTGGCACTGAAATGACCTCGAAACTTGCTATAAAGACTTTGAAAAAGGCTCTGTCCACAGATGAAGGAATAGATCCACGGCGGCTGATCCTTCACTCTGATCAGGGAAATGAATTTACATCGGAGGAATTCACGACATATTGTCTGGAGAGAGGTATCCGTCAGAGTATGAGCCCTCCGGGGCATCCCTACAGCAATGCACCCATGGAAAGGTATTTCAGCACGTTAAAGAGCGAGCTGATCAACCGAAAAAGCTATGGTAATGAGAGAAATCTGTACGATGCAGTAGATGATTTTGTGGAGAATTACTATAATACGACGCGGCCACATACTTACAACAATAATAAGCCTCCATATGAGGTGAGATATAAGCAGGCATAGATCAAAACACGATATTGATAACAGGCAGGTCATTATATTATACTTAAATCTGTTGACAGATAGGCTATTGATTGGGGGATGAAATATGATACTCAGTGCCAGTAGAAGAACGGACATACCGACATTTTACTCGGAATGGTTTTTTAATAGAATAAAGGAAGGATTTCTGTATGTGAGGAATCCTATGAATGCGCATCAGATAAGCAGGATAGACCTCTCACCTGAGGTGGTTGACTGCATTGTGTTCTGGACAAAGAATCCCATACCGATGCTTCCAAGGCTTCCGGAACTGGATGCGTACAAATACTATTTCCAGTTCACTCTGACAGGTTACGGCAAGGATATGGAGACGAATCTGCCTGATAAAAAGGGACAGCTCATTCCTGCATTTCAGGAGCTTGCCGGAAAGATAGGGAAAAAACGGGTCATCTGGAGATATGACCCGATAGTATTCACGAAGAAATATACGCCGGATTACCACATAAGGGCATTTACACAGATTGCGGAGGCGTTAGATGGCTGCACTGAGAAATGCGTCATCAGCTTCGTCGATATATATGCCAAGAACAGGAAAAATATGCAGGTTGTGGACAGCTATGAGATGAGTCACGACGATCTGGAAGCATTTGCAAAGGCGATAGCGGACATTGCAAGATCACATGGAATGTCGATGGCTACTTGTGCAGAGGTGGTGGATCTGGAGAAGTGCGGAATTGAACACAACTGCTGCATAGACAAGAAGCTCATAGAGGAGATTATAGGCTGTGACATAAAGGTGGCAAAGGATAAGTCCCAGCGCCCTGAGTGCGGCTGCATGGAGAGCGTGGAGATTGGCTCATACAACACCTGTCTGAATGGATGCAAATACTGTTATGCGAATTACTCGCCGGATGCGGTGAAGGCCAACTGCAAATGTTATGATCCCGCGTCACCGCTTCTCTGCGGTTCGGTCGGTGAGTACGACAAGATCACAGAACGAAAAGTGAAGTCACTGAAGCAGACTCAGCTCAGCTTCAGATTTGACGGTCAGGAATAACAGAACGGATAAATATAATTAGGAGGCGTAGATAATTGAGGATATCTGAAAAGGAATGGGAAAACATTGATTTCAGAAAAAAGAAATACAGACAGCTCAAGGCGGCGCTTGATGAGGCTGTCACAGGAAGAGATAATAAAGTATCTGCATTTGTATTGTGCGAAGACGGAAGATACAGCACGGAAGCTCTCGACAGGTTGGTAGATGAGCTGATAAAGTCCATGGATGAGTACGGAAACAGACACAACATGTGGTTAAAGGCTCTGGGGGATGAGAATGAGGCAGGAATGCCTGAGAAGTTCCGGGAATTTGTGTCGGACTATCTGTATTGTATCATTCGTCTCATGATAAGTAATATGGATTGGGTAGAGAAGGTGCTCACATGGCCGTTTGAGGATTCTTTTCAGCAGATATTGTCACATGCCGTGGAGGTGAGAAGGCTTGCAATAAAGTCTGATGTGGCAAAGTTCTGTGAGCTGTGGGGTGAGTCGTATTACTGTGGCAGGGGAGACGGCAGTCTGTTCGATATATTTACACTGGCGTACGAGTCGCTTAAGGATGTCGATATCAGCACAACTTTGACTCCTGAGATGAGGTCTATGGTAGAAAAATTGTGCGGGGAACAGAATGCTGCATACGAGGAGTATCTCAAAGAGGCAGAAGAGGATGTGATGTCTGATGTGGAGATAGATGCGGCTTTGAGTGAACTTGATGAGGATGAAGAATATAATCAATACATGGATGAGATGCTTGAGCGCACAGAAAATAGCGAGAATGAGTTTAAGAGAACATTTATCGATGCGGAGGTGTATTGTCAGCGCTATATCAGGCTCAGGGAGATCTTCTATATGGAGCTTGACGGTGACGAGATGAATCATGCCATGGCTGAGTTCGATGATCTTGTTGAGGGAATGATCGACGTATTCCTGTGCAGGCGTGGAATGTCATTGTATGTCGATGTTAAGGAGTTTGTCAGATCATATACCTGCATAAAGAAGCAGATAGACAGGATAAAAGAGCTTCGTTGGGAGGTGTAGTCTGTGGCTGGATTCAGAGATGATTTTTACTGTAGGGTAGGCCGCGATTATCACGAGCACATGGAGAGTTCGTTCATATATGGATATGTCAGGAGAGAGCGTGAGCAGAACCTCCGGCTTAGAATAAAGGAAGAATTATTCTGCCTTGCAGACACTCCCCTCAGCAAGGGAAGGTACACAAGATTTCTCGTAAGAGCGCTGCTCACAGACAGGAATCTTGTGGCGGGGCTGGATGGAATCATGTCTCTTCGAGAGCTGGTGGAAAAAACCTCGGTGGGTGAGGACTCCATGGAAAACATGGAAAATGGCAGCATCCGTGAGAAGCTTATAGGATTGTCAGAGAGTCTTGACAGGCATCCGGTGCTTGATATAGATGTGGATGTGCTTAGAGCGGTCACAAATGAGATTCTAGTCTCATTTGAATTTGAAGGGGAGAAGAAGAATCCGTATGTTCAGCTCACTTCGCTTTATATGGATCTGTATCACGGAGTTCTGGACAGTTCCGATTATATAAAAGGTCTGCTGGATTTCTTTTCCATGAACAGCAAATACATACCGGGAAAGGCTGATATGGCAGTCCTGCAAGAAAATGCGTTGGCCGTGTGGGGAAAAGACGTTTTTATCGGAGTCAGAAAGTCGGTTGACAAGCTTGCCAGACTGGCGCAGTTTGCGGAGAGTGATGATGTTTTATTTGCCAGGTTTGCTGATTCTCTGATGGAGAGAAATTATGCAGCAGAGCTTACCGAGAGGATTCAGGATGAAATTCTCAAGGTGGAGGTCAACACACTTTTGTATGACGCCGGATTCTCTTCCGATAATGAAACCTACAGACCTCCCAGAAAAAAAGAGAAAAGTATGGAGATACTGGATGCGTATTTCAAGTATGCGGGAGGAAATCCATTTGGCGGACATGATGAATCGGCTATCCCAGGGGACTATCTCACATGGAATGAATACTATGATGCATGCGATGATCTGAAGGATACACTGAACGCAAACAGGAATGACAGAGGGCACCACGATGTGTTCTTGCCAATGTGGCTTGACAGGGAGATCGGCGGTGGTGTGTTCCTGATCGGCAGAAACCGGTTTGAGGAGTCTGCGGGAGTGCGGATAGACAGTAACTGTGAACTCGGCGTGGTGTATTTCCTTGGAGTGGAGGAGGGCCGTGCGTTTGAGTTTTCTGCATTTCAGTCAAGCAGCTATGACAGAGATGCCTTTCCGGGTATGGAGGAGGCTGTCAGTTGGTTTCAGAATTATGATTACAGGGAGGATGCCCTTGAGGAATACAGAAACTGCAACAGTGATGCACCGGTCGGATGTCCTGATGTGTTCCTGAAATTTTTCGGACATACGGCGGCTGAAGAGATACATGAAGATTTGGTAAGTGATGAGGATATAGCTGAGACTTTGGCGGAATTCGACAGGGAGGTGCAGGAAGACAGAAAGAGAGCTGCATTTCACTCGGTTATGAAGAAAAAACATAGGAGTCTGTAAGTTAGGACGGGTGATAAGGAGGAATGATCGTGGATTGGTTTGAGAGACAAAGACTCAATGAGGTCAGCGAAAATAAGAAAAAATACCATGATCTCATGGACGAATTTGAAAAGATCATAAGCGGGAGGTCTCACTCGATCGTCCCATATGTAACAGATGAGAACGGAAAGTTCAGTGAGTCTAAAACGCAGGCCTTCATAGGTGAGTTTTTAGAGCTGATGGATATATATGCCGGTAAAAACATGCTCTGGTTTGGCAGGATAGTTGATGAGAAAGCCCTGCCCGGGCAGAAGAGCTTTTGCAGATATATGAGACTGTATTTGTACCTGGCTGTCCGCATGTCTCTGCTCAAGCTTGACTGGCTGGAGAATAAGATTGAGACGCTTCCCGACGAGTCATTTAACACAATACTTGCAGGATGCAGGAATTTCAATTCTGGGCAGGACAAGGATAATCTGCTCCTGGAATATGAGTGTGATGGTTTTCTGTCGGATTCAGGAGTCATCTCGTGGGGCATTGAGGTGTATTACTGGCTAAGTGACAGCACAGAGGACACATGGATGACACCGGACATGAAAAGAAGGATGGAAGACGCATTTGAGCAGCTTGAGGCTGAGAACGGGGATGTTCGGAGTTCAAATGAATCTCCTGCTGATATTATGGACAGTGATTATGGTATAGGTGGAGATGAAGAAGAATATGAATTCTTTATGGAAGGATGCGGTACCCCATTGAAGGAGAAGCCATTTTTCCATGATCTTGAGCCGTGGAAATATCTTCACGAACATGTGGCGGATGCGGAGACATTCTGCGCACGGTTCAGGGAGTTTATGGCGCTTCTCTATTCAGATGAGGTGCCGTATAGCTATCTGTCCATCATGACAAAGGTGGTCGAAGGGGCTCTTGATATGTATCTATGTAAGCACAACATATCAATATATGGCAATGCATATGACATGGCAGATGCGGTTATCTACATCAGGAAGGCGATGGAGAAGACGGATATGTTGTACAGAATGGAGAGAACATACGGTCCCGATTCTCTGTATTAGACAGAGACAGGATTTTATTATCAGTACAGTAATGGAAGCAGCAGTAGAAAGGACATAAGATAATCATGGCAAATATAGTTAATTTGAAGGAATACCTACGAAGAGTGTTCAAGGATTTAAAGGAATATACTGACGGACTCAGCCCGGAGGAGCTGGAGGAATTTCATGAAAAATGCCGCAATCTGTTCAAAAACGGCGAGGGGGATTACAGTGACAGGTATCTTCTTGCCTACTACGTAATGGAATATGCCAGAGCATATGGATTTGAATTCTCCCGTGCTTATACAGATATACTTGCCAGAATCCTAAAGAGTAAAAAAGAGGTATCGTCGGTGAGCTTTGGATGTGGAACCGGTATAGATTACTGGGGAATGTCTCATGCTGCCAGAGTTATACTGCGAAATGATAAGGTATCACTCAGCTATACAGGAATCGACCCTGCGAACTGGGCATACAAGATATCCGATTCACCGGATATGCCTGCCGGGGATCAGGTAGATATAAACAGTATTCATGATCCTGCCGGCGGGGATGGGTGCAGGTGTTCGGACTTTGGTGAGTATCTAAGTCTTATGGAGAGTGACAGATCAAGGAAACTCCCGGATATATATTTCTTCCCACATTCACTGAAGGAGGTGTGTCTGCACACTGTGCCAGATGGTGGTGCAGAGCAGTACAGGTACAATGCATATCAGTCCATGGCCCGTTTTTCGGGACTGATCGGAAGCAGACTGGAAAAAGGCGAGACTTTGTATATAGCGGTTACATATAGGAGAAAGCCACAGGGACTTGAGCATTATCATGCATATGATACGAGATATGCGACATATCTTGTTGACTGCCTGACCCGCAGGGAACTCAAGGTGAGTCAGTTAAAACCTGGGCATATTACAAGGCCTGGATATCAGGATATGGAAATCATAAATGACACTGAGGAGAATAAAAAATATTACTTCAGATACGAACAGAATCATTTCTATACAGGGAAAAGGTGTGCCGACGGAGAGAAGCTTGAACTGTGGCAGATGGGAAATGATGACTTTGGTTCATTTGACAAGCTGTTTTATGGGGAAGACAATTCACCGGCTATCACGGATGTACAGACATGGATCGATGTGGTCGGACGGAATCTGCATTCCATGGACAATGTTGCAAATATGTGCTATCAGGTGTTTAAGATCAGAGCAAATGAGCACGATGATGCCGCTATACAGAACGCTTACTTATATGGAAATGAAAGTGTAGATATGGTGGAAAAAGCACTAAGGACATTTGAATTTCCTATAGAGAAGGATAGATTGTCACTCAGGGCGATGGTTTATAATCTACATAAACATCTTGAGTCACAGGATATGCATGAGCAGATAACCGATAAGGTGATCATCAACATGGAATCGATTGCAAATGGGCTTATAGATGACGGGCTGCTTCAGGCTGACATTGACGATGACTGCGTAACCTATAATGAGACAGTGCTTGGTAATCAAATGGGAGTTTATGTGTACAAGGACAGAAACGGCAGAAATGCTGTGGGGCTTGACTCATTTGCCCAGCAGTCGGTGGTTGCCAATCTGGTAAGTGGAGGGTATCTCAAGGTCAGATCAGACGGGGATGAGAGACGTTCGTAGAATTTACGAGACAAAAAAATATCGTGTGTATACTCTAAGCATGAAAACAAGACATTTGCTGATACTTCGGAGAAAGAAAGGAGTTTACACATGGATATAACAAATATGAAAGAACTTTATGCAGAACTTATCAAGGCGGCAGGAAGAGGATTCAGAAACAGGAGCATAACCAATCCTGCGGTCGACTTCACCAAAAGGGCAAAGGCTGGGGTCTGTGACTCTATGACGGATGAAGAGTATTATGAGGAGCTTGATAAGGTTGAAGAACTGAACAGGGTTTGGCAGCACAAAACCAGCAAAACGGTCGGAGAATTGCTGCTCACAGCTCTGGAAAACCTGAACATCCGGGACGAGGATGTGGAGGACATTTCAGCTACGCTTATGTGTGCATACAGCAGGACTGACCAGGAGAGCATTCCGTGTGACTCAGATGTGAGTGAGCGGGTAAGTGATATAATATTCGGAAATCATCACGACAGGAGGACTGATGGTGAGACTGAGGAAATAGAGGAGGATATCCTTTATGAAGATGAGATTCCGTCAGAAGCATCCGGACAGGTGAGTCATATATTGAGTTCACCTGCCAGGATATACAAGTACCTTGATCGGAATGTGTACGGCCAGAAGGAGGCAAAGCGCGCCGCTGCCATGCTCCTCTGGAACCATGTGAATGGCAGGAGGCAGAATGTACTCTTTGCAGGCCCTACCGGCTGTGGCAAGACAGAGATATTCAGGCAGCTCGCAAAGCTATATTCGAACATAGTGATCCACAATGCCACCTCTCTGACGGGCACGGGCTGGAAGGGCAATACAAAAGTCAGAAATCTGTTCGATGTGGTGCCTCAGGATAAAATGGGCCACCTTATCATTGTCCTTGATGAGGCTGACAAGATGTTCGAGGATGCGGACGACAGGCATTACAGTTACATAGTCCAGAATGAACTGCTGAAGGTCCTGGAGGGGGACATGGTTCATTTTGATGGCAATCCGTCGAACAGTGAACCAGCTCTTGATATAGATACATCAAATGTAAGTTTTGTGTTCCTGGGTTCCTTCGATTCCATGGTCAGAGCGAAGGATGTGGCTGTGAATAAGAGCAGGGCTATAGGTTTTGGTGCAGTATCGTCTGACGAGTCATTTGACGGATACAGGAGTACATTCACTCAGGAAGATCTGGTGCAGTACGCAAATGTCAGAAGCGAGGTCGCCGGTCGTATAGGCACTATAGTGCAGCTAAATGAGATGACAGAGGATGATTTCTACGCCATCTTAAATGCCAAAGGGATCAGTCCGGTCGATAAGATTGCGGACTATTACGGGGTGCGGCTGAAGATGTCAGCTAATGCAAAGCACAAGCTGGCAAAGCAGGCGGCCGAAAACAGAATGGGAGTGCGATTTATCCGCTCACAGCTACAGAGAAAGCTTGATGATGAGCTTTTTGAGGACTGTAACAGGACGGAGTACACTATTGCTTAGATAAATATAATCAGATATCAGCGGGAGAACTGCAATGCAAATTATGCATTGTGGTTCTTTTTTGTCTGGTCGTTTGCCTGCCGTTGAAAAAACGGAAGAAATATAACTGGTGATATGATTTGTTTACAGGTTAGGTATTTGATTGCAGGAGGTAAAAATATATGCTGTATTGTTTAGAAGCGTTTCTTTTTTGTTTTATTGTCATGTATGCATTTGGCCGCGAGAGGCTGGTAATGCTGTGGAAGATTATGAAGATCACAGCATTGGTAATTGTAGTAATATTTTTTGTGAGAATGTATATTCAGAACCGGCGTATCCACTCTGAAGCTGTCGCAACCGTGACAGAGGTGACAAATGACGATATGATGGGTGGATACAGCCAGAAACTCACATTGGAATATACCTATGATGGCAAAAAGTATGTCGTTGAAGATCTGCAGACAATAAATCTGCAGGCAGAAAAGGGAGATATGTACACGGTACATTTCAGCTACCGCACCCCTGATAAGCTAAAATTCATACAGCCGGATGATAAAGTGAAAAATAAAAGAAAATAGCATTGCCTGACAAAATTCTCCGTTTTTTATACGGAATATCTATGTTGGAAGATTATACTTCGTATATGAGCTTGAGAGTTAGAGGAATATTGCGGAGGTGTAAAAGAGTATGGATGATACAGAGATTAAAATGTACGAAAAAAACTGGGTGAAAATTGCAATATGTCTTGCCAGGATGTACGGAGTAGGTGAATGTCTCAGGCCATTGCCAAATATTCCGTTGGACGAGATGGCAGATATAGTGATTGAGTGGACGGATGAGTATATAAAGTCCGGATGGAATCTGAGTAATGGGGGTGATATAGTAGACTTCTTTGAAATGAAAATAAAAATCTGGACTATGGATATTTAAAATAGTTCCAATATTAGTTATGAAAATGTATGCAATGTAAATACTCAACATATTGACTATGATGTAGTTTGTACTGTATAATAAGAAAATAAGTGTGTGTATTGCATATCCATATAGCACATCAATTATTTTAGTGTGAGGGATACCGTAAATACGGTGCATTATACGAAGGAGGGAATGTAATATGAAAAAGAGTGAGACAGGTTTTATAACCAGAATTGTAACTTTGATTATGGTATGTGTGATGGCATTATCACTGATACCTAATGTTTCGGCAAATGCTGCAACAACCAGTAAGAGCACAGCGTATAAGTCGACCAAGACTATGACGTGCTATCTGGCAGGAAGAGAGAGAAAGACTATCACCATGCCGGCTGATATTGCAAAGATAAGCTTTGGAAGCCAGAGTGCAGTGAAGATGAGAAAAGCATCATCACGCAAGGTTGTTGTGTCAGGAATCCGTAACGGAAAAACAAAGTTTACGGTGATCACAAAGGACAAGAGACGTATAGTATGTAACGTAGTCAGAACTACGAAATTTACAATGAGTCCGTCTAAAAAGCGTGTAATAAACACCAACATAAAGCTCAAGTATGTGAAGAGCTCTAATACAAAGCTTGCGACAGTAAAGCTGGTAAAGAACAAGAAATCCTTTACTGTTACCACTAAGAAGAAGGGTACAGTAAAGATCACAGTCAGATATTCAAACAATAAAGTAGAGACACTTCGTTTAGTAGTGGCTCACCAGCATACATGGAAGACAGTTGTAGATAAGAATGAGTGGGATGAGCCAATCTATGAAGAGCAGGATGTGTATGAGAATCACAGCATATGGCCTGATGGTAGTTATGCTGATGAACTCAGCGACTCTTGTGCAAAACAGAGATGGTGTGCAGACCATTGCATAAGCTGTTTTCCTGACTGTCCAGACCCAGACCCCGCAGGTAGATGTGCACTCAGCATCACTTGGGGTTCTTTTTATGTTCGGACAGACCAGGTACAGACTGGCACAAGACACCATGATGCCATCACACATAAGGAATGCAGTGTCTGCGGTGCCAGACAGTAACACATGAAATAAAGGCTCTGATAGCGATATCAGGGCTTTTTTCATGTTATGCTTTCTTGTGTGGTTTAAAGTTCAGGATAAAAGACATATCTAAAAATTATGATACCAAAATTAAAGAGTAAACCAACTATAGAAAGTGTACCGTTTGATATAAGCAACCCATACTTCCGACAAACTCCTAATGTCGTGCCATAGAACATAGTAACACCAATAACACCTAAAAACGCTATCATAAATATTGAGATATTTACCCTCTTTACCGGTCAACCGATAAAGAGGGTATTTTTATGTAAAAAAAACGGAAGAAAAATAAACGTCTGATATTATGATATAGAAGCTTGAGACATACCAGTATAAGAAAAGGAGGCAATGTTTATGAAGAAATTCAAGTTAATAAGAAGCAATTTATATGCGGAGAAACAGAATTATATCTCAACTCTCAAGATAGAGAATGATGACTATTATGTTGCATTTAATTATTTTTGCGACTATATGGGAGACCTGAAAAATAATGAGCTGGACATGCAGAATCTGGCAGTTGTTGTGAAAATGAAGGTGAATGGCGATGGGATGCCGATGATATATTCATCAACCGAGGATGATATTTTTATCAATCTGTGTCGATATCCAAACAATCTTCTTGATGACGAGGAAATCAAAAAGTTGATCTGCAGGCTGCAGAAAGCCAGGGAGACAAAGAAAGAATTGCTTAGATATGTACAAATGATTGCCAGAGGCGAGTACATAGATGTGGAAAAGGAATTTATCTAGCTGTCAGATTTGACAAATTCAATTATATCGGATACCGGACAGTCGAGAATGTTACAGAGAACATCGAGAGTCTTTGTAGTTATGGCTTCACCATGTTTCATTCTGTGAATGGTATTGGCCGGTATGCCGTGCTTAAATATGAGAGCATATTCAGTGATGTTCTTTTTGTATAGTGTTTCGTAAAAGGGTCTATAAGAAATCATATGAAAAACCTCCATTACTGTTAAAACTATCACATTTCATACAATTAATATGCTCAATAAGTTGACTATAAAACGCAAGCAGTGATATAGGAGGGAAGAAATAATAAAGAAATATAATTGATCTGCAGACATTTGTGACATAGAGGAGGAATATGATGGGTAAAAATACAGACCAGCCTGGGCTGGAACAGTTGGAAAAGGAACGTTTCCGTATAATTACGGACATAATTTATTACGCTGCCGGGCATGTTGACAGGATGGATTTTAAGTATGGGTGCACTCTCAACAGACTTGTATTCAAGGTAAGAGAGTGTATTGATATATATGACCTGGCAGAGGTGATACAGGAGGATATGTTAAATACATATTCCATTGTGATGGGGCTTGTGTCAGACAAATATCTGATGAGTAAGGAAGGTTCAAGAGGAAAGTATGACTGCGTCGTAACGAAAAAAGGTAAAAAGATAGGCATGGGAAGATATACCACGTCGGAAGGTGTTACTAAGATAACACTCAGCAGTGCTGCTGCGGACATGGTGATCAGGAACATCCGGAATGGAAGGTATTTAAATCGACATACTGAAATGGAGAATGACGATAAGGTATGTAAGTAATTAACCGGAAAAAACAGAGAATATGTTTGACATGGACAGATGTAAGTATGAAAATGAATATAAATAATATACAAGGAGCAATATTTATGGGGTATATGGTAGATAAAATGAGAAATATGAGCTTCCGTCAGTACAGCTTTGAGAAAAAGCTGCGCGACATTGAAGCTGAGATGAGCGGCAGGAACAGATCGTTTTTGCCGGAGATTACGGATGTTAATGGTGTAGTCAGCGAGGAACGTATAGATAGCTTCATAGCGGCGAATGTAGATCGTATAGAAGAGTATGGAACAGCCAACAACATGTGGAGAGAAAACGGTTTCAGGTCGGTCACTTCTGAGCACATGCCGGATGTGCTCCGGGAATATCTGAGCGATTTTATGTATCTTGCAATAAAGGTAATATTGACGGAGGATTATCTGGGTGATGAAGAGCTGGTTGAACTGCCGGTGTCGACATTTGAACAGATATACATGATGGCAGAGGAGCTTGGATCAGGTGAGATGAGATATGACGATGTGTTTACCGAGTTTTACTGCGGTGGTGTACAGCGTGCCAATCTTCTGGCATATTGTGATTCTTTATACGAGCTGCTTTCAGGTGAGAAGATAAAAAGCCTGATAACAGATGAGATGCTTGACAGGGCAAATAAGCTCTATGAGAAAGATGTGGAGCGTATCAACGGTTCATATCAGGAAATAGAAGATCTTCCTGAGGAGATAAGAGAGGAAATGGAAGATTGGAGCGAATCGGTAACTGGGGAAGAGATGCCAGAGCTCATTGGGATTTGTGATGTCCAGAATCCTGACGTGTTCTGCACGAAATACAGACGCTTCAGGGAAATATATTTTTCCGATGAACTTCCGCAGGATATCGATCTTGCAAATGTAGTAAAGAGGATGCTCAATATCTATCTGTGCAGCATAAATGCATCGTCATATGGATTTGAGGATGCATTTTCTGACTCATACATTTACATGAAAAGGGCACAGCGCATGGTGAGCTACGCGGCAAAGAAGCACGCAGAAGGCGGGGCGGATGACTGATGAAGGATTTTAAGAGGGAATACTACAAAAATCTCAAAAAAGACTTTGATGAGAAAATAGAGAAGTCCGCAATATTCACATATATAAGGGATGAATACGAGAAAGACATCGATACCCGGGAAGCTGGGGATGATAAAAGAAATTACATAAAACTCCGGAGACTCCAGTTGAGATACGACCGCGGAGAGATCGATATTCCTGGGTTCATGGAGGGATATATCAGAATAAAGCTCAATATGCCGAAGATCAACATGGAAAAAGACAAAGCCGGTGTAGTGTATGGCAACAGGAAGACCATGGCCAGAGTGAAAAACAGACAGCTCATCAGAAGGGGTTTTGACAGGCTGGAAGATGAGCTTGCGGCTGGAAAACGTAAGACAAAAGACAAACTCAAAGCTTTGCTCAAGACTGCCGGTGAAGACAAGGAGTTATTTGACAGAACAGTAAGAGAGTGTTTTCGAGATGACGATGTGGTTCCTGTTTCTCTGGATGAGTCCGATATAGACCTTCCGTGCGAAGATTGCCAGAGCCCCGGCATTGTACAGATGATAACATACGAGATGCTGTACGCCATAATAATGTATGATATAGCCGCCAAATTCTACGACATGGGATTCAGACAGATCAGAAGCGGTGAGGATACAGGCCGTATGGATAACGTCTCAGAGATGGAGAACCTTATTCCAAGAAAGAAGGATAAAAGTCTTGATCTTGTTGAACAGTTATTTCAGACTAAGAGGCTGAATAATCCTTTTTTAGGCAGTTCAGTTGTTGAGCCACAGAGAGATGAGAACAGGCTGGAGGAGGAGAGCACAAAGCTTCTGGACATCCTGAACACAGAGCAGAGAACAGATATATGTATTCCGCTCAAGATAGATCCCGCAACCGGATGTGGTGTATATATACTGGGAAGGGATTATTATACGGACAGAAGCCTCAAGGTCATGGAGAACAGAGCCCAGTATTGTAGATTTGGAATTATAGAGATGGATCCCGGTCTGGCGCCGGACACGATATTTGATATAAGGACCATCGATGATACCGATCCGGATGAATATCAGTCAGTTGTGGACATCTGGAAGACACAGGTGGTAAGTGACGCACATGAGGAACTCAGGGAGCGGAATGGCGTTATACCTGAGGGCTGCTCGGATTACTTTGCGGGATGGTTTTCTGATGACAACGACAACTGGTTTGACAGCCGGATAACCGGTGATGAGAGGATCGCATGTGCAGAACAGTTAAGCAAAGATAAGCAGCGGTTCATGAAAAGATATAATTAAACCTAGGTAATTCATAACGTGAAAAAGGCACATCACATGCAGAAATATTCTGTATGTGATGTGCCTTTAGCGTTATATAACTATCTTTTATTTATTCATATTCTTGTTCGCAGCGGCAAGCATGAGCTTGATTCTGTTGACCTGGTTGACCTCTGATGCACCCGGATCATAGTCGACAGCCACAATGTTGGCGTCAGGGTAGGCCTCACGCAGATGCTTGATAACACCCTTGCCCACGATGTGGTTTGGAAGGCATGCAAACGGCTGAGCACATACAATATTAGGTGCTCCGCTCTTTATGAGCTCGATCATCTCACCTGTCAGGAACCATCCCTCACCATTCTGGTTACCAATGGATACGATAGGTCTTGCATAGGCGGCAAGCTTCTCGATATGGGCAGGAGCCTCGAAACGCTCACTCTTTTCAAGAGCATCCCTTGCAGGTTTTCTGAAGGATTCCAGAACCTTTATAACAGTGTTGCTGACTATGGCTCCCTTCTTGGTCTTGCCAAGGAACTCATAGTTGTAATTGTTGTTGTAGAAGCAGTACATAAAGAAGTCCAGGAGATCCGGCATAACAGCCTCAGCTCCCTCAGCCTCCAGCAGGTCAACAAGATGGTTGTTGGCTGATGGCAGGAACTTTACAAGTATCTCTCCAACAATTCCGACTCTAGGCTTCTTGACATCAAGGAGTGGAAGAGTATCGAAGTCGTGGACGATTCCCTGTATATTCTTCTTGAATACTGCGTTGCTTCCGGTCTTTGTAAGGCTCTCCAGACAAACCTTCTTCCATTTCTCATGGAGTGCATTTGCCGAACCCTTTTCCTTCTCGTAAGGTCTTGTCCTGTACAGACATCTCATGAATACATCACCGTATATCAGAGCCTGCATTGCACGCTTTACGACCTTGTAGCTTATCTTGAAACCTGAGTTCTTCTCAAAGCCCTGGGCTGACAGTGCTATTACAGGTATCTGACCGTAGCCTGCCTTGGAGAGGGCACGTCTGATAAATCCTACATAGTTTGTTGCACGGCATCCGCCTCCTGTCTGGCTCATGATGACAGCCAGCTTGTTCACATCGTACTTTCCTGAAGTGATGGCGCTCATCATTTGTCCGACAACGATCAGAGATGGATAACATGCGTCGTTGTTTACATATTTCAGACCAACATCTATCGTCTCCTTGGTTGCATCCGGCAGGATCTCAATGTTGATTCCCATGCACTTGAATGCAGGTGCAAGAAGATCGAAATGGATAGGAGACATCTGAGGTGCAAGAACTGTATAGTCCTTCTTCATCTCCTTGGTAAATTCTATTCTGTTGATGGCACTGCTTGACGGACATGTCTTGTAGTGCTGTTCATGTCTTGAGTTGACCGCGCTTATGAGGGATCTGATTCTGATCCTTGCTGCACCCAAGTTGCTGACCTCATCGATCTTGAGGACAGTGTATATCTTGCCTGACTTGGTAAGTATATCGTTGACACAGTCAGTTGTTACAGCGTCAAGACCACAGCCGAATGAGTTGAGCTGTATGAGCTCTAAGTTGTCACAGGTCTTGACGTAGTTGGCTGCCTTGTACAGTCTTGAGTGGTACATCCACTGGTCGGAGACAATAAGAGGTCTCTCGACCTTGCCAAGGTGTGCGACTGAATCCTCGGTAAATACAGCAATCTTGTATGAGTTGATGAGCTCTGGGAGACCATGGTTGATCTCAGGGTCCAGATGATATGGACGACCAGCCAGAACTATGCCGAGCATATCGTGTTCATCAATGTATCTGAGAGTTTCTTCGCCCTTAGCACGCACATCCTCCTTGACCTTCTCTGCCTCTGCGTACGCCGCATGTATGGCGCTTCCAATCTCGTCCATTGTCACATCATAGTACTTGGACATCTCACGGTACATACGTTTTACGAGAGCTTCCTCGTTGTCCAGGGCCACAAATGGTCTGATGAATGTTATGTCGTCAGCCTTGAGTTCCTCCATGTTGTTCTTGATGTTCTCTGCATAAGAAGCAACGATAGGACAGTTGTAGTGATTGTTTGCCTCAGGAGTCTCGTTCATTTCATATGGTACACATGGGTAGAAGATGGACTTGATTCCATTTTTCAGCAGCCACATAACGTGTCCGTGTGAGATCTTGGCAGGGTAACACTCTGACTCACTAGGTATGGATTCGATACCCAGGCTGTATATGTTTCTCGATGACTTTGGAGACAGTACAACTGAGAATCCAAGCTTTGTGAGGAATGTGTGCCAGAAAGGATAATTCTCGTACATGTTGAGTACACGAGGAACACCTATCACGCCACGCTTTGCCTCCTCAGGCTTAAGTGACTCATAGCCAAATATTCTTCCAAGCTTATATTCAAAGAGGTTAGGAATGTTGTCTGCGTTCTTCTTCAGACCGACACCCTTCTCACATCTGTTTCCAGTGATGAACCTCTTGCCGTTTGAGAATTTGTTTATTGTAAGGAGACAGTTGTTTGTACATCCTTTACATCTTGTCATGGAGCTCTCATATGTGAGCTTTCTTATCTCCTCGATAGGGAGCATAGTCGTGACAAATCCCTCTTTGTACTTGTTCCTAGCGATGAGGGCAGCACCAAAAGCACCCATGATACCTGAGATGTCAGGTCTTATGGCTGTTCTTCCTGATATGACCTCAAAGCTCTTTAAGACAGCATCGTTGTAGAAGGTACCACCCTGTACCACAATGTTCTTGCCGAGATCCTTAGGATCTGTGAGCTTTATAACCTTGAGCAGGGCGTTCTTGATAACAGAGTATGCAAGTCCGGCTGATATATCAGCCACGGATGCGCCCTCCTTCTGCGCCTGCTTAACCTTTGAATTCATGAAAACGGTACATCTTGAACCGAGGTCTATAGGTGTTCTCGCTGTGATGGCGATGTGCGCAAAATCTGCTATGTCATAGTTCAGTGACTTCGCAAATGTCTCTATGAATGATCCACATCCTGATGAACAGGCCTCGTTCAGCATAACGTTATCTACAACGCCGTTCTTGATCTTGATACACTTCATATCCTGACCGCCGATATCAAGAATGCAGTCGACCTCAGGGTCGAAGAATGCTGCGGCTGTGTAGTGGGCTATTGTCTCAACCTCACCGAAATCCAGAGAGAGAGCCTGCTTGATAAGAGCCTCACCGTAACCAGTAGAACATGAGCCTGCGATCACTGCGCCCTCAGGAAGCTTGCTGTATATATCCTTTATAGCTCTGATGGTGGTGTTAAGTGGACTTCCGTTGTTGCTGCTGTAGAAGTCGTAGAGCAGTTCACCGTCAGAACCGACAAGTGCAACCTTTGTGGTGGTTGAACCGGCATCGACACCGATGAAACAGTTTCCTTTATATGTTGCGAGATCACCGCGCTTTACGGCGTACTTGTTGTGATCTGCCTTGAATTTCTCGTAATCTTCATCGCTCTCAAAGAGTGGCGCAAGTCTCTCTACACCTGAGGAGAGGTTGAGCTCCTGTGAGAGTGCATGTATAAGCTCTGAAAGTGTCATGGATACCTCAGGCTTGGAGTTCATGGCGGCACCTACGGCTGCAAACAGATGTGAGTGTCCCGGATCTATGATGGCATCACCTGTCAGGTTAAGAGTTCTGATAAATGCATTCTTCAGCTCCGGGAGGAAGTGAAGAGGACCGCCCAGGAATGCAACATTGCCCTTGATAGGTTTACCACATGCAAGACCGGATATAGTCTGGTTGACAACGGCCTGGAATATTGAAGCGGCCAGGTTTGGCTTTGTAGCTCCCTCGTTGATGAGTGGCTGTATATCTGTCTTGGCAAATACACCACATCTTGCAGCGATAGGGTAGATGGTATCGTAATCCTTTGCATAGTCGTTAAGACCTGATGCATCGGTCTGCAGAAGTGTAGCCATCTGGTCGATGAATGAGCCTGTACCTCCGGCACAGACACCATTCATACGCTGCTCTATTCCGTTTGTAAAATATATGATCTTGGCATCCTCACCGCCGAGCTCTATGGCAACGTCGGTCTGTGGTGCATAGTCCTGCAGTGCCTCTGATACACAGACTACCTCCTGTGTAAATGGCACATCGATGAGCTGGGCGAGAGCCAGTCCACCTGAACCGGTTATACATGGATTGACCTCGTTCTCGCCGAGGGCATCCTTTGCTTCCTGTACAAGATCTTTAAGTGTTTCTTTGATATTTGCAAAATGTCTTTTGTAATCGGAGAAAAGTATCTTGTTGTCCTTGTCAAGGACAGCAACCTTAACTGTTGTTGATCCAATATCAATTCCTAATGTGTACATAAAACAACCCTTCCAATTTCTTTTGTGTGTTGAATGTGTTTGATTTCGACATTTCTGCCGATAAAGCTACTTTATTATAGTGTAGGGTTTAAAAAAATACAATGACTTTATAAAAACTTAACCATTACCAGAAAATGTAAAAATAAAAGTTTTTTGCAGGTAACTATATCATCGGAGGTGAATATATTATAAAAAAGCCTTTCAGGGGTAAGCTATGAATTTTGATACCTGTAACGGAGTTATCCATGTAGTGAAGAGAGGGGACACACTGTATAAGCTGTCCAGGATATACAAGGTAAAGCTCAGCGACATCATATCAGCAAACCCGTACATCAACGTATACAATATGCAGCCGGGGGATGAAGTGTGTATTCCCGTGATCATGGAGGAAGATTTTCTTATATATACAGTGCAGGATGGAGATACATTTGAGGATGTCCTTAAGAATACCGGAGTATCTCCGGATGATCTGTTCAAATTCAATCCGGATCTCTACAAGATGGCCCTTGCCGCGGACATGGAGATAAAGTATGTGGACTTTCAGAAGTAGATGGATGCACATGGCTGTATGATATCTGTCCTGGCTGCCGGTTTATAGCTGGCAGCTATTTTGCTGTTATCCGCCAGGTTAGAAAAACTTAATTATTCTACTGTTGTAAACTCATTTTTTATATTATATAATTCAAAAGGTGTAGTTTAAAAAAGTATGACAGGAGTTTTTCTATGAATATAATAAGTAAGATCGAGAAGAAGTTTGGCAGATACTCCATTCGAAACCTCACATTATACCTCATCATAGGCTACGGTATAGGATATCTGTTGTTCATGTTCCAGCCAAAGATACTGTTCATGTTGACACTTGATCCGGCGGCGGTAATGCATGGACAGGTGTGGAGACTTTTCACATGGATAATCACACCACCGGTATTCGGTGTCGATATATTCACGATAATCATGCTGATATTTTACTACAGTCTGGGATCTCTGCTGGAACGTACTATCGGAACATTCCTTTATAATCTGTACATGTTCAGCTCCATGCTGTTTACCATGATCGGTATAATGCTTGCACACATATTCTGTACCTATATCATAAGGTATGATTACGCGAGCTCGACTGGTTATTTCGCATATGCATCGACATATTATATATTGATGTCCATATTCCTTGCTATAGCGGTATGCTATCCTGACATGAGCGTGTTATACGCCATGATCATACCGATCAAGATGAAGTATCTCTCGATACTGTATATCGTCATTATAGCGTATTACTTCATCAATGAGACATTTATGGGAAGAGTGAACATAGCCATGTCACTTGTGAGCTTTGTGATATTCTATCTGAGCACGAAGAACTTCAGAAAGTTTTCGCCAAAGCAGATGAAGAGGCGGCGGAATTATAACAGGCAGGTGCGGACAGCAAAACAGGAGAATATCGGACACAGATGCGTTGTGTGTGGAAGAACGGACAAAGATTATCCTGATCTGCAGTTCAGGTACTGCTCAAAGTGTACAGGTAACAAGGAGTATTGTCAGGATCATCTGTTTACCCATACACACAACTAGGATATATGATCAAAGATTTATAAAGAAGATAAAAGAGGAAGTTTATTATGTATAATGAAGAGAAGAAGCTTATAACCGATATACAGAGAAAGAAGGATCTGGACAGGAATCTTGCACTGTTTGCAGGGGTGGCATCGAAAGCAAATTATGAATATGCATGCCACAAATTCACCTTGAATTACCTGACACTCAAGGACATGCATATGGATGGGGATGTCCCTGATGATCCATATATCGCTCAGTGCCAGGCTGTGATCGACAAGCTGATAGGCGACTTTGTTGTGGGAGATAAGACGGTGTGCGAGGATGCTGACATGAAGCTTATCTCGGATGTCAGGAACACCATAACAGCCAAGATGAAGGTGCTCACATCATACACGGATGCATTTGAGATGTATGAGTATATTTTAAACAGGAAAGAATACAGTTATCCGGAGAATGTTGACGAGGAGATACAGAAGGAGCTTAAGGAGCTCGATGAGGCGGGCGTCAGTGACTTTGCAGAAGAGATATACAGATTTGTGTTCGCAGATCAGGACAAGGTTGCCATTAACTCCAAACTGCAGTCCATCATAGGACAGCTCCCGATACGTATGACAAAGAACAGATTCTATGACATTCTGGGAGAAACGCTTGATATATATAATGGAGTGGAGAAGGAGTCTCTTGACCAGTTTATTGAGATGATCGAGAATACTGCTCTCATAAGACTTCCAGAGGGATTTGAGACAGAGTACCCTGAACTACATGAGGCGCTTGAGGTCTTAAAGGCCGGTGATTACACTGCTCTTGATTACGATGGTTACAGAAAGCTCACTGATGTGCTGGACAGAAGTGCAGCATTCCTGAATTCGGTTGTGACTGAATATATGCTCATCATAGAGCTTGTAAACGATCTCTATGTTATGATGCTTGCGCTGGATTCAAAGGAAGGCGTATCTGAGAGCTGTAAGAAAGCGATGACTGTCATAGAGAAGGCTGTCGCTGACGACGGAGAGCATCTTGAGGCTGTATATGCACTCCTTGACGATATCGTCGGAGAACAGGAGCTGGCAGGAGAGCATAAGGTAATGCTTGAGTCCGCTGTGTACGACATCTCAACCGGTTACACCGATGATATTGCCGCAAATGAGCTTCAGGATACATACAGAGATCTGGAGATCATGGATAAGCTTCTCTCGGGAAGTATGTTTGTGGATATAGACAATATAGCTGTGATGGGCGTACTCAATGTGGATACTGATTATATAGCTGCATGTAAGGAGAAGCTGACAAATGAGTTTGCAGATCTGTTTGCGGCCAACTCAATGACAGTCAACAGAGCCATCATGGCAAAGATACTCTCCAACATACCTGTTTTCTTCAACACCACTGATGAGATCAGGGAATATGTAAACGGATCTCTTTCGAGATGCAGGGAAAAGAGTGAACTTCTTGCGGACTATATTGTTATAAAGCAGATGATGGAAGAATAAACTGTTTATTACAGGTGATTGAATATGGTCATTGATGATAAGTTTTATGTTGGTGGAGCCCGGGACCGGCAGATCATAAGGATGGTCAGAGGAATAAGGCGCTTCCATAGAGTAAAATATGTGCCTGGAGTGTTCGTTATCACACTTCCGTTGTTTGGAGATGGGATTCTGGAGATATATGAGTTGAATGAACTCAGGCAGAAGATCTACACTGACATGGGCGATGCTATACATATTGTCGGTGCAGCTCCAAGCAGATTCCAGGCTGTACTGCTTGTCAGGGATATAATAGATGATATATATAAGAAGACCGGGGATGTTGATGTGGAGAGATTTTTTGCATCGTGACCAGATAGTCTCTGGGTCTAAGGGGATGGAGCATGCATATTGTTTGGTTGATATTGAAGATACTGCTCATAGTTATCCTGTCGCTGGTGGGACTGGTAGTGCTTCTTGCACTTCTCGTATTGTTTGCGCCGGTGAGATACAGGGCGTATGTGAAGAAGGATGATGACATATTTGCGAAGTTCTCTGCCAGATGGCTTGGTTTTGTCCTGTGTTTTAAGGTTTTGTATGATTCGGACGGCCTTCGGTACAGGCTGAGGCTGTTTGGCGGAACCATCATGGGCAGCGAAAAAAGTGCCATACCGGAGCCGGAAGAAGAGGTATATTCTGAACCCGGGGAATACAGTCGGGCTGAGACAGAGGAAGAAGCTTCTGACAGTCCGGGATATGAAGACTATCCATCGGTGGAGCCGGAGGACAGGCAGTTTCTTCTTGAGGACAGCGAATTTGAGGAGCCCGTACTGGGGCCGCTCATCAGGCTGGGCAGAAGGATAGACAGTATGGCAAAGACGGTTGTATCGAAGTTCAAAGATCTGTCAGAGAAGTTTGCCAGTCTGAAAAAGAAAAAAGATGGCTATACTAAGCTTGTACACAATGTCAGAACAAAGGAAGCCATGAGAGTTTTCAAGGTTGAACTGATAAAGGTGTTAAAGCATCTTAAGCCCACAAAGCTTAAGGGGCAGATCATATATGGTGCGGATGACCCGGCAACAACAGGTGAGCGCCTGGGGTATATGAGCCTGCTTTTCCCACTATACTATGATAATATAGATATAACACCGGATTTCTCTGAAGCCCGGCTGGAAGGAGACCTGTTCATGAAGGGCAGGATAAGACTTGGAACAATCGGCTGGAGCGTGCTGAAGGTGATCTGGAACAAGAATGTCAAGATAACTATTGCTCGATTAAAAAAGATATCAGGAGGAAATTGATATGGCAAATATGAATATTGAGGGAACACTTGGTTCTATGTTTAAGGGAATGGATGGCTTTATATCATCGAAATCGGTGGTGGGAGAGCCTGTGTATGTCGGTGACACGATCATTATTCCTCTTGTAGATGTCAATTTTGGTATGGCTGCCGGAGCGTTCAATAAGCAGGACGGCAACAAAGCTGCCGGAGGAATCGGAGCAAAGATGAGCCCGTCTGCTGTTCTTGTCGTCTCAGGAGGAAATACGAGACTTGTAAATCTCAAGAACCAGGATGCCGTAACAAAGATCATAGACATGGCCCCAGAGGTCGTAGATAAGATCGTGGGTCTGTTCAAGAAGGACAAGACAGAGGAAGAGAAGAATGTTGACAAGGCGATAAATGATGTCGCACAGTCAGAGGAATCTGTCACAGAATAATAAATATCAGAATATATAATATAAGTAAGATTCAGTGCGTTGGGAAATGCATTATTAAAAAGTCACCACATATAATGATAATAAATCATTATGGTGGTGATTTTTTATCTGGAAAAAATTCACAGGATTTGCGTTTTTTTTCACAGCGGTGGGAGTGGTTATAGGATATTTCATAAGTGGATTTGTGGAATTTCTCATAATCGTTATATTATTGCTGTTATCTTATATATTCTCCTGCAGATAAAAAAATAAGAGTGATGATCCTTGAGGATCATCACTCTTATTTATACCAGAACTGAATCGGTGATATTATGCAAATATTATGCACGCTCGACCTTACCAGATCTTAAGCAAGATGTACAAACATAGATCTTCTTTGGTGTACCATCAACTACAGCCTTAACAGACTTAACATTTGACTTCCACATCTTGTTTGCTCTTCTATGAGAGTGGCTCACTTTGATACCGAAATGAGCACCTTTATCACAAATTGAACATTTTGCCATAATAGCACCTCCTTCAATGAATAAACTAACTTTCTTCCTAAGTTCACAACAAGACATATAATAGCAGATTATTTTTCCATATGCAAGCAAAATATTTATTTTTTATTGGAAATGAAGAAATACTATAGAATAAAATTAGATTTATGCTATAATTGATGAGTAATTGTGTTTATAAGTCGGTAGATATGATGAACACTGGTGACTTTGTTAGAAAGGAGTCGTGTATGAAGGAATATATTAATAGCGATAACGGTAAAGTAAGTATAGATGAGAGTGTTGTTGCACAGGTTGCAGGACTTACAGCCCTTGACTGTTTTGGAATAGTAGGAATGGGAATAGTCAGTGTCAAGGACGGAATTGTAAAGCAGCTCCGCAGAGACAATGTTTCTAAGGGTGTAAATGTACGTTTTGATGAGAATGGTGATATAGTCATTGAGCTGCACATAGTTGTTGCTTATGGCGTTAGTATAAAGGCTGTCACAGACAATCTTATGCAGTCGGTAAAGTACAAGGTAGAGGATTTTACGTCGTTTAAGGTCAGCCATATCAATGTCTATGTTGAAGATGTTAAAGTACTTGATTAGTTTGGAGGATAGAGTAAAGTGAGTAATACGATTGATGCGCTTGCACTGAAGAAAGCATTTATTGCCGGTGCCAATAATCTTGATAAGAACAAGGAATATATCAATGAACTTAATGTGTTCCCTGTGCCTGACGGAGATACAGGAACTAATATGACGCTGACAATCCTGTCTGCAGTGAAGGAGGTTGAGGCGGCACCTGATGATATGAAGTCCATAGCAAAGGCCATGTCCACAGGTTCGCTCAGAGGCGCCAGAGGTAACTCAGGTGTAATTTTGTCACAGCTTTTGAGAGGCTTCAGCAAGAAAGTGCAGGACGCAAGGACCATAGATGTTCACGTTATAGCAGACGCTTTTCAAAAGGCTGTGGAGACTGCATATAAGGCTGTCATGAAGCCTAAGGAGGGAACGATTCTCACAGTTGCCAAGGGCGTGGCGTCCAAGGCAAGGGAGTGTGCTGATGCAGATATGTCCCTTGCACAGTTCTGCGACGAGGTTATTGAATATGGAGATGCCGTTCTTGATTCCACTCCTGAGATGCTTCCGGTTCTGAAGGAAGCCGGCGTGGTCGATTCAGGTGGACAGGGACTCATGGTGGTGCTCAAGGGTGCTGTCGACTGTCTCATGGGCAGAGTTACAGTTGAACTCAGCAAGAACACAGGAACAGTGAATGTGGCAAGAACATCCACAGGCGCAGGCAACGATTCCTTGTCCACAGCGGATATAAAGTTTGGATATTGTACAGAGTTTATTATCAATCTTGAGAAGCCATATGGCGAGGCTGAGGAGGATGATCTGAAGAGCTTCCTCGAGTCTATAGGTGATTCGATAGTATGTGTATCTCTTGATGATATAGTTAAGATACATGTGCATACCAATCATCCTGGTCAGGCATTTGAAAAGGGTCTTACACTTGGATACCTTACTAATATGAAGATAGACAACATGAGGATAGAGCATCATGAGCGTGTTATTGGTCAGGCAGAGCGCGATGAGGCCGAGAAGCAGGAGGAAGAGAGACAGCACAGAAAGCAGGAGCATAAGGAGCCTCGTAAGAAGTATGGATTTATTACGGTATCCATGGGTGATGGTCTCAAGACTCTTTTTGAAGAGCTTGGAGCAGACCGTGTTATAGAAGGCGGACAGACCATGAATCCAAGCACTGAGGATATGCTCAATGCGATCGATGATGTGAATGCCGAGAATATATTTATACTCCCGAACAATAAGAATGTTGTTCTTGCGGCTAATCAGGCGGCAACTCTGTGTGAAGATAAGAATATAATTGTGATTCCAACCGCGAATGCTCCTCAGGGCATAAGCGCCATGATCGCATTCGACAGTACAGTCGATGTGGACGAGAACAGATCTGCCATGAAGTCGGCTGTCAAGAATGTCAAAAGCGGACAGGTAACTTATTCCGTAAGAGATACCTCGATCGATGGAAAGGCCATCAAGGAGGGCGATATCATGGGTATCGGCGATAAGGGGCTTGTCAGTGTTGGAAATGATATAGAGAATGTAACATTTGAACTGATCGCAGATGCGGTCGATGAGGATTCAGAGGTTATAAGCATATATAATGGTGCTGATGTGTCTGAGGAGGATGCGCAGAAGCTTGCTGGCAGAGTGGAGGAGGCATATCCGGACGTTGATGTGCAGTGCTACTATGGCGGACAGCCGATATACTATTATATAGTATCTGTGGAATAACTTTCTGTGTATCTGTGAGATCCGTTGTGAAGAGGTGTATGTATGGAATTGAATGACTCCATAAAGACAATAAAAGGCATAGGTGACAAGACTGCGTCGGCATTTGCCCGGCTTGGGATAGAGACGGTGAACGATCTGCTTCTCAATTACCCCAGGACATATGTCACCTATGAGGATCCGGTGGATATATCAGATCTGCAGGCGGGAAGCAGGCAGTCCGTGAGGGCTGTTGTGAACAGCCGTGCGGAGATCAGAAAAGTACATGGACTGACCATAGTAATATTGTACGCAAAGGATTTCTCTGGGACAATTAAACTTACCTGGTTTAATTGTCCTTTTTTGCGTAATTTCTTTCATATAGGTCAGGAGTTTGTGTTTGTAGGAAATGTGGCTTATAAGGGCGGTATGATGACCATGACGCAGCCGGAATACTACACTGATGATAAATACGGCGAACTTACGCATGTTTGGCAGCCGGTGTACACGGTAACGCCCGGTATAACCTCGAAGACCATACAGAAGGCTGTGAGAGGCGCAGAGGAAGTCATAGACAGGCTTGAGGATTACCTGCATGACAATGTGCTTGATGAGTACCATATTATGGGTATACAAAAGGCTATCCACTCGATTCATTTTCCTCAGGATGAGCAGAAGCTCAAGGGGGCTGTGAAGAGGATGGCATTTGATGAATTTTACAGCTTTATATCAAACCTTCACAGGATAAAAGACGACAATGTGTATGCAGAAAATACATGTATAATAAACTGTGATGAGGAGGTCAGGACGTTTATTGAGAACTTGAGGTTCAAGCTTACCGGGGCACAGATGAATGCGGTGCGTGATATGCTTGACGATATGCGCTCTGAACATGTCATGAACAGGCTGGTTCAGGGGGATGTCGGATCAGGAAAAACCATAGTTGCAGCAGCCGGATTATACGCAGTGGCTGCAAGTGGCTATCAGGGAGTGATCATGGCACCGACTGAGGTTCTGGCGGTTCAGCATTACAAGGAGCTCAGTTCACTGTTTGAGCCATACGGAATATCTGTGGGACTTCTGACGGGTTCCATGACAGCGAAAGAGAAAAGAGAGATGTACAGCCGTATCAAGAATATGGATGTGCAGGTTGTGGTCGGAACACATGCCCTCATACAGGACAAGGTGGAGTATGGAAGACTGGCGCTCGTTGTAACTGATGAGCAGCACAGATTTGGTGTAAAGCAGCGCGAGAGACTTGCGTCAAAGGGAGAAGCTCCGCACACGCTTGTTATGAGTGCCACACCTATTCCGAGAACCCTTGCGATCATCATGTATGGCGATCTTGACATTTCAGTTATAGATGAGCTCCCGGCAGGAAGAATCCCGATCAAGAACTGCGTTGTGGATGAGAGCTACAGGAAGACGGCTCTCGGCTTTATCATGAAGGAGGTCTCACAGGGGCATCAGATATATATAGTCTGCCCGATGGTGGAGGCCAGCGAAGTTCTGGACGATGTTGCAAATGTGACCGAGTATACGGAGGAGCTGAAGAAGTCCATCAGGGATGGATATGGCGCTGACACTTCGGTGGTATGTTTGCACGGTAAGATGAAGGCGGAGGAAAAGAACAGGATACTCCAGGATTTTGCAGATGGTAAGATAAGCATTCTTGTCTCAACTACGGTCATAGAGGTTGGAATAAACAATCCAAATGCCACAGTTATGATGGTGGAGAATGCAGAGCGTTTTGGCCTTGCGCAGCTCCATCAGCTCAGGGGACGTGTAGGAAGAGGAAATCTCCAGTCGTACTGCATTTTCATGAGCGGAAAAAAGGACAAGGATACTATGGAGAGACTGAATGTTCTGGAGAAGTCAAATGACGGCTTCTATATAGCCGGTGAGGATCTCAAGATGAGGGGCCCGGGCGATTTCTTTGGAATAAGACAGAGCGGGGAGCTGATGTTCAAGGTTGGGGATATATACAATCATGCTGACATGCTTAGGGCGGCGCAGGACGTATACGACCGCTATGGACAGGAGATAGATGCGAAACTGATAAATAAAGGGGATGACAGGCTGTACACTATGCCTGTATTATAAATAAAAAAAGGGGGTATACCATGAAAAATAAGAAAACGATAGTTATGGGAATAATTATTGGCATTTTGCTGATAATTATAGCGGTTATGGGATATGTGATCGCTTCGGGAAAGAAAGGTGATTCCGTTAAGAAAGAAACGCTGCAGGAGACTTCTGCAGGCACAGAAGAAGTGAAAAGTGTTGACAATACAGGCGATACAACTGAGTCGTCAGAAAAACAGGATGACCAATCCTTGGATATTGCAGGCGATTTCTATGCTGAGATAGGACATGATACAACGTGGGAGGCAGATGGCAAAAAGTGTGCTACAGAGAGCATCAACATATATAACAACACATCTGCGTCTGCAAAGGATTGGAAGCTTGAGATTACATATAAGGGAACTCCGGCTGTAGATCAGATATGGGGCGGAGAGTACAAGATATCAGGCAAAACAGTGTCAATAAAGGCCGTGGATTACACCCAGGAGATACCGGCTAAGGGCAGTATCAACCTCGGATATAATTTCTCTTCAGATGACATCGTCGTTGAGAAATACGTGCTGTATGTAAATGACACACAGTACAGCGGAGATGGTCTTAAGATGGTAGCTTCAGCGCCTGAGAAGACCGACAGCAATGAAACAAGCGGAGGCGGGAAAAATACAGAATCCGCTGCCACTGAGAAGAAAAACAATACAAATGTTCCGGGAGAGATCCCATTTGAAACACATGGAAAACTTTCGGTAAAAGGAACGGATATAGTGGACATGAATGGAGACAAATATCAGCTTAAGGGTGTCAGCACCCATGGAATCACATGGTTCCCTGATTATGTGAATAAGGAAGCCTTTGAGACTCTGCGGGATGACTGGGGTGCAAATCTTATAAGACTTGCGATGTATACGGATACAGGAGACAGCTACGGATACTGCAGTGGCGGAGATAAGGACGAGATACTTGCTCTTGTCGACAAAGGAGTTAGTGCAGCGACTGAGCTTGGCATGTATGTCATAGTTGACTGGCACATACTAAGCGATAGTGATCCGAATAATCATATAGATGATGCAAAAGAATTCTTTGACAAGGTATCTAAGAAATATGCGGCACAGGAAAATGTCATATATGAGATCTGCAACGAGCCGAATGGTGGAACCCAGTGGAGCAGTGTCAAGTCGTATGCCGAGACCATAATACCGGTCATCAGGGCAAACGACAAAGATGCTCTGATAATCGTGGGAACTCCAAACTGGAGCCAGGATGTCGATATTGCGTCACAGGATCCGATAACCGGTTATGACAACATCATGTACGCAGTGCATTTTTATGCGGCTACCCACAAGGATGACCTGAGAAATAAGGTTAAGACGGCTCTGGACAACGGACTTCCTGTATTTGTGAGTGAGTTCAGCCTGTGCGATGCATCGGGCAATGGAGGTATTGATTACGATTCATCTGACGAGTGGTTCAAGCTTATAAACGAGAATAATCTCAGCTATTCATCATGGAGTCTGTGTAACAAGAATGAGACATCGGCACTTATAAAGTCCGATTCAACAGCCACGGGCAGCTTATCCGATGGAGATCTGTCTGACACCGGAAAATACGTGAGAGACAGAATAATGGGAAAGTAGTGTGAAGATTGGAAGCTTTTCTTGTAATTTGGCAAAAGGCATGGTATAAGAATGTCTGGCAGGAAAAGTTTATGATATACAGTACATATAGATAGGAGAAGAATATGAGGGTTATTGCCGGCAGTGCAAGAAGTCTGAAGCTGGTGACGATTGATTCGATGGACACCAGACCGACAACGGACAGGATAAAAGAAACCTTATTTAATATGCTCTCAAATGATATTCCGGGATGCCGGTTCCTTGACGTGTTCAGCGGAAGCGGAGCTATTGGAATAGAGGCGCTCAGCCGTGGGGCAGCCATGGCGGTATTTGTCGAGAACAGCAGAAAAGCAGTGGAGTGTATCAATAAAAACCTTGCGTTTACGAAGCTTGCCGACAGGGCACAGGTCTTGTCAGCGGATGCAGTTCAGGCAGTGGGGATGCTGGAGAGACAGGGACAAGCATTTGACGTAATATTTATGGATCCGCCATATGGAAAGCTTCTGGAAAAGGCTGTGCTTGAAAGACTTGCAGGTTCACCTCTGATGGATGATGACACAATGGTCATTGTGGAGTCTGATCTTGACACGAATTTTGATTATCTTGATGATCTGGGACTGGAGCTTTATAAGACGAAGAAATATAAGACCAATAAACATACATTTATATATAGGAGACTGGAAGATGAGTAGAGCTATTTATCCGGGAAGTTTTGATCCGGTGACACTTGGCCATTTGGATATAATTAAGAGATCTGCGGAAATGTTTGATGAGCTGATAGTCGGGGTGCTCAATAATACCGCAAAATCTCCATTGTTTTCTTTGGAAGAACGTGTTAATATGTTAAAGAATGTAGTCTCAGATATCCCAAACGTGAAAGTTATGGGTTTTGGAGGACTGCTGGTGGATTTTGCAAGGCAGAACGACGTGAAGGTCATAGTGAGAGGCCTTCGGGCTGTGTCGGATTTTGAGTATGAATTACAGATTGCCCAGAGCAACAGGAAGGTTGCCCCGGATATTGACACGGTTTTTCTTGCGACCAGTATTGAGTATTCGTACCTGAGCTCAAGCGTAGTCAAGGAATATGCGAGCTTTGGTGTGGATGTACATGATTTTATCCCGGAGGAGATCAGGGATACATTGAGAGATCGATATTCGATAGACAGAGATTGACAGACGAAGGAAGAATTTTTGGATAGATTATTAGGAGGAGAAAAACATGGCAAGAAAAGGTATTGAAGAGATGATCAGTGAGATAGAGATATTTATTGACAATTGTAAGTATCAGCCATTGTCATCCAGTAAGATTATTGTGCCAAAGGAAGATCTGGAGCAGATGGTGGGCGAACTCAAGCTCAAGCTGCCTAATGAGATAGAGAGATGTAAGAAGATCATGAGAAACAAGGAGGCTATACTTGCGGATGCAAGAGCCAGAGCTGATTCTATCATCACAGAGTCTGTTGCAGAGGCAAACAGACTGGTTGATCAGAGCCAGATAGTTGAGCTTGCCAACATCAGAGCGAATGAGATAACAGACATGGCGAGAAGCCAGGCTGAGCAGATCATCGCTGAGGCGAATGCGGATGCCAAGGAAGTCAGAGCAGGTTCCATGTACTATTCAAAGGACAAGCTCACAGAGATAAGCCAGTATATAAATGCAACACTTCAGGCAGAGAGAGCGAACTATGAGAACCTCATTAAGTCTCTTGAGGACAATGCGGCAAGAGTTACAGACAATATGGCAGAGCTTGATTCAAGTATAGCTCAGATCAACGGTGTTCCTGAGCAGGTACAGCCAAGTGCTGACGATTCAGCATTTGCTGATGATGACAACACAGATTACAATGTATACGGCAAGACAGAGTATTCATCAGACGACTCTGACGATGAGGATTATGATGACGAGGATTACGATGATGAATATGACGACGAGGATGAGGATGATGAGGAGTTCCTCGACGAGTAATCACGCCAGATGATACAGGATGTATTTACAGACACATCATATAGAAAATGAAACACAGGAAGGCACATACTATTTTCCCTGTTGTGTATTTGATGAAAGACAGCCCGGATATTCTTATCATATCACGGCTTTGGAACAAGGCGGATAGCCCTCCAAAGGCAGTGAGTGAGAGAATGAGGGCTGTCTTTATTTTTGTGGAAATATCCATGCTGTATAATACTGGTACACCGCCGCCTATCTCCAGATATGTGGATATTATGGTGCATGCATCGCCTGAAAAGTAGCTGCACATAAGATTTCCTGCAATAGCAAATATGACCATGTACACACCGATCACAGTTATATTGTGTACCGAGCTGCTTATTATGTCAGAATACGTATTTTCTGGCTTCCCTGAATTGGGGCTCTGGTTGTCTGATGATACCTGGACTGTTGCGGCAGTAAGCAGCTCCGTGGAAGTGCTGGAGCGGTGGGATGACATATATGACAGAGTAAGCGCTATTACAGTATAAATGATCTGTGGAAGATATACAGCCTCGATCAGCCGTGCAAACGATATATATTCCATCAAATGATCCCTGTATATGTAATTGTAAAGAAACATCGGACTTATATTGTTGCACATCGGGAGTAGGCTCTGACATACGTTTTCAGAGATGACCCTCTTTCGGTAAAAGAAAGCTATGATGATCGTGCCTGTGGGAAAACCGCATAGCAGGCCTATTATAAAGATGATCGCATATGCGCAGCATTTTGATACCTGTATCGATCTGAGAAAGCTGGTTATAACACCGGTCAGCAGCATAAAGGGGAGCAGGATAGGTACAATGGATGAGTACCATAGCTGTAACCCCTGGGTGCATCCGGATCTGATGATGTCTGAATTTAAACATGCAAATATTATAATTGAAGCTGTTAGAATTATATAACATACGTTCTTCATATGCCAATTGTATTCATTTTATAGAGCAAATATGATAAATAAGAATATGTCATATAACTATGACAGGTTGTTCAAAATCGGTCTTTATACTGATTTTGTATTTGTTGTATACCATGTTTCTGTATATGTCTGTGGCTTTTATGTCGTATGAGAACATGGACAGACCTGTGGAATCTGTACTTTTGTATATCTCGGCTGAACGGGTTATGATCGGTACCTGCGAAGCCTTTTTCATGCTTTTTATCACGGCACCTGCATCTTTTTTTAGTCCAAGAAGCTTGATGTAGGCTATCCAGCCGTTTTCTTTAAAATGGGAATAGTCATCACATCTCAGGTCTGTGATGGTGTGCAGCAGACCTCTCTGAATGTGCGTGAGAGTATAATTCCTGCATTTAAGTGCTGTTGCGGTCTCAGTAAAGGATAGATTTGTGTCAAGCCTGGAGAGACGGTTGCAGAGATCTCTATCCATGTCAACGATGTCATCCGTGCACGGAGCAAGTATCCTTCGTGCTGACAGGAGATGAGACAGGTCGTCGTCGAACATCGGAAATGACTTTCTGTACGCGTTTTGCAGGATGTTGTAGCAACTGTCAGGAATGTGGCGCCTTAAGCTTTCAACATCACCTGACCGGAGCAGCTCACGTATGGCTGAGGCCGAACAGATGTCGTTGTCGGTGGCAGTGCTGTTGTATTCTGATAAGATCCTTCTGATCGGGACAGGTTTGATCCTGGAGTCTGTCTGTATAAGAGCAGCAATATACTCTATGGCCAGAATGTTGTTCGGGCTTGCCAGGATACGGTCAAGATCAGCGCTGGTATAACCGATAAGGTTCTGGTTCTGCAGATACTCGGAGATGGCGGCTGCTCTGGCTGATCCATATGAGATGCCCGAAGATACGGATTTTTTTATGAATTCCGATACCTGTGGCGGTTCATTGACGGTGAGTTCGGCAATTTTTTGCAGAAGATCCATGTCATCACATTCTGCGCCGAATGAGATATAGTCTATGCCATCAAGAGCGTTCATCATGCAGACTGCGGCATGTGCATAGTCTCTGGCACTTGATGATGCGTATACAAATGGAATCTCGAACACAGCGTCTACACCGCATCTCAAAGCAATCTCGGTTCTTGTGTGCTTATCTGCTATGGCAGGAACGCCTCTCTGAAGAAAATTGCCGCTCATAAAGCATATGACATGTTCGGCACCAGTTAGAAGCTTCGCCTGCTGTATCTGATATTCGTGTCCCTTGTGAAATGGATTGTATTCGCAAACTATGCCTACTGTGCTCATGGCTCCTCCTTGAAATGCGTGTTTTATAATCTGTCACGATTTATAATGCCTTTGTCGGTAAAGTTTATTCTATCTTAATAATTAATGGCTGTAAAGTGTGTTATAATGACGGACATAAAGATGTTAAGTGAAAAATTCAAGATGCGGCATTGTTCTGATGCCGATGATCCCCACATACCAGACAGATATTGATTAATTAAGTGAAGGCAGCCAATTTATGGTTGACAAAGTGGCAATAATCTAATAGTATATTAAAAGATAATCGAACATATGTTTAGGAGGAAAATATAATGGCGAATAATTCCGGTAATGTAAATATTGATGATAAGAGAAAGGCATTGGATGCCGCTATAGCACAGATAGAGAAGCAGTATGGTAAGGGTTCGGTGATGAAGCTTGGCGATTCCAATGCGAATATGAATATAGATGTGATCCCTACAGGATCCCTCAGCCTTGATATAGCACTTGGACTTGGCGGTGTGCCTAGAGGAAGAATCATAGAGGTGTTCGGACCTGAGTCGAGTGGTAAGACGACGGTAGCACTTCACATTGTTGCTGAGATACAGAAGAGAGGCGGAATCGCAGGCTTTATAGATGCCGAGCATGCGCTTGATCCGACATACGCCAAGAACATAGGTGTAGATATAGACAATCTTTACATATCACAGCCTGACTGCGGAGAGCAGGCTCTTGAGATCACAGAGACCATGGTCAGATCGGGAGCGGTTGATGTCGTTATCGTGGACTCTGTTGCTGCACTTGTACCAAAGGCAGAGATAGACGGAGAGATGGGCGATTCGCATATGGGACTTCATGCCAGACTTATGTCACAGGCGCTCAGAAAGCTCACTGCTGTTGTCAGCAAGACCAACTGTGTTGTCATATTTATCAATCAGCTCAGAGAGAAGGTTGGAGTTGTGTTCGGTAACCCTGAGGTTACAACAGGTGGTCGTGCACTTAAGTTCTATGCTTCCGTAAGACTTGACGTAAGAAGAATTGATACGCTCAGACAGGGCGGTGAGATCGTAGGTAACAGAACAAGAGTTAAGATAGTTAAGAACAAGGTGGCTCCTCCATTCAAGGAGGCTGAGTTCGATATCGTGTTCGGCAAGGGTATATCTAAGGTCGGAGATATTCTTGATCTTGCTGTTGCGAACGACATAGTGGATAAGTCCGGTGCATGGTACGCATACAACGGCAATAAGATAGGTCAGGGAAGAGAGAATGCGAAGGCATATCTTGAGAACAATACAGCTATCTGTGATGAGATAGAGCAGAAGGTAAGAGAGGCGGTTGGTGTTGCCGGAGAGTCTGCCGAGAACACTGTAGATGATGGAGCAGATGAGTAGGATCGCAACTGTCACTGATATCAGGAAGATCGATGATAAAAGGTTTTGTCTGTTTGTGGACTATGAGCCTTTTTCATCGGTCTATGCATCGGATATACGAAGATTACATCTTGCCTGTGACGGTGAGATAGAATGGAGTAAACTTGAGGAATTCAGACGGGACTATCTGTTCAAACGTGCCATGAACAAGGCTGTGAACTCCATAAAGTTTTCGGACAAGTGTGAATACGATATCAGGCAGAAGCTTAAGGATCTGTATTACGACGAAGAGATCGTGGATCAGACCATCGACAAACTGAAGTCGTATGGATATATAGATGATTACAGGTATGCATGTGGATATGTACGCAGAAACTCCGCTAAAAAAGGCATTCGTGTCATACGATTTGAATTGCAGGCAAAGCATATAGGCCAGGATATTATCGATCTGGCTGTGGAAGACTCAGACATATCAGATGAAAGCGACAGGATAACATATATTTTACAAAAAAAATACACTGTGGAAGAACTGACTGAAAAGCGTGATAAAGTCTATGCATACATGTACAGCAAGGGTTTTGACAGGCGTAAGGTTTCTGAGTGTATACGAAATATTGTCTCTGATATTACTTGACATAACATCTTAAAAATATTAAACTTAAATAGTTGTATTCTTGTACAATGAAAACTTAATAAGGAGGTGCTCCTGTGAATTCACCAATAGTATGGGGAATAATCGCTGTTGTTGTAGTTGCACTGCTTGTTGCTACATGGTTTATCGCTATTGCATATCGCAAGAACATAGTAGAGACCAAGATAGGAAGAGCAGAGTCACAGGCAAGAGAGATTATTGACGAAGCTCAGAAGACCGCCGAGGCTAAGAAGCGCGAGATACTGCTTGAGGCAAAGGAAGATTCCCTTAAGACACGTAATGACCTTGAAAAGGAAGTAAAGGACAGACGTGGAGAACTTTCACGTATGGAGAAGAGAATTCTTGCACGTGAAGAGAATCTTGATAAGAAGACTGAGGCAGTTGAGAAGAAGGAAGCTAGTTTAGCTAACAAGGAAAGCGCGCTGGACAAGCAGAAGGCTAAGGTTGAAGAGTTACAGGCGAAACGTTTACAGGAACTTGAAAGAATTTCAGGTTTGACCTCTGAACAAGCAAAAGAATACTTATTAAAGACTGTTGAAGATGAAGTAAAGCATGAAACAGCAGTTATGGTCAAGGAATTAGAAACCAGAGCTAAAGAAGAAGCGAACAAGAAGGCGAAGGAGTATGTTGTCAATGCAATACAGAGATGTGCGGTTGATCATATCTCAGAGACAACGATCTCATTAGTTCAGTTACCTAACGACGAGATGAAGGGTAGGATAATTGGTAGAGAGGGTAGAAATATTCGTACCCTTGAAACTCTCACAGGCGTAGATCTTATCATAGACGATACTCCTGAGGCAGTTATCTTATCAAGCTTTGATCCGGTAAGACGTGAGGTAGCAAGAATTGCACTTGAGAAACTCATCGTGGATGGTAGAATTCATCCAGCCAGAATCGAAGAGATGGTTGAGAAAGCGCAGAAGGAAGTTGAAAACATGATGCGCGAGGAAGGTGAAGCTGCTACTCTTGAGGTAGGAATTCACGGAATCCATCCAGAGCTGGTAAGACTTCTTGGAAAGTTGAAATTTAGAACAAGCTACGGACAGAACGCATTGAAGCACTCTGTTGAGGTAGCTCAGTTGTGTGGTTTGTTGGCCGGAGAGATAGGTGTCGATATCAAGGTTGCAAAGCGTGCTGGATTACTCCATGATATAGGTAAATCACTTGATCATGAGATGGAGGGTTCACATGTTCAGATCGGTGCAGATCTTTGTAGAAAGTACAAAGAGTCAGCGCTTGTTGTCAATGCGGTAGAATCACATCACGGTGATGTTGAGCCTGAGTCATTGATAGCACTTCTTGTACAGGCTGCAGATACAATTTCTGCTGCAAGACCGGGAGCAAGAAGAGAGACCTTGGAGACTTATACTACAAGACTTAAGAAGTTAGAGGATATTGCTAATTCTCATAAGGGCGTAGATAAGACATTTGCTATTCAGGCAGGTAGAGAAATTCGTGTAATGGTAGTTCCTGAGCATGTAAGCGATTCTGATATGGTATTGCTGGCTAGAGATATTGCAAAGCAGATCGAAGACGAGCTTGAGTATCCTGGACAGATTAAGGTAAATATTATAAGAGAGTCACGCGTGACAGATTACGCAAAATAAAAATTAGGGTTTGTAGAGATGATCTACAAACCCTTTTTATGATTTGTCATATACAGTTTACAATTCTTATGCATGATAAACTATAAAACGGGAGGTGAGATTAAAAGATGGAAAAATTCAAGAGGATAAAGACGGAAGTGGCATACAGAGCGCATGTGTTTGATGTATATAACGACTATCTTGAACTTCCTGACGGCAGAGATGTTGTATATGATCTGATAAAGCATCACCCGGGAGCGTGCATTCTTCCGGTGAAAGACGATGGATCGCTCATACTGATAAAGCAATACAGGAATTCTATTGATGATATAACCTACGAGGTTCCGGCTGGTTTTATCGATGAGGGAGAGTCTCCTGAAGATGCAGCCAGAAGAGAACTCAGGGAAGAGACAGGGTTTACCGCGAAGGTTGTGGAGTATGTGACTAGAGCAGTTCTGGCTATCGGTACAAGTGATGAACAGACTTACGTGTATATAGGCAGGGAACTTACCAGAGGAATATGTGCATTGGACGAGAATGAATTTATAGAGACCGAGGAGATAGGTCTTGATGATGCACTCAATATGATAAGAGATGGCAGGATAGTGGATTCCAAAACAATAATTGCAATCTACGCATATTGGGGTAAGAAATGCTCCCAAACAAGCAATCACATAATTTGAAACATAGAAAATTCAACTGAAACATTGTCGGAATTAAAAAATGTGAAATATTTTTGAAAAGAATTATGTCAATATCTAGTATACATAATTTGATCGCGCACCGCATTTTGTACTTTTATTAAAAATGCCGTGAAGCCTTGATTTTACTTGTTAAAATAGTGTTTGATTTTATTTACATTTGTATTTATAATATAATTCAGTCTACATAACTAAGGGGATAAATTAGTGGAACAATACATAGACAGATATGTTGATTATTTAAGAAATGTAAAAAAATCCAGTGAGAATACTGTTGCATCATATCGGAGAGATCTGATAAAATTCTACAGGTATTTTGACGAGAAGGGCATAACGAGGATTGATGATATTAATGAAACTTATATCACTTCGTATGTGTTGGGAATGGAGAAACAGGGGATGTCCATGGCTACGGTGTCACGTAACATTGCATCCATAAAGTCATTCTATGCCTATCTCATGAGGGAGAGGATAGTGAATGATGATCCAACGGAGAATATCAAGCCTCCGAAGATCGTGAAGAAGGTTCCTGAGACGCTTACCATAAGTGAGGTGAACAAGCTTCTCGACCAGCCTACCAACAAGACTCCAAAGGAGATCAGGGATAAGGCGATGCTGGAGCTGTTGTATGCTACAGGAATACGTGTTACAGAGCTTGTGACATTGAAACTCACGGATGTCAACATAAAGCTTGGGTTCATTGAGTGCCACGACGGCGACAGGGTGAGGACTGTTCCGGTTGCGGAGGTTGCTCAGAGAGCCCTCAGCAGATATATTACTGAGGTGCGCGATGATATGAGTGGAGGCAGTGATTATCTGTTCTTCAACTGCAAGGGTGCACCTATGACGAGACAGGGATTCTGGAAGATAATAAAGTATTATGCGGCTAAGGCCGGCATAGATAAGGATATAACACCTCATATGATAAGGCATTCATTTGCCTCACATATGTTGGGGAATGGAGCGGATATAAAGTCTGTTCAAGAGATGCTTGGACATGTGGATATTGCGACAACCCAGATATATCTTACAAATAAGCAGAGTAAGCTCAAGGAAGAATATGCAAAGGCATATCCGAGGGCCTAACAAATAACTTATAAACTAAGGAGACAATTAAATCATGGAAAACAATTACTACGTTCCGGCACAGATCATTGAGAATAATCTCAAGGGTGCTGTTGGAAAGGCAAATCTCAAGCTGTACAAGATGATCATGATGGGATTCTTTGCAGGAATGTTCATTGCGATAGGAGCTGAGGGATCAAACCTTGCGGTGCATACGGTGGACAATTTCGGACTTGCGAAGACTCTTGCAGGATGCATATTCCCTGTAGGACTCATGATGTTATCGATTATCGGTGCAGAGCTGTTTACCGGAAACTGTATGATGATAACAGCGGTTATTGATGGTAGGATAAAGCTTGTGCAGATGCTCAAGAACTGGGTTATTGTATATCTCAGCAATATGCTTGGATCAGTTGTGACTGCAGCTCTTATATATGGAAGCGGTCAGTTTGATAATTCAGCAGGCGGCCTTGGCGCTTATACCATCAAGGTGGCTATGGGTAAGACAGGCCTTGATTTTTGCAATGCGTTCATGTCGGGAATAATGTGTAATGTTCTCGTGTGCATCGCGGTTCTCATGTCATCTTCGGCTAAGGATATAATTGGAAAGCTGTTTGCATGCTTCTTCCCGATAATGGTATTCGTCGTGTCAGGTTTTGAGCACTGCGTTGCAAATATGTACTATATACCTGCAGGTCTGATGGCTGCATCAAACAGCAAGTACGTGGACAAGGCATGCGAGCTCTATGGATATACCGCACAGCAGATAAGTGACCAGCTCACAGTGGGACATTTCTTCAGTAAAAATCTCCTCCCTGTAACGCTTGGTAATATCATCGGCGGTGGTCTGATAGTGGGAATTGGACTTTACATCATCAACAAGCCTAAAAAGGTGGAAGAGTAGAATCTGGCGCCAGACTTATAGGCAACAAGGTCAGAATGATGGACTGAATAAATGATGGAATGAAAAATAAGATAGATAAATAAAAAACAGATGTGGCATGATTTGAGGAATCACCCCTGGATCATATCACATCTGTTTTTTATTATTTACATTTTATCGCATTATTGTTTGTCGCAATTTTCAGTTTGTTTGACAATTACTTATAAAAGTCAATTATCTTGTCCATTCTGGATGACATATTCTCAAATATAAGATCAAGGATCGTCAGGGCGGTCATGGCCTCGACGACCACAACAGCTCTCGGCCCAATGATAGGATCGTGGCGGCCTCTGATCGAGACCTCTATGTTATCCCTGGACTTGTTAACGGTTTTCTGTGTGGATGCGATGGATGGGGTCGGCTTGAAATGCGCCTTGATGATTATGTCTGAACCATCGCTCATTCCGCCGAGAATACCTCCGGCGTGATTGGTCTCCTTGTCTACGTTATAACCGTTCATGACAAATGCATCATTGTTATATGAACCTCTTGCAGTGGATACCTCGGTGCCGTCGCCAATCTCGACAGCTTTCACAGCTCCGATGGACATAACTGCCTTTGCGAGGCATGCATCCAGTTTGTCAAATACCGGTTCACCGATACCTGCCGGCATTCCATGCACGATACATTCAACACCAGAGCCTATGGAATCGTTCTCTGCCATGCAGTCTTGAAGAAGGATTGATGCCTTCTCGTAGGCATCCGGGTCCGGCATATTGAGGTCGTTCTTAAGTATATAGTCAGCGTCAAAATTGTTCCTGTCTATATGTACATCACCGATGGAAGATACGTAGGTAGTTATGGTGATACCGAGTTCCTTCAGTATCTTTGAGGCGATCGCACCGGCTGCAACTCTGCCGATGGTCTCTCGTCCTGATGAACGGCCGCCGCCTCTGTAATCCCTGAAGCCATATTTTTCATCAAATGTATAATCTGCGTGGCCTGGTCTGTAATATGTGGCGATATCTCCGTAATCCCCGGAGCGCTGGGATGTATTTCTCACCATCATGGATATAGGAGTTCCGGTTGTCTTTCCCTCGAAAATTCCTGACAGTATCTCTATGGTATCGGATTCCTTTCTAGGCGTTGAGAACTGTGAAAATCCGGGTTTTCTGCGATCCAGAAATACCTGTATATCTTCCTCACACAGTGGAAGACCGGCAGGGCAGCCGTCAACGACAACTCCCAGAGCCTTTCCGTGGGATTCTCCCCATGTGGTGATGGTAAATTTATTTCCTATGGTGGAACCTGCCATAATATATCTCCTTTCAAATGCGGTGAAACCTGCCGCTCTCTATTCGGCAAATGAACTGCAGAATCCTGCAGCGCAAATGTCCACGCGCACTATTATAGCATAGATAAGTTTGTGATAACAAGAAATAAGTTGGGATGCTGTAAAGTGTGAAAGCGTATAAGGCGAATGTCAAACCGCGAATATTACCGGCCGGGGTTGTAATGAAATATGTTATATATTAAAATATCTATGAAATAAATGAAAGAACGAAAGGACACGGCTGAAAGCACAGCCGGACATAAGGTGGTCAAGAAAATGGAGAAATATTATATAGTAAAATCGATAGACGGAGATTACGCAAATCTTGTCGATGAGAATGATCTTGGCGGTGAGACAAAGCTCGTTGCAAGGGCGCTGCTTCCGGAAAGTATAGCGGAAGGAACAAGGCTGCACTATGCATTTTTGCAGTATGAAATTGCGGATTAATTTCCTCTTTACAAAACCAGACACATATGTTATCCTACACAAGGTCAACTGACACTTAGTTTGAGGACACCTCTAGGCCTTTTGCCCGGTGTCAGTCATGTATATTATTTTATAGGAGGATTGTTATTATGATAACAAAAGAGCAGAAGCAGGAAATCGTAGCTAAGTACGGCAAGGATGCAAACGACACAGGTTCAACAGAGGTTCAGATCGCACTTCTTACAGCAAGAATCAACGATCTCAACGGACATTTCAAGGCTAATCCAAAGGATCATCACTCAAACCGTGGTCTTCTTAAGATGGTTGGTCAGAGAAGAAACCTTCTTGCATACCTCAAGAGCAAGGATATCGAGGCATACAGAAAGCTCATCGAGAGCCTTGGACTTAGAAAGTAATTTCTATTCGAGCCTTAATACAATAACAATTATGGGAATCATGTGTACACGCATGATTCCTTTTTATTTGCCCGGACACATTTTTATGGTATCAAATAGTGTAAACAGAGGTGTTTGGATATTGTATTTTTTATATTCGTATGATAAAATTTAAAAGATTGTGGAATGACATATCGAGACTTCTATAAAGAATATCATGGATCATCGCTGAAAGATGGCAAAAAGGTTATAAGACATGGTGTTTTTTATAGTTGTTTCGACGTCTTCCACAATACAAATAAATATTAAATCAAGGAGATTTTGAGATGAGTAAGGAATTCAAGAGATACCAGAAAGAGATCGCTGGCAGAATGCTCACTGTTGATATCAACAGAGTAGCTGCACAGGCAAATGGTGCTGCATTTATCAAGTACGGTGACACAACAGTGCTTTCAACATGTACAGCTTCAGAGAAGCCAAGAGACGGAATTGATTTCTTCCCACTTTCAGTAGAGTATGAGGAGAAGTTATATTCAGTAGGAAAGATACCTGGAGGATTCAATAAGAGAGAGGGTAAGGCATCAGAGAACGCTGTCCTCACATCACGAGTAATCGACAGACCTATGAGACCTCTTTTCCCTAAGGATTATAGAAATGACGTAACACTCAACAACCTTGTTATGTCAGTAGATCCAGAGTGCAGACCGGAGCTGGTTGCAATGCTCGGATCATCTATCGCAACATGTATATCAGACGTTCCATTTGACGGACCATGTGCCATGACACAGGTAGGTCTCATCGACGGAGAGTTCATCATCAACCCAACACAGAAGCAGTGGGATGAGGGTGATCTGAAGCTCACAGTTGCATCTACATCACAGAAGGTTATCATGATCGAGGCCGGTGCAAATATTGTACCTGAGGCTAAGATGATCGAAGCTATCTACATGGCTCATGATATCAACCAGGACATCATCGCATTTATCAATGAGATAGTAGCTGAGGTTGGAAAGCCAAAGCATTCATATGTAAGCTGTGCAGTTCCAGAGGAGCTCTTTGCAGCGATTAAGGAGATCGTTCCTCCAGAGGCTATGGAGGAGGCTGTATTCTCAGACGAGAAGCAGGTTCGTGAGGAGAACATCAGACAGATCACAGAGAAGCTTGAGGAGGCATTTGCAGACAACGAGGAGTGGCTTGCAGTCCTTCCAGACGCTATATACCAGTATCAGAAGAAGACAGTAAGAAAGATGATCCTCAAGGATCACAAGAGACCTGATGGACGAGCTATCAACCAGATCAGACCACTTGCTGCTGAGGTTGACATCATTCCTAGAGTCCACGGCTCAGCTATGTTTACAAGAGGACAGACACAGATCTGTAACGTATGTACACTTGCTCCACTTTCTGAGATCCAGAGAGTTGACGGACTTGACGAGAACGTTACATCCAAGAGATATATGCACCACTACAACTTCCCTTCATACTCAGTAGGAGAGACAAAGGTTTCAAGAGGACCTGGACGTAGAGAGATTGGACACGGTGCACTTGCTGAGAGAGCACTTCTTCCTGTACTTCCAAGTGAGGAAGAGTTCCCATATGCGATCAGAACCGTATCAGAGACATTTGAGTCAAATGGTTCAACATCAATGGCATCAACATGTTCATCATGTATGTCACTCATGGCTGCCGGTGTTCCTATCAAGGCTATGGTTGCCGGAATCTCATGCGGACTTGTAACAGGTGATACAGACGACGATTACATCGTACTCACAGATATCCAGGGACTTGAGGACTTCTTCGGAGATATGGACTTCAAGGTAACAGGTACAAAAGAGGGTATCACAGCTATCCAGATGGATATCAAGATTCACGGACTTACAAGACCTATCGTTGAGGAGGCTATCGCAAGAACACGTGAGGCAAGACTCTTCATCATGGAGACATGTATGAAGCCGGCCATCGCAGCTCCAAGACCAACGGTCAATGAGTTCGCGCCAAAGATCAAGCAGATCAAGATCGATCCAGAGAAGATCGGTGAGGTTATCGGACAGAGAGGTAAGACTATCAACACTATCATCGAGGAGACAGGTGTTAAGATCGATATCGATGATGAGGGAAGAATCTCTATCTGTGGCGTAGAGCAGGCAGGTATGGACAAGGCTATCGAGATGATCAACATGATCGTAGAGCCTCTTGAGGTTGGCAAGAACTACCATGGTAAGGTTGTAAAAGTTATCGACTGTGGAGCTATCGTATCGCTTGCACCTAACAAGGATGGACTCATCCACATCTCAAAGCTTTCAGACAAGAGAGTTGCAAAGGTTGAGGATGTTGTAAATGTAGGTGATGAGGTTGACGTTAAGGTCATCAAGATCGACGAGAGAGCAGGAAGAATAAGCCTGAGTCTCAAGGATGTACAGTAAATAACAGTTCTGAGCTAAACTATAATAAGGATATTTTTTATAAGGGTAAATTTGATGTCTCGAAGCCGGTCTGTCATATGGCCGGTTCCGGGGCATTGTAGTAAATAAAGGCATACATAAACAAACTAAAAAATAAATGCAGATTTAAGGGGAAACATATGAGATACGGTTATTTTGACGAACAGAACAAAGAGTATGTAATTGACAGACCAGACACCCCGGCACCTTGGGCAAACTACCTTGGTTCACCGGAATACGGAGCTATAATCTCCAACAACGCAGGAGGCTACAGCTTTGAGAAGTCAGGAGCAAACGGAAGAATACTGAGATACATATTTAACAGCTTTGATCAGCCTGGAAGATATGTATATCTTCGCGATGATGACACAAAGGATTACTGGTCAGCATCATGGCAGCCGGTAGGCAAGAGTCTTGATGTGTATAAGAGTGAATGTCACCATGGAACGGCATATACAAAGATGTATGCAGAGTATTCTGATATCAAGTCAGAGGTGATGTATTATGTTCCACTTAACAAGACACATGAAGTGTGGAAGGTGAGAGTTACCAACAACTCTGATAAGCCTCGTAACCTTTCAGCTATCGGATACTGTGAGTTTACAAATGACTGCAATTATGAGCAGGATCAGGTAAATCTCCAGTATACACTGTTCATAACCAGAACATATTTCATGGACAACAACAAGATCCTTCAGGTCATCAATGAGAATGTTGAGAAGGCTGAGATCAATGGAAGTAAGGCAAACAAAAGATTCTTTGCACTTGCCGGAAGTGATGTTGCATCATACTGTGGTGACAAGGAGGAGTTCCTTGGAAGATATCACGGCTACGGCAATCCGATCGGAGTTATAAATGGAGATCTTGGCAACAAGCTCAACTACAACAGCAATGCCTGCGGTGGACTCCAGACAAAATTCACACTTGCTCCGGGCGAGTCAAAGGATTTTGCATTCATAGTCGGAATGAAGGACAATGACGCTGCAAATGCTGTCATAGCCGGATACGCAGATCCTGCCGCAGCATGTCAGAAGGAGCTTGACGAGCTGATCGAGTATTGGCATTCAAAGCTCAACAACTTCCAGGTGCACACACCTAGTGATTCATTCAACAACATGGTAAATACATGGAATGCATACCAGTGTTTCATGACATTCATATGGTCAAGAGCTGCATCATTCTCATACTGTGGTCTGAGAAACGGATATGGATACAGAGATACAGTTCAGGATATCCAGGGCGTTATCCACCTTGCACCTGAGATGGCTCTTGAGAAGATCAGATTCATGCTGTCAGCACAGGTTGACAACGGCGGTGGACTTCCACTTGTAAAGTTCACACATAACGCAGGTCATGAGGATACACCGGATGATCCATCATATGTACAGGAGACAGGACATCCTGCATACCGTGCAGACGACGCACTCTGGCTGTTCCCAACTGTATATAAGTATATTGCTGAGTCAGGCAACCTTGACTTCATAGACGAGGTTATTCCATTTGCCAACAAGGATGAGGGTACAGTTTATGAGCATCTTAAGAGAGCGATAGATTTCTCCATGAACAGACTTGGAGATAATGGTATGCCGGCAGGACTCTGGGCAGACTGGAATGACTGTCTGAGACTTGGAAAGAGAGGCGAGTCAACATTTGTTGCAATGCAGCTCTACTATGCGATGACAGTTATCAAGTATTTTGCTGAGATGAAGGATGATGCAGAGTACATAGATTACATCAACAGCATTCAGTACAAGATGGGTGAGACCATTCAGGAGAAGTGCTGGGAGGATGACAGATTCATCCGTGGATACAAGGAAGGCGGACAGGTCATCGGTTCAAAGAATGATCCTGAGGCAAGCATGTGGCTGAATCCTCAGTCATGGGCAGTTATAAGCGGACTTGCCACAAGAAAGCAGTCTGAGATCGCCCTTGAGTCTGTTCACAGGGAGCTTAACACAGAGTACGGTGTGAGACTTATGTTCCCACCATACAGAGAGCATGCATTTGACGGAGCACTCATGCTTCTGTTCAATGCAGGAACAAAGGAGAATGCGGGTATATTCTCACAGCCACAGGGCTGGATAATACTTGCCGAGGCGCTCATGGGACATGGAAACAGAGCGTTTGAGTATTTCAACGAGAGCTCTCCTGCATCCATGAATGATAAGGCAGAGATCAGAAAGCTTGAGCCATACTGCCATGGACAGTTCACAGAGTCTGTTGGAAGTCCATTTGAGGGTCGCGCTCATGTACACTGGCTTACAGGTACAGCATCCACATGTATGGTTGGCTGCGTTGAGGGTATCATGGGTATGAGACCAGACTTTGGCGGAATCAAGATCGCGCCTTCAGTCCCATCAGACTGGAAGGAGTTTGAGATCGAGAAGATGTTCAGGGGTAAGAAGCTCTCAATCAAGGTTCAGAATCCTGATGGACATGAGAGCGGTTTCCAGAGCCTCACATTAAATGGTGAGAAACTTGAGGCCAATTATATCCCTGCTGACAAGCTTGCTGATACAAACGATATCGTGCTTGTAATGTAATGAATATAAATACATTATTTATACCATATTAAGTTAAGAAGGGCTCAGCCCTTCTTAATTTTTGCCCTGATGTGGAATGAGTGGATTGGGGTTGGAAGGTGGTGCAGGCGAAGTGGAATCGGTATCGATCGCTGAGAGGTTAAAACTCACTGACAACATACATGTTATGGATGTTCCAGGTGGAGGTTATATCCTGTTATGTGGAATATATGGAGAGATTGAGGGGCATGACAAGCTTCCTGCCGGTATGAAGAGTACAAGCTACGAGAAGCTGCTTCCGGTGATAGCCCAGGCAGAAAACTGCGGAGATGTAAAGGGAGTCCTGACTCTGATAAATACGGTCGGAGGCGATGTTGAGTCCGGACTTGCCATATCTGAGATGTTGTCCAGCCTGTCAAAGCCGGTCGTCAATATTGTGCTTGGCGGCGGACATTCCATAGGAGTTCCTCTGGCGGTGTCGGGAAATGTGTCTTTTATAGTGCCGACCGCAACGATGATAGTTCATCCAATAAGGACAAATACGGCGGTGCTTGGAGTTAAGCAGAACTTTGAATATATAGAGAAGATGCAGGAGAGGATCATACAGTTCACAGTGGATCACTCATCTATAGACAGGAAAGAACTGGAGAAACTTATGTTTAACACGACAGAGCTGACCAAGGATGTGGGCTCGGTTCTGATAGGAAAACAGGCTGTCGAAAAAAGGGTTATAGACAGGATCGGTGGTATGTCGGCGGCTTTAAAAACGCTGTATGACTTGATTAATTAAGAAAATGATAGTAAAATTCCATAAGATATTGTATAAACATCGATCAAGGGAGGTTGGTCATGAGCTTATTACAGGCAATTTTGATGGGAATAATACAGGGAGCTACAGAATTTCTTCCAGTCAGCAGTTCGGGACATCTGGCTATTTTCAAGAATATTTTTGGAGTGGAGACCGATACGGGTATATTATTTGACATACTGCTCCATTTTGGCACGCTGGTTGCCATATTTATAGTCTACTGGGCAGATATAAAGAAGCTTGTTATAGAGGGACTCAAGATAGTTGGAGACTGCTGTGTCAATCTGGTAAATTTCATAAAGAACAAGACCTCGAAGGAGGGACAGATATATCCGTATAGGAAGATTGTGTGTACGGCATACAGAAAGTTTGTTATGCTCATACTCGTGTCAACTCTTACGACGACGGTGATCGCAGTCCCATTTGACAAAGCTATAGGACATGCGGGAGATACACTTTTGATACCGGGTATCTGTCTGTGTATAACATCTGTTATCCTGTATTTTGCGGACAGACTGCCGGCTGGTAAGAAAAGTGCGGCAAAGGCTACATACAGAAACGCCATATTTGTAGGTCTGGCACAGGCTGTTGCTACGCTTCCGGGAATATCAAGATCCGGAAGTACGATAACTGCAGGCCTGGCATGCGGCTACACAAGAAAATTCACGGTAAAGTATTCATTTATAATGTCGATACCGGCTGTTCTGGGAGCAGTCATACTGGAGATACCTGATCTGTTTAAGTCATCTATTTCAGGAACTGATGTTGTAAATTACATAGTTGGAATGGTAGTTGCAGGTGTTGTTGGATATTTATGTATAAAATTTATGCTTTATACGGTCAAGAAAAAGAATTTTAAGGGCTTTTCCATATATTGTATGATCGCGGGAATCGTGTCTGTAATATGGTATTTTGTTGCTTAAGATTTAGAATAGAGGTAGAAAATGGCTGGTGGTAATAAAAAGTCATACAAGAACAATACATCAAAGAATGGCACGTCCAAAAACGCTGCGTCTAAAAAGACTGTGGCAAAGAACTCTTCAAAAGGCGGATCAAATAACAGGACATCTGCGAAGAAGAATACTGCATCGAAAAAAATATCTGCCAGATCAAAGGCTGCCATAGAACGCAAAGCCCGGGAAGAGGAACTGGCAAGGCAGAAGCAGATGAGAAGTGAGATCATACTCATAGTTCTCTTTGCATTTTCGGTATTTCTGCTACTTGCAAACTTCAGGATCTGCGGAATAGTGGGAGATACCGTATCGGGATTTTTCTTTGGAATAATCGGTTTCAGCGAGTACATATTCCCGGTATATCTGTTTGTGTCGGCTGCCTATCTTATATCAAATGATTTCAGGGGGAAGATCGTCAAAAAGGTTGTATATTTTGGCGTTGTGCTCATCCTGTTGTCCATGGTATTTCAGGCTATATATTCATCGACCTTTGAGTCGGTAAAGGTTCTGTACATGGATGGGTATAAGGACAGATCGGGCGGAGGAGTTATATGCGGAGGAATATTCTTTGCGATAAGGACACTGCTTGGAGTTCCGGGTGCGTGCATAGTAATATTTATAGCTGCGGTTATCATGTTCATTCTCATAACGGAGATATCAGTTATAGACGAGATCAAACTTTTTATAGCATCTATCCGTGAGCGCAGAGAAAGCGATGATGACGAACAGTATGAAGATGAGGAGTATCAAAGTGACAGATATGACGATGGTTATTACTCACATGATGTAAATGATACTCCGGTTCGCAGAGTGAGACCATCGATGGCAAATCTCAATGTGTACAGCAGCGATAAGTCCAAGGATGACAGAGCTTCCGACAGGACTGCTGCAACGCAGGTCAAGCCAAGGAAGACTAAGACACAGAAGAATGTAGAGAGGGAGCCTGCCAGGGATTTCTTTGCCATGGAGGATGTCCACGAGCTCACTCCTGGAGATGGCGCTGTGGATATGTCCTATGATGAATTTAACAATGATATAGAGAAGATCGTCATGACCGACAGAGAGGAGATCGTCAATCCAGTTCAGATAGACAGAGAGGATCCTGTGCATAAACCGGTGCGGAAGCCTGCACCTGTGAAGAGAAGAAAGCCGATGGTCGTAACTCCTGAAGAACCAAAGCTGGCTGCTGTGGACACTGATATGGAGGATGCAGAGATACTTTCATTTACTGATGATGCGGAGGATGTCCTTGCGGGAGCGGTAAATGGCAATATGCATCCAGAGAGTGTGTCAGATTACAATCCGCTCTACGACTCTGCATTTGCGGAGGAGGAGAAGACGGATACCGCGGCTCAAAGCAAAAAGAAGCCGGCGGTACAGACTGAGAGCTCAAAGCAGTATCAGGAGGGAAGAAAATATAAATTCCCAACGGCAGATCTGCTGTCCCAGCCTAAAAAGACGAACAATTCCAACAGGGATGCCCATGTCAGGGAGACAGCCATCAAGCTTAAGAATACCCTCGAGACATTTGGCGTCAATGTAACCATAACAAACTATAGCTGCGGTCCTGCTGTAACGAGATTTGAGATGCAGCCGGAGCAGGGTGTCAAGGTCAGCAAGATACTGAACCTTGCGGACGACATAAAGCTCAACCTTGCGGCTGCGGATATACGTATAGAGGCACCGATACCTGGCAAGGCAGCCATAGGAATAGAGGTCCCTAACAAGGAGAACTCAATTGTGGCGTTCCGGGAGCTTATAGAATCAGATAATTTCAAGAACCTCAAGTCCAAAGTGGCATTTGCGGTTGGTAAGGATATAAGTGGACAGGTCATCGCAACGGATATTGCCAAGATGCCGCATCTTCTGATCGCCGGAGCCACAGGTTCGGGTAAATCAGTGTGTATCAATACACTTATAATGAGTATACTGTACAAAGCTACACCGGAGGAGGTAAAGCTCATAATGATAGATCCTAAGATGGTTGAGCTTGCATGCTACAATGGCATACCACACCTTCTGATACCGGTCGTAACAGATCCAAAGAAGGCGGCAGGGGCACTTAACTGGGCTGTCATGGAGATGACAAGAAGATACCAGCTTTTTGCTGAGCACAGTGTACGTAATATACAGGGATATAATGACAAGGTTGAAAATGCCGTTATAGCGGGAGCTGATGGAGAAAAGCTGACCAAGATGCCACAGATAGTGGTCATAGTGGATGAGCTTGCAGATCTTATGATGGTTGCCCACGGCGAAGTCGAGGATGCTATAGTGAGACTTTCACAGCTTGCCAGAGCAGCGGGTATACATCTTGTCATAGCAACACAGAGACCGTCGGTTGATGTCATAACAGGTCTCATAAAGGCAAATGTTCCATCGAGAATAGCATTTGCAGTTTCGTCGGGAGTTGATTCCAGAACCATACTTGATATGGTAGGAGCAGAGAAACTTCTTGGAAAGGGAGATATGCTGTTCTATCCGACAGGCTATCCTAAGCCGGTCAGAGTACAGGGCGCATTTGTGTCGGATGATGAGGTTACAGCGGTTGTTGATTTCCTCAAGAAGAACAATGGCGTGGGAACATATGATGAGGAGATATCTAAATCAATATCCGGAAATGGTGGATCAGGCGCCACAGCGATAGGTGGGGCTTCAGCCAGTGATAAGGATGAATATTTCGTGGAAGCGGGAAGATTCATTATAGAGAAAGAAAAAGCTTCTATAGGTATGCTTCAGAGAACGTTCAAGATAGGCTTTAACAGAGCCGCAAGGATCATGGATCAGTTGATGGCCGCGGGAGTAGTTGGCCCGGAGGAGGGCACAAAGGCCAGAAAGATCCTGATGACTCAGGAACAGTTTGATGAATATATAGACACTAATTTATAAAAAGCGGAGGATAAGAGCTATGATGACAGACATTGAAATTGCACAGAAGGCTGAGATGAAGCACATAAGGGAGGTTGCTGCAAAGCTCGGAATATCAGAGGATGACCTCGATCTCTATGGAAAGTATAAGGCAAAGCTCTCAGATGAGCTTATAAAGAAGGTTGAGGGCAACGAGAACGGAAAGCTTATCCTCGTTACAGCCATCAATCCAACACCTGCAGGAGAGGGAAAGACGACAATCACTGTAGGACTTGGTGAGGCTATGGGACAGCTTGGAAAGAAGGCGGTTATCGCACTTCGTGAGCCATCACTTGGACCATGTTTTGGAATCAAGGGTGGTGCAGCCGGCGGCGGATATGCACAGGTAGTACCTATGGAGGATCTCAACCTCCACTTTACAGGAGATTTTCATGCTATAACATCTGCAAACAATCTCCTTGCAGCCATGATGGATAACCATATCCAGCAGGGAAATGCACTGAGAATAGATGTGAACAGAATAGTGTTCAAGAGATGTATGGATATGAACGACAGAGTTCTCAGACACACAGTTGTCGGACTTGGAAAGCGTGTCGACGGAGTGCCTAGAGAGGACGGATTTGTCATCACAGTTGCATCGGAGATCATGGCTATTCTCTGTCTTGCAAGTGACATGAAGGATCTTCAGGAGAGACTTGGCAGAATAATCGTTGCATACAACATGGACAATGAGCCTGTGACAGCGGCTGATCTCAAGGCTGTAGGAGCTATGGCAGCGCTCTTAAAGGATGCCATCAAGCCAAACCTTATCCAGACACTTGAGCATACACCGGCAATCGTACACGGCGGACCATTTGCAAATATAGCACATGGATGTAACAGTGTAATGGCTACAAAGACAGCATTAAAGCTTGCAGATTATGTAATAACAGAGGCAGGATTTGGCGCAGATCTCGGAGCTGAGAAGTTCTTCGATATCAAGTGCCGTATGAACAACCTTAAGCCGGATGCGGTGGTTCTGGTTGCTACAGTAAGAGCCCTCAAGTACAATGGCGGAGTTGCAAAGGCAGATCTCGGAGAGGAGAATCTTGACGCGCTTAAGGCTGGTATAGTAAACCTTGAGAAGCATATTGAGAATCTTCAGAAGTATGGTGTTCCTGTTGTTGTAACTCTGAATAGATTTGTCACAGACAGTCAGGCAGAGCTTGACTTTGTCAAGAAGTTCTGCGAGGACAGAGATTGCGATTTTGCTCTTGCAAATGTATGGGAGCAAGGAGGCAAGGGTGGTATAGACCTTGCAAATGCAGTGCTCAACACGCTGGAGAACAAGAAGAGCAACTTCAAGGTGCTCTACGATGACAGCCTGTCAATAAAGGATAAGATAAATTGTATCGCTACAGAGATATATGGTGCGGATGGTGTTACATACAGCGCAGAGGCCAGCAAGGCCATCGCCAAGATCGAGGAGATGGGATTTGGTAACTTCCCTGTATGTATGGCAAAGAACCAGTATTCTCTGTCAGATGATCCAAAGAAGCTTGGAAGACCTACAGGATTCGATATAAATATACGTGAGGTTTATGTCAGTGCAGGAGCAGGATTTGTGGTAGCGATTACCGGAACGATCATGACCATGCCTGGACTTCCAAAATCCCCGGCGGCAGAAAGGATTTATGTTGATGATGATGGCAAGATCGTCGGATTATTCTAGGAGGACAAATAAATGTATAAGCTTATAGATGGTAAGGTTATATCAAAACAGATAAAGGATGAGCTCAAGGAGAAGGTTGCGGGACTCAAGGCAGAGGGCGTAGAGATATGCCTTGCTGTCATCCAGGTCGGAAATGATCCTGCATCGTCAGTATATGTTGGAAATAAGAAGAAGGCATGTGAGTATATAGGAATAGGTTCACTGTCATATGAGCTCCCAGAGGAGACAACTGAGGAGGAGCTTCTTGCACTTATAGAGAAGCTCAACTCTGACGACAAGGTGAACGGAATACTTGTACAGCTCCCGCTTCCAAAGCATATAGATGAGGATAAGGTTATAAAGACCATATCTCCAAAGAAGGATGTGGACGGCTTCCATCCGATGAGTGTTGGTGCACTCAGCATAGGACAGCCGGGCTTTGTGTCATGTACACCAGCCGGAGTTATCCAGCTCATCAAGAGATCAGGAATAGAGATAGAGGGTAAGGAGTGCGTGGTACTCGGCAGAAGCAATATAGTAGGCAAGCCTATGAGCATGCTGCTGCTCCGTGAGAACGGAACCGTAACCGTGTGCCATTCCAGAACAAGGAATCTCAAGGAAGTGTGCAGACGTGCTGATATACTCGTGGTGGCAATAGGAAAGCCAGAAATGATCGATGCATCTTACATCAAGGAAGGCGCAACAGTTATAGATGTGGGAATCCACAGGGATGAGAATAATAAGCTCTGCGGTGATGTGGATTTTGAATCAGCCAAGGAGGTTGCCGGAGCGATAACTCCTGTACCTGGCGGAGTCGGCCCTATGACCATAGCCATGCTCATGTCAAACTGTGTAGAATCAATAAATATAAACTAAGAACAAGTGCAAAATTATTGGAGAACAGATGAAAGTATTACTCATATCACTAGGCTGTGATAAAAATCTGGTGGACAGCGAGGTCATGCTCGGTTTGCTGAACAAAGCCGGCCACCAGCTTACAAATGATGAGACAGAGGCAGATGTAGTAGTTGTAAATACCTGTGCGTTCATCAGCGATGCGAAAGAGGAAAGCATCAACACCATCATCGAGATGGGAGAACTGAAGAAAACCGGAAAACTAAAAAAGCTTATCGTTGCGGGATGTCTGTCCCAGAGATACAAGGACGAGATAATGAAGGAGCTTCCGGAGATCGATGTCATTATTGGTGCGACCAATTACGATAAGATAGTTGAGGCAATAGGAACCGACGAGGAGTCGATCATAGATGATATAAATTATACTCCAAGGCCGATTGCCGAGAGAATAGTAACGACAAATGCGTCGATGGCGTATTTTAAGATCGCAGAAGGTTGTAATAAACTGTGCACTTATTGTATAATACCTCACATACGAGGCAGATACAGAAGCATGCCGATGGACAGCCTGATCGCATCCGCTGAAAAGCTTGCGTCTGATGGTATAAAGGAGCTTGTCCTTGTGGCACAGGAGACTACGCTGTACGGAGTTGATCTGTATGGTGAGAAGAAGCTTCCAGAGCTTCTCACAAAACTCAGTGAGATAGAAGGCATAGAGTGGATAAGACTTCTGTACTGTTATCCGGAGGAGATAACAGATGAACTAATAGAGGTTATGGCCACGAATCCGAAGATCTGCCATTATGTCGATATACCTATCCAGCATTCTGAGAATGCGATACTTAAGAGAATGGGCAGACGGACCAGCAGAGAGGACATTGTGGAGCTTGTCGGCAGACTGAGGACAGCCATGCCGGATATAGCCATCAGAACCACGCTCATATCTGGTTTCCCAGGTGAGACACAGGAACTGCACGATGGTCTGGTCGACTTTGTTGACGAGTGCGAGTTTGACAGGCTTGGAGTATTCACTTATTCGCCTGAGGAGGGCACTCCGGCTGCGGAGTACGAGGATCAGGTGGATGGAGAGCTGGCTGTAAAGTGGCGCGATGAGATCATGGAGCTTCAGCAGGAGATTTCCTATGAGAAGAACCAGCAGATGATCGGAAGCACCCAGAAGGTTCTCATTGAGGGATATCTGGTCGACGATGATGTATATGTGGGAAGAACCTACAGAGATGCTCCGGGGGTTGACGGAATAGTGTTCGTCAGCGCACCATATGAATTGATATCCGGTTCATTTGTGGATGTGAAGATAACCGAGGCAAATGAATATGACTTGACAGGAGTGATAGTAGAATGAATTTACCAAACAAATTGACAATACTAAGAGCTATAATGATTCCATTCTTTCTCGTGTTTTTATATATGTCACCGGGATGGTCGAAGTGGGTGGCACTTGGAATATTCATAGCCGCATCACTTACAGATATGCTTGACGGAAAGATTGCAAGAAAATACAATCTGGTCACCAATTTTGGAAAATTCATGGATCCTCTGGCAGATAAGCTGCTGGTATGTTCGGCACTCATAGCACTGTCGGATCTGAACAGGCTCCCAGCATGGATCGTTATAGTGATCATAGCGCGTGATTTCATAATAAGCGGATTCAGACTTATTGCGGCAGAAAAGGGAATTGTTATTGCTGCCGGATGGTGGGGAAAGATCAAGACAACGGTTCAGATGATCATGGTAGGATTTCTGATAGCTGATCTCAAGGTGTTCTACATCTTTGATCAGGTGCTCATCTACCTTGCACTTGCACTGACACTTATATCTCTTGGAGATTATCTGTATCACAACAGAGAAGTTCTCAAGGACTAAAACAGTAAAAAATAAAACAGATTTTATAATTCAACGGGGAATTTGGGGTATACTTTTGTTTGGGGGTATATTTTACACAGATTCCCTGTTTTATTTTGAAAAATAATTGCTTACAACGCCGATAAACCTTTGGTGGTTTTTTCGATTTTACTTGAAATATGACGACAAAGGCTTTACAATTATACTCGGCGAAAATTGGACTATATATAGTCCTAAAATAAATTAAACGGAGGGCTAAAAATGAGCAACACACCAAGCTTGTCAGCAAGTGACAGAATTTCAATGTTACTTGATGACTCAAGTTTTGTTGAAATCGGCGCATATGTAACTGCTAGAAATACAGATTTCAACATTCAGGACAAGGATACTCCAAAAGACGGCGTAATAACCGGTTATGGAGTGATCGATGGCAATTTAGTTTATGTTTACAGCCAGGATGCAAAGGTGCTCGGCGGTTCTATAGGCGAGATGCATGCCAAGAAGATCGCAAACCTTTACGACATGGCAATGAAGATGGGTGCACCTGTTATCGGGCTGATCGATTGTGCCGGACTCAGACTTCAGGAGGCTACAGATGCTCTTAATGCATTTGGAGAGGTATTCATGAAGCAGACTCTTGCATCAGGTGTAATACCACAGATCACAGCTATATTTGGTACATGCGGTGGTGGTGCAGCACTTATACCTAATCTCACAGACGTAACATTCATGACTAAGGAAGGAGCTAAGCTCTTTGTTAACAGTCCAAATGCACTGGATGAGAACCGTGCAGAGAAGCTTGACACTGCAGCAGCAGATTATGTTGCAGAGAACACAGCAAATGTTGACGCAGTATACGACACAGAGGCAGAGCTTCTCGGTGCAGTGAGAACTATGGTAGGTCTTCTTCCATCAAACAATGAGGATGATGGCGACTGCGCAGTATGTGAGGATGATGTGAACAGAATCATCCCAGATCTTGCTACAAAGGCAGGGGATGTGAAGGCTGTTATAGCAGATATCACTGATGATGAGTTTGTATTCGAGCTCAAGAAGGATTTTGCAGATGACGTTGTTACTGCATTTATCAGACTTAACGGTGAGACAGTCGGTGTTGTCGGAAACCAGAAGGATGTCATGACAACAGCCGGTGCATATAAGGCAGAGGATTTCGTAAAGCTTTGTGATTCATTCAATATCCCAGTTGTCACACTTGTAAACATCAAGGGATTTGCAGCAACTGTAAAGGAAGAGAAGACTATCTCAAAGGCTGTTGCAAAGCTTACTTACGCTTATGCCAACGCAACAGTGCCAAAGGTAACTGTTATGCTTGACAAGGCATATGGTACAGCCTACACAGTTATGTGTTCAAAGGCTATCGGAGCTGATGTTGTATTTGCTTGGCCTAAGTCAGTTATCGGAACAATGGATCCAGAGATGGCTGTAAAGATCATGTATGAAGATGAGATCGCAGCAGCCGGTGACAAGCTTGCTTATATCAAGGAGAAGAAGGCTGAGTACACAGATGCTCTTTCAGGTGCCGTATCTGCAGCGAGAAGAGGCTACGTGGATGATATCATCGAGCCTGATGCAACAAGAAAGAGAGTTATAGCAGCACTCGATATGCTTTTTTCAAAGAGTGAGGACAGACCATTCAAGAAGCATGGAACAATATAAAGGAGTGACAACTTAATGGAAAAGATAATAAAGAAAAAGTTATTATTGATAGTTTCTATGTTAGCTGTTACATTTGCACTTGCCGGATGTTCGTCTTCAGACAAGAAAGTAGAATTTGACTATGACGGAAACACATTGGTTCAGATAGCAGAAACACAGGCTACGAATTACATGCAGATTGCGCAGGTTGAAGATGTATATAATTTCTATGTGGATGAAGAGGCAAATGGCGGTCAGGTAGATGAAACGACTGCTGATGCATTAAAGGTTTTTTCAACGATTGAGTCTGACTATGGTAAATTCCAGCAGTTTAAGCCGGTCAATCTCGAAGATGAAGATGATAAAACAATACAAGAAGTTGATGACAAGGTTGTTGTTACATTATATGCAGAATGTGCAGAAAAAGAAGCTATAGTAAAGGCAACATTTGTAGACAATTCGGTAACTTACAATTTCCAGAAGTATTCAGTGATGGCTCAGAATAAGTATTCAGAAGAAGAGGCTGATCAGATGCTTGCATCAAATGGTGTTTATCCATACAAGATTTCCGAATTTGAAGTTGCTGCTAATCAGACACTTAAGGACAAGATGAAGGATGCGGGAGCAAATACCCTCATAGGTATGGGTATCGTGTTTATAGCACTTATCTTCATATCATTCATAATTTCACTTCTCAAGTATGTTCCGGCTCTTTTGGACAAGGAGACAAGAGAGAAGAGAAAGGCTGAGAAGGCAAAGAAGGCTCTTGGAAGCGTTGCAACATTAAATGTTGACAAGGAGGATGAGACTCCTGCAGGAAGCGCACCTGCTCCAGCTGGAATAGTAGACATTGTCAACACAGCGACCGGTGAGAGCGTTATGAACGACTCAGAGCTTGTTGCGGTTATATCAGCAGCGGTTATGGCGGCACAGGGCGGAAAGACAAGAGTTCGTGTAAACTATCCAAGTAACGATAAGTTGGTTGTAAGACCAAGAAAAAAGAATAAGAGATAATTATAGGAGGATAATTGTTATGAAGAATTATAGAATCACAGTTAATGGCACATCATACGATGTATCAGTTGAAGAATTATCAGGTGGCGCAGCTCCAGTAGCAGCAGCTCCAGTGGCAGCACCTGCAGCAGCTCCTGCAGCTCCAGCACCAGCAGCAGGCGGCGCAGGAAGCGTTAAGGTTTCATCACCTATGCCTGGTAAGATCCTTGCAGTAAAGGCTAATGTTGGCGACTCAGTAAAGAAGGGTCAGGTAATCCTTATCCTTGAGGCTATGAAGATGGAAAACGAAGTTGTTGCTCCGGAAGATGGTACTATCGCAAGCATAGATGTTACAGTAGGCGCTAGTGTTGAGTCAGGCGACACACTTGCAACACTCAACTAATTGCTTGAATTAGAATAAATCTTATAGGAGGAAACAACTAAATGGGCAGCACAATAGTTGACGTTTTGACAAATTTAGCTAATCAGACCGGTTTTGCAAGTCTTGACTGGAAGAATTACGTTATGATCCTTATAGCGTTTGCTTTCATGTATCTTGCAATCGGAAAGGGTTTTGAGCCACTTCTTCTTGTCCCTATCTCATTTGGTATGTTTCTTGTAAACATGTTCCCAGATATTATGGCAGAGGGCGGCTTGTTACATTATTTTTACCTGCTTGATGAGTGGAGTATCTTACCTTCACTTATATTCATGGGCGTAGGTGCCATGACAGACTTTGGTCCGCTTATCGCGAACCCGAAGAGTTTCCTGCTCGGCGCTGCAGCTCAGTTCGGTATCTATACAGCTTACTTCCTTGCATTCCTTATGGGATTCAACGGCAAAGAGGCTGCGGCTATATCGATCATCGGTGGTGCAGATGGTCCTACATCTATCTACCTTGCCGGTAAGCTCGGCATGGGTGGAACACTTCTCGGACCTATAGCAGTTGCGGCATATTCATATATGTCACTTGTACCTGTTATACAGCCACCTATCATGAAGGCTCTCACAACAAAGAAGGAGAGACTTGTTAGAATGCCACAGCTCAGACCTGTAACCAAGATCGAGAAGATCCTCTTCCCTATCATCGTTACACTTGTGGTAGTTCTTATACTTCCAACAACAGCACCACTTGTAGGTATGCTGATGCTTGGTAACCTCTTCAGAGAGTGCGGCGTTGTTAAGCAGCTCACAGAGACAGCTTCAAACGCTCTTATGTATATCGTAGTTATCTTACTTGGTACTTCAGTAGGTGCTTCTACAAGTGCAGAGGCATTCCTTAAGATGAGTACACTTAAGATAGTATTCCTTGGTCTTGTCGCATTCGCAGTTGGTACAGCAGCCGGAGTTCTCTTCGGTAAGCTCATGTGCTGGGCGACAAAGGGCAAGGTTAATCCGCTTATCGGTTCTGCTGGTGTATCAGCCGTTCCAATGGCAGCCAGAGTATCACAGAAGGTTGGAGCACAGTATGATCCTACAAACTTCCTTCTGATGAATGCTATGGGACCAAATGTTGCAGGTGTTATCGGTACAGCCGTAGCAGCTGGTACATTCCTTGCAATATTTGGAATTTAATTAAGAATTTAGGCAATGAAATTATATAGGAGGACGATAAAATGGCAGATAAGAAACCGATAAAGATTACGGAAACTGTACTGCGTGATGCGCATCAGTCACTTATAGCTACTCGTATGACAACCGAGCAGATGCTTCCTATCATCGACAAGATGGATAAGGTTGGTTATCATTCAGTAGAGTGCTGGGGCGGCGCAACATTTGATGCATCACTCAGATTCCTTAAGGAGGATCCATGGGAGAGACTCAGAAAGCTCAGAGATGGATTCAAGAATACAAAGCTGCAGATGCTCTTCAGAGGACAGAATATCCTCGGATACCGTCATTATGCAGATGATGTTGTAGAGTATTTCGTACAGAAGTCAATCGCAAATGGTATTGATATCATCAGAATATTTGACTGTCTGAACGATCTTAGAAACCTTCAGACATCAGTTAAGGCTTGTAACAAAGAGGGTGGACATGCCCAGGTAGCTCTTTCATATACACTCGGTGATGCATATACTCTGGATTACTGGAAGGATATGGCAAAGAGAATCGAGGATATGGGAGCAGATTCAATCTGTATCAAGGATATGGCTGGACTTCTTGTTCCAAATAAGGCTACAGAGCTTGTACAGGCACTCAAGGATGGTTCAAGCCTTCCAATTCAGCTTCATACACATTACACATCAGGTGTAGCTTCAATGACATATCTCAAGGCTGTAGAGGCTGGATGTGATGTCATCGATACAGCAATCTCACCTCTTGCGCTTGGTACATCACAGCCTGCAACAGAGGTTATGGCCAAGACATTTGAGGGAACAGAGTTTGATCCAGGTCTGGATCAGAAGCTTCTGGCTGAGATAGCAGACTACTTCAGACCACTCAGAGAAGAGTGGATCGCAAGTGGTCTCTTAAATCCAAAGGTTCTTGGCGTTAACGTTAAGACACTTCTCTACCAGGTACCTGGTGGAATGCTTTCAAACCTCGTATCACAGCTCAAGGAGATGGGTGCTGAGGATAAGTTCGAGGCAGTTCTTGAGGAGGTTCCAAGAGTTCGTAAGGACTATGGTGAGCCACCACTTGTTACTCCTTCAAGCCAGATCGTTGGCACGCAGGCAGTTCTCAACGTCGTAACAGGCGAGAGATACAAGATGTGTACAAAGGAGTCAAAGGCACTTGTACGTGGCGAGTATGGTCAGTCAGTAAAGCCTGTTGATCCAGAGGTTAAGAAGAAGGTTATCGGCGATGAGAAGCAGATCACATGCCGTCCAGCAGATCTTCTTGAGAACGAGCTCGACAAGATTGAGAAGGAGATGATCCAGTACAAGAAGCAGGATGAGGATGTACTCACATATGCACTGTTCCCACAGGTCGCAACTGACTTCTTCAAGTACAGAGAGGCTCAGGATAAGAAGGTCGATGTCACACTTGCTGACAAGGACAGCACAGCTTATCCAGTTTAATAACTGAATTCATAAGGTCAGATATATAAATGATCATAAAAAGGGACGGAGCTCCGCGAGCGGAGTCTCTGTCCTTTTGTTTAATATATGGAGATAATATGACAGGAAAAATAGTGGTTATAGGAGCAGGAGCTGCAGGGGTAATGGCTGCACTGACAGCGGCACAGAAGAATAAGGTCATTCTCATTGAAAAGAATGACAGGATCGGAAAAAAGTTATTTATAACAGGTAAGGGACGTTGTAATGTGACAAATGCATGTGACGCTGACGGATTTTTTAATTCAGTGGTCACAAACAGCAAGTTTATGTACAGCTCCTTTTATACATTTGACAACAATATGATAATGGACTATCTGGAGAAGGCCGGATGTCCGCTCAAGATAGAACGCGGAGGAAGAGTGTTCCCGACAAGCGATCATTCTTCAGACGTTATAGGAGCATTCAAAACTCTTATAAACAGAAATAAAAATATAAGTCTGTATTTGAATACGAAGGTTACAGGAATCAATATAGAGGATGGCAGGATAAAGAGTGTTGACGTATCAGGAGATAACGGCGGGACAGGCAATGACAGGATATACTGTGATGCTGTTATAATTTGTACCGGCGGAAGATCGTATCCACTCACGGGATCTACCGGAGACGGATACAGACTGGCAGAACATATGGGTCATACGATAAAGCCGTTAAGTCCATCACTGGTTCCGTTTGAGATAGAAGAGAAATGCTGCTCCATGATGATGGGACTGTCGCTTAAAAACGTGGCACTTCACATAAGCAGTGGAAAGAAGAAAATATTTGACGAACAGGGGGAGATGCTGTTTACCCACTTTGGCATAAGTGGGCCGCTGGTGATCAAGGCCTCCGCATATATACACAGGTATATTGGAAAAGATATAGACATGTACATAGATCTGAAGCCGGCTATGGACAGAGATATGCTTGATGCCAGACTCCTCAAGGATTTCAAGAAATATGCAAACAAAGACTTCAAGAATTCTCTTGGAGATCTGCTTCCGATCAAGATGATAGATGTGGTTGTGGAGAGATCCGGTATCGATCCGTATAAGAAGGTCAACTCAGTGACCAGGGAAGAAAGACAGAGACTTATAGATGTGCTGAAGGAATTCAGACTTACATTTGTGGGGCTTCGGGGATATGATGAGGCTATAATCACAAGAGGCGGAGTGAGCGTAAAAGAGGTAAATCCTTCCACCATGGAGTCTAAGCTTGTGGGGGGCGTGTATTTTGCCGGAGAACTGCTGGATATCGATGCGCTGACAGGTGGATTTAACCTGCAGGTGGCGTGGTCGACTGGATATCTGGCTGGACTTTCTGCTTCCGAGAGTTTACAATAGGCGTGGACGACAGTCAATTTAATTACAGGGAGACGAAGATATGAATATAGCAATAGATGGACCTGCAGGTGCAGGCAAAAGCACGATAGCAAAAAAGGCGGCAGGCGAGCTTGGTTTTATATATGTGGATACAGGTGCCATGTACAGGGCGGTGGCTGTATATCTCACAGAAAGCGATATATCTGCCAGCGATGAAGACCTGGTGGAGAAAAGCATAGCGGACATTTCCGTGGAGATAAAATATGAGGATGGAGCACAGCAGGTCTACCTTAACGGCGAGAATGTAACAGGAAAGCTGAGAACTGAGGCTGCCGGTAATATGGCTTCAAAGGCATCTGCACTTCCATGCGTCAGGGAAAAGCTTTTGTCACTCCAGCGGGATCTCGCTGCTTCAAATGATGTTGTCATGGATGGAAGGGATATAGGAACAAATATACTTCCTTCAGCAGAGCTCAAGGTATACCTTACCGCCTCTTCGGCAGTGAGGGCCAAAAGAAGATATGACGAGCTTGTCGCAAAGGGCGCTGAGAATATTGATATAGAGAAGATAGAGCAGGATATAATCCAGAGGGATAAGCAGGATATGGAGAGAAAAACAGCTCCTTTAAAGAGGGCTGATGACGCGGTTCTTATCGACAGCTCAGATATGACGATAGAGCAGGTTACAGACACTATAGTCGGACTTGCAAGAGAGAGAATGTAATACAGGTGGTTTAGATATGGAGATATTACTTGCAAAGAGTGCCGGATTCTGCTTTGGCGTTCAGCGTGCGGTGGATACAGCATACGAACATGCTGACGAGGAAAATGTGTATACTTATGGTCAGATAATACACAATGAAGAGGTGGTTGGTGACCTTACAAAGCACGGAGTGCAGGTGATCGACAGTGATGACGAATTGCTTGAGATAAAAGACAGCAAGGTCATAATCAGATCCCATGGCGCTGAGAAAAGGATATATGACATTCTGGAGGCTGGTGGGAATACGGTGATAGATGCGACCTGTCCATTTGTCAAGAAGATACACAACATAGTGCGCGAGGAAGGGCAGAAAGGAAATACAGTCGTCATCATAGGCGACTCAAGCCATCCCGAGGTGAAAGGAATCGTGGGCTGGTGTGTAGAGCCTCCGGTAGTCATAGGTTCCGAGGAGGAGGCTGAGGCTTTTGTAAGAAAATATATTGACGGAGAGGTCAAAACAGCGGATAATATATCGATAGTTAGTCAGACAACTTTTAATTACAGAAAATTTAATTATATTGTTGATATTATTCGAAATAAATTGTATAATGTTACTGCTTATAAGACTATCTGTAATGCTACGTCTGTGCGTCAAAGGGAGGCGCAGGAGATTGCATCAAAGGTAGATGCCATGATTGTTATAGGTGGTCGGAACAGCTCTAATACTCAGAAGTTATATGAGATTAGTAAAAAAGAATGTGAGAATACTTACTATATACAGACACTCGTTGATTTGGATTTGACTACTTTTGAATCCGTTAGTAGGGTAGGTATTACAGCTGGGGCATCTACCCCAAACAAAATTATTAAGGAGGTTCATGGTAGGATGGACGAGATGAATTTTGAAGAATTATTAAAGAATGATGAGAGCAGAGTCTCAATCAAGACAGGAGAGATAGTAGAAGGTAGAGTTATCGATGTTAAACCTGATGAGATTCTGGTAGACATCAGCTACAAGTCAGATGGTATTATTCCTAGAAGCGAGTATACCAACACACCTAATGCAGATCTGACAGAGCTTGTACATGTTGATGATCCGATAACAGCCAAGGTTGTTAAGACAAACGATGGCGAGGGATCAGTTCTTCTCTCATACAAGAGAGTTGCTGCAGAGAAGGCTAATGAGAAGCTTGAGGCTGCTCTTGAGTCAGGAGAGATCCTTACAGGTAAGGTTGTTCAGGTTGTAAGCGGTGGACTTAACGTTATGTACGATGAGACAAGAGTATTTATCCCTGCTAGTCTTGTTTCAGATACATATGAGAAGAATCTTGACAAGTACCTTGATCAGGATATCGAGTTTGTACTCACAGAGTACCAGCCAAAGAAGAGAAGAATAATTGGTAACAGAAAGCAGATCGTTGCAGCAAGAAAGGCAGAGGCTGCAAAGGCTCTGTTTGATAGAATAGAAGTTGGAATGATAGTTGAGGGTGTTGTAAAGAACGTTACAAGCTTCGGTGCATTCATAGATCTCGGTGGAGCAGATGGACTTCTTCACATCTCAGAGATGTCATGGGGAAGAGTTGACGATCCTAAGTCAGTTCTCAAGGTTGGTGATACTGTTAAGGCATTCATCAAGAACATTGACGGCGAGAAGATCGCTCTCAGCCTTAAGTTTGATGATACAAACCCATGGCTTAACGCAGCAGAGAAGTATGCTCCTGGAACAGTAGTTACAGGTAAGGTAGCAAGAATGGCTGATTTCGGTGCATTTATCGAGCTTGAGCCAGGTGTTGACGCACTTCTCCATGTATCACAGATCTCATATGAGCATGTTAACAAGCCAGAGGATGTATACAAGGTAGGCGATGAGGTTGAGGCAGTTGTTGTTGAGTGCAATGCAGATGACAAGAAGATCAGTCTCAGCGTAAAGGAATTACTTCCAGCTCCAGAGTATACAGATGATGTAGCAGAGGACACAGAGGAGTAATCTGATATATAGACAGTTAAGAAAACCGTAGTCGATAATGACTACGGTTTTTTTATGTCAGAATATTTATATCAGAATAGTTTGTTCAGGACTGCAAGGATATAGGCGTGGGATTGCTCACATTTTTCGTGTAATTCGGTGCTGTCCGAAAGAAAACGGTTTCCTTTAAGATCTGTATCATAGAATATCTCTCCGTGAAATCCTGGTGGACAGGGTATGAAGCTGCCGGTCTTGGTGGTGAAAGCATTGTCCTTTGTCGCTTTTTCCTTGTGGGCATCGTCCACATAAGCCGCCATTGATTTGTGTATGGCCATGTGCTCCATAGGTAGATAGTAATAATTTTTGTAGTCCTTGAAGAAGTATTTCATTTCGGTGTCCCGGGTCTTTGGAACGACCACATGCATATGTGTGTCACATGCATTTACAAGAATTCCATTCAGGGATTCCGTTATGCGGCATGGAAGCTTTGGAATGGAACAGTTGTATGTTATTGAATCGATGGTATCGGATATATCATCTATCTGAAAGTCATCAGGAATATGAGGGATATTCACAAATTCAGATATAGATATAAGCCCTCTTATATCGTCATGGTTATGGGTGAGCATATCGTCAAGCAGAGATTCGTCGTGAGAACTCAGATAATGCTTGTAGGCGGATATAAGATCGCCTCCTGATATAAAAGTATTTCTCTGGAAGTCAATCAGATGCTCTATGTCAAACTGCTTAGCCGAGTCCAGACGCAGAAGCTTTTTGTATTTTCTGGTTGTTCTATATATATCCACGCTCTGTATATTGTCAAGCGTAGTGTCCACGTCGAATTGCTCCATCTTTTTCAGCAAGTAGGGGATGTCAAAGGTATCGCCGTTGTATGACACCAGTATTTTGTGATTCTTTAGGATCTGTTCAAAATGGGACAGCATTTCAGGCTCTGAAGTTCCGTTGTCATTGAATATCAACTGGGTGCGAAATGCACTGTCTGAGAAATATGAACATCCGATCAGATAGAGATCCGAACGTTTGGCGCTGAGGCCGGTTGTTTCTATATCAAAATAGAGTATATCCGACAGCTCGTCCGATATGTGAGCTGTATCTACATTTATGTCTTCAGTATATTCAAAAATTATCATAATGGCTCCTTTTGGTTCCTTGCGTAAGGTACATTATAGAACATGCATTGTTCTGCAATATATATAGTAGCTGTCGTTTTTCAAAAAAGCAAACATATATTCACAATTGATAAATAATATGATATAATTACGAAGATTTAATGTCGGTTTCTATGCGATTTTGAGATACCGTCATATATTACAGGACAGGAAAAGTTAACGGATGATTTCATATATTCGAGGAGCACTTGAAATAAAGGGTGACAATTATATAGTGATCGAGTGTGGTGGAATAGGGTATCAGCTCATGGTATCCGGAAAGTTTATGGAGAAGCTTCCACCGGTACATTCAGAGATAAAAGTAAGCACATACATGTATATACGCGAGGATGAGATAAGTCTGTTTGGCTTTGAGAACGCAGATGAACTCAATGTGTTCAAGATACTGCTGGGAGTGAGTGGTGTGGGACCAAAGGTAGCCATGTCTCTTCTGTCAACACTCACCGTGAACGAGCTCAGGCTTGCGGTCATATCTGAGGATGTAAAGGCCATATCAAAGGCTAATGGAATCGGGGCAAAGGGCGCTTCGAGGATCATTCTGGAGCTCAAGGATAAGCTGAGTATGGAGGATATGATAGATGCAGCATACAATGATTCGGTTGCTGTGCAGACCGCTGCAGGCGATGTGAGAACAAATGTCATATCGGCTCTCACAGCACTTGGATATTCAGGTGTTGAGGCGGGACGTGCTGTTTCGCGTGTAGATGGTTCAGCGGATATGGATGAGGAGCAGCTTCTTAAGGCGGCACTCAGATTTATGATATAGAATATTGATCAGATAGGTAGAAAAAATGGGCAGAATTATTTCAACAGAAAGCTTGGACATAGAAGAACAGAAAAGTGAATATAATCTCAGACCTCAGTATCTGTCGGAGTATATTGGACAGAAAAAGGTCAAGGATAATCTGCACATATTCATAGAGGCGGCGAAGAAGAGAAATGAGCCACTGGATCATCTGCTTCTGTATGGACCGCCGGGACTTGGTAAGACGACGCTGTCGACCATTGTGGCAAATGAGATGGGGGTAAATATCAAGATCACCTCGGGACCTGCCATAGAAAAGCCCGGTGAGCTTGCCGCGATACTCAACAATCTGTCGGACAACGACATTTTGTTTATCGATGAGATACACAGACTCAGCACACAGGTTGAGGAGGTGCTCTATCCGGCTATGGAGGATTACGCAATAGATGTTGTGATAGGCAAGGGCGCAGGTGCAAGGTCGATCAGACTTGATCTGCCAAGATTTACACTGATAGGTGCAACGACGAGGGTCGGAATGTTGTCGGCTCCCCTAAGGGACAGATTTGGAATGGTGGACAAGCTGGAATTTTATACCCATGACGATCTGAGAGAGATAGTGATGAGGTCAGCGGAGGTTCTTGGAGTTGACATAGACGAGGAGGGTGCACTTGAGATCGCAAGAAGATCAAGAGGTACACCGAGACTTGCGAACAGACTTCTCAAGCGCTGCAGGGATTATGCTGAGGTGTGTCATGACGGCCATATAGATCACGATGTTGCTAAGGCCGCTCTGGACAAGCTTCAGGTCGATTCCATGGGACTGGACGTGAACGATAGAAATATATTAATGACAATGATAGAGAAATTTGCAGGAGGGCCTGTCGGTCTGGATACACTGGCGGCTGCCGTTGGTGAGGATCCGGGCACGATAGAGGATGTGTATGAGCCGTATTTCATAATGAATGGATTCATAAACAGAACTCCCCGGGGAAGAGTTGTCACTGATCTATGTTACAGACATTTTGGACTGGATGCATTTATAAAGGATAAGTAAAGGAGAATGGGATATGGCACAGAAGAATGATATCAAGGTGGTAATCAACAATAAAGTATATACATTGAGTGGCCAGGAGAGCGAGGACTATCTCCAGAATGTGGCGACATATATCAATGGCAAGATAGCAGAATGTCAGTCATCTGAGGCGTACAGGAGATTTAACGCAGAGTATCAGAATGTTTTGCTTGCACTGAATATAGCCGATGACTACTTTAAGGCAAAGGATCAGGTCAATCAGATGCTCACCGAGGATGACGACAAGGATAAGCAGATATATGATCTGAGACATGAGGTTATCGAGGTGCAGATAAAGTATGAGTCTGCACAGAAGATGATAGAGGAATACAAAGAGAAGATAAGTGAACTTCAGAGACAGATCATAAAACTTGAAGCGGAGAAAAATGTTAAATAAGACTGAAATTTTGGCGCCGGCGGGCAACACGGAGGCGGTGAGAGCTGCAGTCAATGCATATGCAGACGCGGTATATCTTGGAGGCAGTATGTTCAGTGCCCGGGCATTTGCCGGTAATTTTGATGAAAAAGAATTGCTTGATACCATAGACTATTGTCACAGATTCGGAGTGAAGGTCTATATGGCGATCAACACACTGCTTAAGAATGAAGAGATACAAAGGCTCCCATCATATGTGGAGCCTTATTACAGGCAGGGCGTGGATGGGATAATTGTACAGGATATGGGAGTTGTCTCCGTTCTGGGCAAGTCGTTTCCAGACCTTCCACTGCATGGAAGTACACAGCTCAGCGTGTCCAGTTCACAGGGTGCTGCGTTTCTGAAAAGCATAGGCATGACCAGATTTGTGCCATCGAGAGAATTGTCATTGTCAGAAATCACAGAGATCAAGAAAAATGTTGATATAGAGGTGGAGACATTTGTCCACGGAGCGATGTGTTACAGCTATTCCGGAAGGTGCCTGATGAGCAGCTTTGCCGGAGGAAGAAGCGGTAACAGGGGAAGGTGTGCCCAGCCGTGCAGAAAGCAATATGCCTCAAATGATGTAAATGAGTATATGCTCAGCCTGAAGGATATGTGCATGTTGAAGAGTCTGAGCAGGCTCATAGATGCGGGAATTGATTCTTTCAAGATAGAGGGAAGAATGAAAAAGCCAGAGTATGTGGCTGCAACCGTGACTGCGTACCGTGAGGTCAGAGATGCTTATCTGGCGGGCGAATCAGTGGAGAAACTGGCAGAGGAGCAGGAGAAGAAGCTTCTCGACATATATAACAGGGGCGGATTCTACTCAGGTTATTATTACACATCCAATGGCAAAAATATGCTTGCGAACAGCAGACCGAACCACACAGGAATTAAGGTTGGGCGTGTGAATGCGGTAGAAAAGCCATATGTGGATATAAAACTTGACGAGAATGTATCCGCAGGCGATGTCCTTGAGATAAGAGGCAGAAATGGTGATGTGGAGCTCACATGCAATGTGGCGGCAAAAGCGGGAAAGAATGTCAGACTTAAGGCGAAGTCATTCAGGAACATTGCAAAGTTCAATGATGTATACCGTACAAGAAACGGTAAGCTTCTGGAAGATATACAGAATAATATAATAAATGCCGACAGGAAGATAGAGCTCGCTGCACATGTCAGTGCGTATGCGGATCAGCCATTAGAGCTTAAGCTTTCAACTGTAGAAGGAAAGTGTTCTGTCTCAGTCGAGGGGCCTGTGTGTACACAGGCACTTAACAAGCCTGTCACAGAGTCACAGATAGTTGACAAGATCAAAAAGACAGGCGGTACAGATTATGTGCTCGGGGATATAGCTGCTGATGTATCTGACAACCTGTTTGTACAGATAAGCGCAGTGAACAACCTGAGGCGGGAGGCGCTTGAACAGCTTGGACTGCAGATCTCACAGAGTTACAGGCGGGATGGCGGTGCAGTAAGAACTGGCCTGCCTGGCGCTGAAAGACCTCTTGAAAATGTGAAAAACAACACTGTTCACGGTGTTACAGTTGGAGTGTCGGACGCTGACCATGTAAATATTGTTAAGAATTATAAATGGGTCAGCAATGTAATAGTAGATTATAATGTCAGAAAATATGCAGATGAATTGAAGCAGGCCGGATTCAGAGTGATCCTTGCTCTGCCTGAGGTATTGCGGCAGAGAGAGCTTGACAGATATTCAGGCCTTTCCGGTGAACTTGGTTCATTTGACGGTGTGATGATCAGAAATTATGATGAGCTGGGAATTCTAAAGAAGTTGGACTATAAGGGACTCGTGATCGCAGATGCCAGTCTCTATGCGTATAATGATAATGCGTTTGATTTCTATAGAGAGAATATGGGTGATGTGTGCTTTATGTGTTCAAACGAGCTCACACTTGATGAGATACATGGTCTTTCATATGATACACTCATAAAGCTCTATGGTCATCAGAAGGTTATGATCACTGCAAACTGTATAGCAGGCAATTACATGAACGGCTGTGCCTCAAGGAAGATGTCCCGGAATGTCCTGACGGATGACAGGGGAAACAGATTCTATGTCAGAAATGACTGTGCGCACTGCTATAACATTATATATAATGGTGTTCCTACAAATATGATAGACAGACTGGCTGAAACCGGTATTTCAGGTAAAGACTGTTATATTGAATTTACAATTGAGGATACTAATAAAGTAAAGGATATAATGGACAGTCTGGAGCTTGCCATGTCAGGGGAAAAAGCAGTATCCATGTCTGTAGATCAGTATACCAGGGGACATTATTACAAAGGAATCGATTAAGATTTTTTGATAAAGGTGGAAACATGATAACAATAGTAACGGAGATAGCGAAGTATTTGATCATATTTTTTATGGTTTTATACACCGTAAAATGCTTTACGGTTTTAAAGCCTGTGCCTGCCGATAAGAAACGGCGGGCGCTTAATGTGCAGATATTTTATGTGTTCATGATACATTTTCTTTGCTATCTGACATTATATCTGCATTATGAGAAGAAGAGCATACTTATATTTTATCTGCTACAGATGATAGTATCCATAACATATATGGTTTCATATCATGCCATTTATAAGGGCTCATCGAGACTTATAACGAACAATATGTCATTCCTTCTTCTCATAGGTTATGTCATGCTGACAAGACTTGATTTTGACCTGGCGAAGAAGCAGTTTATATTTGCCACGATCATGTTGGTGGTGACGGCATTTGTGCCGTTGTTCGTGGTAAAGTTCCCGCAGATAAAGAAATGGAATATATTCTATGCGGTGTTTGGTATAGGCTTCCTGTGCACGGTGTTCATCCCGCATGTGGGAGTTGATAAATATGGTTCAAACAACTGGATAAGCATAGGCGGAATATCGATGCAGCCTATGGAGATCGTCAAGATCATATTCGTATTCTTCCTTGCCAGCTCATTTGAAAAGGCAAAGAACTTTAAGGATATGATGAAAACGATCTGTGTAGCAGGACTTTTCATGCTGGTTCTGGTGGCTGAGACGGATCTCGGTGGTGCGGTGATCTTCTTCATGGTATTTGTCATGATGCTGTACCTTGCCACTGGTAAGCACAGCATACTTATAGGCGGAGGCCTCGGAGGTTCGGTTCTTGCTGTGGTTGGATATATGCTTTTGAAGAATCATTTCAGCCATGTCACCATGAGAATTGATGCATGGCTTAACCCGATCGAATATATAGATGGAAGTGGATATCAGGTTGCACAGAGTCTGTTTGCGATAGGCTCGGGCGGATTCGAGGGAACGGGTCTGTGCCAGGGACTTCCGACATCGATACCGGTCGTGTCCAGTGATTTTATATTTGCTGCGATATGTGAGGAGCTTGGAGTTATATTTGGACTCTGCCTGCTTCTTATGTATCTGAGCTGCTTCATATATTTCATCAATATATCGATGAAGATAAGAGATGCTTTTTATAAGAATGTAGCCTTTGGTTTTACAATATGCTTCATATTCCAGATATTCCTGAACGTTGGCGGTGTTGTGAAGTTCATACCATCTACGGGTGTGACGCTGCCGCTTGTGAGCTATGGAGTGAGTTCGGTTGTCAGCACACTCATTATATTTGGAATAATTCAGGGTATATGTGTATTAGAGAACAGTGGAGTTGATAAAAATGTCAGACAGGAAAGTATCAGCAGGGAAGAGTGGACAGAGACCCCAGTTGCGGTCAGGGGCCAGTCAAACAGCGGTGAAAAACAACGCAAACAGAAAAAGCCAGTCCAGCGCAAAGCAAAGACAGGATACTACAGGAAAGAGACGAACTCAGATGAATTCTGGGGAGAATAGTGACATTCTGGACAAGAAGACAAATGACAAAAAGAATGTGCCTGTTCTGGTTATAACATATTTTGTTGTCATAATCTTTATCTGTATGTTTGCATATATTATCGTGTTTATGGTGAGGGATTCAAGAACATTCATCGCCAATTCATACAATGGGAGACAGTCTCTCTATGCGGAGAAGATAAAGAAGGGAAGCATCATATCCAGCGATGGAAATGTCCTTGCGGAGACATTGACGGATGATGATGGAAATGAGTACAGAAATTATCCATATTCCAATGTGTTCGCACATGTTGTCGGATATGACAGCAACGGACAGGCGGGACTTGAGATGAGCTCCGCGTACTATCTCCTGACATCAAACCAGAACATAATCACGCAGACATACAACAAGCTCAGGAATGAGAAGAGTCTGGGAAACAATGTCATAAGTACACTGAATACCACGCTGCAGAGCACGGCTTACGATGCACTGGGATATAATGACGGCGCTGTTGTGGTTATGGAACCGGATACTGGAAAGATCCTTGCCATGGTTTCTAAGCCAGATTTTGATCCGAACTATATAGACAGTGCGATAGAGGAAGCCCAGGATACCGACAGCTCTTATCTGTTGAATCGTGCAACACAGGGTCTGTATCCACCTGGTTCAACCTTCAAGGTACTCACGGCTCTGGAGTATATTCATGAGAACAGCAATTATCAGAAATATTCGTATGAGTGCGAGGGCGAGGATATATTTGACGGAGTACAGATACACTGCTCAGATTATGCGGTTCATGGAACTGTGGATCTGGCGGACTCACTGGCGAAATCTTGTAACACTTCATTTGCCAATATAGGAATGAAGCTCAACAAGCAGTCGTACAAGGATCTGTGTGAGAAGTTCCTGTTTAACAAGGATCTTCCTTATGACGGATATTACAGAAAATCAGTATTCGAGTTAAATGCAACCTCAGATGATTCGGAGATACCGCAGACAGCCATAGGACAGGGCGACACACTTATAACACCTCTGCACAGTGCCATGATCATGAGCACCATAGCAAACGGAGGAGTCATGATGTCCCCATATCTCATCGACAGGATAGAGACATGCGATGGCAATCTTGTAAAGACATTCAAGCCGAACACCTACGGTAAGATCATATCTGCATCTGACGCAAGACTTCTGAAGGATCTGATGCTTGGCGTAACATCATATGGTACGGCATCGGATGCATTTGCAGATTGCTCATATACCATAGCCGGAAAGACAGGTACTGCGGAGTTCAACGACAACATGGATTCACATTCGTGGTTTGTTGGATTCTCAAATGTTGATGATCCGGATATTGTCGTATGTGTCATAGTTGAGAATGCAAGCTCAACTGGAGCTTCAGCAAAGTATATTGCCAGACAGCTCTTTGACGCATACTATAATTATGTGAAATAATTGCACAAAATGATGCGTATGCCATTAATACGTGATCATATTTACTTTAAAAATAATTTGACATATGATATACTGACTTCAAGTTTTAATTACACACCCGGAAGAAACAGGAGGAATTGCAGTGATAGAAGCAACAAGCTGTGGAGGGGTGGTAATCTTCAGAGGAAAAGTATTGTTGTTGTATAAGAACTACAAGAACAAATACGAAGGATGGGTTCTCCCCAAGGGAACTGTTGAAAAGGGCGAGGAGCACGATGAGACCGCCTTGCGAGAAGTGAAAGAGGAGACAGGTGTAAGCGCATCTATAATCAAATACGTGGGAAAGAGCAATTACACTTTTAACACGGCATTTGATGTGGTAAATAAGGATGTTCATTGGTATCTCATGATGTCTGACAGCTATTACAGCAAGCCACAGAGAGAAGAGTATTTCGTGGATTCCGGTTACTACAAATACCATGAAGCCTACCACCTTCTGAAATTTCCTAACGAGAAGCAGATACTTGAACAGGCATATTCAGAGTATGTTGATCTTAAGAAAAAGAATCTGTGGGGAAACAAGAAGTATTATTAATCAACAAAAGGACTTCTGTATGCAGGTACAGAAGCCTTTTTAGTTTTCTTTTGAGGGTAAGACATGAACAGAAAGAATGCAGACAGATCAAAACAAAAGAAAAAGAGAACAGCAAAGGATATAGTTCTGGACATACTACTGGTCGTTTTTTTACTTATAGCAGTTTGGAGCGGTGCGTATCTTGGAAGGTATTATTATATTGCGAAGAATGCGCAGAATAACTTCAATGATCTTAAAGGAATGCTCGATACCGATGGGGATGATACCGAAAAGGTTACGGTGGAGGTCTCGGATAAAAGTAAGGACAATGGCGAGAAGAAGATACTCAAGAAATTCGAGAAGTTATACGAGAAGAACAGTGATATTGCAGGATGGCTCACGATCGATGGCACGACCATAGATTATCCGGTCATGTACACTCCCGATGACAACGATTATTATCTGCATCTGGACTTCGATAAGAACTGGAGTGATCCGGGTACACCGTTCATAGATACGAACTGCAGGCCGTTTGATGACAGAACGGACAATGTTCTCATATACGGACATAACATGAAGTCGGGAATAATGTTCAGAGAGCTGCTTCAGTATGAGGACGAGAGCTTTTATAAGAAGCATAAGAATATCAAGTTTGACACGTTGTATGAGACCGGAACATACGAGGTCATCGGTGCATTCCGATCGGAGATATATCCTGACGATGACACGGATCACTATCATTATTATGAGTTCTTTAACGCTGCGGATAAGGCGAAATTTGATGAATATATTGATTTTGTCAAGTCAAACACATCATATGACAGCGGTGTTACGGCTGAGTACGGTGATGAACTCATCACACTTTCAACATGCGCTTCACACACTGAGGATGGCAGATTTGTCGTGGTTGCGCGAAGGATAACAGGGGATGATAAGTAGTTGACACTAAATGGGGCATGTGTTAATATAACAAATGTCGCAAGCGCCGGCTTGTCGGAATTGGCAGACGAGGCAGACTCAAAATCTGTTGGTGGCAACATCGTGCGGGTTCAAGTCCCGCAGCCGGCATTATATTGAGCCTGAAACCTGAGTAGAATCAAGGGTTTCAGGCTCTTTTGGTATACGTGGGAATAAGATCTTGAAATGAATGGGCGGTGATATATTATGATGAGTAGAAAAGTAAAACAGCAGGTGAATTCGGCTGTGAATGAGTTGGATATGAATCTGGCGAACAACTACAAGGATCTGGCGCATAAAGCCTTGAAGGAACTTGATGAGCTGGTTACGAAGCTTAATGAGGAGGGGCAGCTCAAGGAAAAGGACTACACCAAACTGAGGGATAAAGTGGATGATTACAAGAGACGTATGGCGGGATATCATCACTGACAGTATGTCATAATGACATAATATCGTCACTGAAAGATTATGACCGGGAGACTGCAGAACAACGGATGTATGTAGCTTCCCGGTCATATTTGTCTGTGTGTATCAGTATTGCTTCATTATCTCTCTGCGAAGCTTCTTGATTATTCTTTTTTCCAGCCTGGATATGTAGGACTGGGATATTCCCAGGAGATCAGCCACCTCCTTCTGAGTCTTTTCTACCCCACCTATGGTGTTTATTCCATACCGCAGTTCTATGATGGTGCGTTCCTTTTCACAGAGCTTTGATATGGCATTGTCGAGGAGATTGTAGTCTACCTCTGTCTCCAGATCACGGTAAACTACGTCCTCATCCGTTCCCAGAATGTCGGACAGAAGCAGTTCGTTGCCGTCCCAGTCAACATTCAGCGGTTCATCGATGGACACCTCTGTTCTGAGCTTGCTGTTGCGACGGAGAAACATGAGTATCTCATTTTCAATACATCTTGATGCGTAGGTGGCAAGCTTTATGTTTTTGTCATTTTTGAAGGTGTTTATGGCCTTGATGAGACCGATCGTGCCTATGGATATCAGATCCTCAATTCCGACACCCGTGTTGTCAAATTTTTTAGCAATGTATACGACAAGTCGCAGATTTCGCTCTATCAGCATTTTCTTTGCGGAATCCGACTGGTTGTTTGTGAGTTCGTTTATGACCACGGCCTCCTCGTGGGGCTCCAGCGGGGCGGGAAGTACCTCGGTTCCTCCAATATAATATATATCTTTGCCGCTTTTCAGGGAGCGCAGTGAAATATTGCTGGCAACAGTAAATTTGAAGTCGTTACCCCTTATTGTGTTTAACATGTCTTTTGCCTCTTTTCATATAATATTTGCTTAAAAGAATACATTTGTCTGTGTGAAGTATATTAAATGTATTTGGGCTGATACCGATCAGTGGTCTGTGTTCCATGTATGAGCTGTCGATGAACATGTAGTCAATGTCCATGGCGAGCATAAGCTGATTTCCGGAGCATATCGTATTGTAGGGAATTATGTGTATTCCAGCCGGAATGTCATCACGGTAATCATATTCATATATGGAAGACGGTTTTTTGATGTAGTCATCGAGCAGTGGAGTCAGTTCCGGTGGAGCCAGTTCGATGGCTACGGCGTATGTAGTCACGGCGACGTTGCGTCCTGTGAGATTGCATCTTAGCGTGTTACCTGTGTCCAGGTAACCGATAGCATTGGTGATCCTTGAATGTCTGCCTAGTAATACATTTGTCAGAAAGTTCAAATAATTCACTTCTTTTCATGTAGTGCAATTGGAATTATATATGTGGGCCGGTAAGAAAATGGTCGTATTACAATAAATGAAGCATCGATATTTCGATTGAATTTTTAATATGTTGATGGAAATGTGGTTAAGTTTTTCAATATACGACTATATATTTGAAAAATGTGTATAAATCTGTGGATAATGTGGAAAAGTGCTAAAACATCCTAAAAAGTGCGAAATAAGCAAACAATTTGCGACATAGAGCGATATTTTGTGCAATATAATGATAAAAAATGAGAAATGTATATGTATGGATGACAAAATAAGCCCTGAACTTAAACTTGCCATGGATGCGGATGGTTACATGCCGTACAGCAGTCTTTATCTTGGATATAACGCATCCGATGATTCGTGGATGCTGATAATCAGACATTCCGGTGACATAGATGATCTTGAGGGAGATATTCTGAATAGCTGCGTTTATCTGCTCGGGGGATATGCCATAGTGAACGTGTATTCCTACAATATAAAAAGGCTTCAGGAGGAGCCGAGGGTACTTTATATCGATAAAGCGCAATATTACAGTTATGGTGCGGGTGTCGCCTATGACAGATACATATCCTGCATAACGGAAAATTTCATGTCGAAGTATGGGCTCACAGGCGAAGGCGTATGTATCGGAATTATAGATAGCGGCGTGAATATCCTCAACCGGGAATTTGCAGATGACGCCGGCTCCAGGATAGTCATGTATTGGAACCAGAATACAGATTATGAAAGGACTTACCCAAACCGCTATGGCCTTGGACGGATATATGATCAAAGTGAGATCGGGCAAATGTATGAGGACAGGCGGCTGCCCGGTGTCATGGGAGAGCAGCACGGCACGGAGGTTGCATCTGTGGCCGCCGGGAGCAATATAGGAGTGGCGGGAAAAGCCCGGATCATTGTCGTTGAACAGTCGCTTGAACGCGCGCTGCCGGACACGATAGGTATAATGATGGGGATAGATCTACTTGTGAGATACAGCATGGAGACTGGAACTCCGGTAGTGATAAATCTTTCATATGGAAATAACTTTGGAGCCCATGATGGTACGTCGACACTTGAGCTGTTTGTTAATTCTGTGGCCCAGATGGCTAAGGTGTGTGTTGTCACGGGTTCAGGAAATGACGGTGGAAGACAACTGCATACCAGCGGTATGCTTGGAAATGTAAGCTATGCGAGTATTGACATTGCGGTGGCGGCCGGTGTGAAAAACTTTGGCCTGCAGATATGGAAAAACTATATCGACAGCTTCGATGTGCTCGTCTATTCGCCGTCCTACGACCTTGTGGCGTATCTCACGGAGGGACAGATAGTATCCGGGGCGTATTATGGGAGTACGGAGTTGCTTGGGATATTCCAGGGACCTTCACCTTACAATGTCAAGCAGCTCATATATGTATTTTTCCAGTCTGAGACCGGGGATATAGAGCAGGGGATATGGCATGTGAGGATTGCACCGAAGAGCATTGCAAATGGGATATTCAATGCGTATCTACCCGGTGACAGTTATGTGACGGGGCAGGTTGCATTTGAGAATCCTTCGGTGTATGGAACCCTCACGATCCCGGGTACGGCATCAAATATAATAACGGTGGCTGCCTATGATCAGGTAAATGCATCCATAACGGGATTTTCAGGCAGGGGTTTTACGTCGGATAATGCCATAAAACCGGATATTGCAGCTCCGGGTGTCGGAGTGACTGTCAGCTATGGTGAGTATGGATACGGAAATGCCGATGGCACATCGCTGGCGGCGGCATTTGTGTCTGGCTGTGCGGCACTTATCATGGAATGGGGGATAGTCCTGGGGAACGATCCATTTATGTACGGAGAGAGGGTTAAGGCTCAGCTTATAAGGGGAGCAAAGCCTCTCGGTTCACTGGGCAGTTACCCGAACAGATATACAGGCTGGGGGACCGTGTGTATGGAAAACAGCTTCAAAGGATTAATTGCATGAAAGATTTGCAAAAAGATGTGGTTTTATGTCAAGTAATTGTGTATAATTTGATTCATACGTGCTTTTTGCAAGTATAAAAGAAAAAAACGGGGTATTTCACACATGGTAGGATTTTATAATTATACAGTTATTTTGACATATATGAGCCTGGTGTCATCTATCACAGGCATGTTCTTTACATTTACCGGACACCTTAGCATAGGAATATTGTGTCTTGCACTTTCCGGTCTGTTTGATGCATTTGACGGAAAAGTCGCAAGGAGCAAGAAGGATAGGACTATGGATGAGAAGAGATTTGGTATCCAGATAGATTCTCTCTGTGACCTGGTGAGTTTTGGAGTTTTTCCTGTTGTATTGTGCTGGTATTCAGGAATGAACACGCCGTTTGGAATGGTTATTCTTGCACTGTACTGTCTGGCTGGAATGATAAGACTTGCATACTATAACGTGCTCGAGGAGAAGAAGAACAATGACGATGATGATGCTGAGGTCATAGAGCAGCCAGATGGAAGAAAGTATTTCCATGGAATGCCGATCACCGCAATATCGGTGGGGCTTCCTATAATATACGTTACGTCACCTTTACTTGGATCCTCTTTCCCAATTCTGCTTCATGGAATCATGATACTTGCAATGATACTTTTCATAACAGATTTCAGATACCCTAAGCCAACCACAAAGGAACTTATGGTGATAATTGTCATTGTGGCAGTTGCCGTAGTTTGGCTTATGATAAGATACATGGTCAGACGTCATATCATAACTATTCCTTATTTTATATCCCTTCTATTATAAGTTATAAGTGTATAGGAGCTATGAAAAATAAAAGATATAGAAGTAATTTGGCTAAACCGGATATACAGAAGCGATGAAGGATGATGTATAAGATATGATAAAGAACAAATATGCAATATACAAAAGATCAAAACATAATGAGTGTGTATCGACACAGGACAGAGTCCTGCGCCTGTTATATGGCAACAGAGCGGGTCGTATGGTGCTGGGATGGCTGATCAGACCAGAGGTGTCAAAGCTTGTGGGAAGATTCATGGACACTGGATTATCCAGAATCATGATCAACCCATTCATTAAGAAAAATGATATTGATATATCTGTGTGTCAGAAGAATGAGTTTGACTCATATAACGATTTCTTCAAGAGAAAGCTGGTGCCGGGAGCAAGGGCCATAGATATGACCGATGAAGGTTTTGTGAGTCCATGTGACAGCAGGCTTACGGTATATGATATAGAAGACACAGAACGACAGACTTTCAATATAAAGGATTCAGAGTACACGGTGGCATCCCTCCTCAGGGACAAAAAGCTTGCGAGACACTACAGAGGTGGAAAATTGTGGCTGTTCAGACTGTGTGTCGATGATTATCACAGATACATATATAACGTGTCTGGAAAGCAGTCTGATGTCAGACGTATAGAAGGCTTATATCACACAGTTAACCCTATAGCCAGTGAATATTACGACATTTACAAAGAAAATACCAGAGAGTATTGTCTTATAAGGACGCAGGATGCGGGAACCATCATTGATATGGAGGTTGGAGCACTTCTGGTTGGTCGTATAGTTAACAGGTATGTGGCTTCCACGGATGTCAGAAGAGGAGAGGAAAAGGGCTATTTTGAGTTTGGTGGCTCAACAATCATTCTTCTCATCCAGAAGGACAAAGTCGCTCCTTTAGACAGAATAGTTGAGAATTCTAGAAAAGATATTGAGACCAGAGTTAGACAGGGCGAGCTGGTTGGATATGTACGTTAAGAGCAATATTATATATTCCATATAAAACAGGAACAGCGTATAGCTTGCTATGGAGCTATACGCTGTTCCTGTTTTGTTGTTTATCCAGTCTGTGTCAGAACTTATATTCTATATTATTCATTTGTAGAATTCACATGCCTCTTGATGGCCTCAAAAGTCTCCTGGCTTATAACATGTTCGATCTTGCAGGCATCCTCGGCTGCGGTCTCTTTTGCAACGCCGAGACTTGTGAACCATGAAGACAGAAGCTGGTGCCTCTCATATATCATCTCTGCAATTTTTTTACCAGCTGCTGTGAGAGTTATGTATCCTGAATCGCTTACTTCTATATAACACATCTCCCTGAGATTCTTCATAGCAACGCTTACACTTGATTTCTTATAGCCAGTCTCGTTGGCAACATCAACGCTTCGGACGACCGGAAGCTTCTGGCTGAGAACGAGAATGGTTTCAAGATAATTCTCTACTGATTCATTCGTGGTCAACATTATTATATATCCCCCTTATATTTAACATTATAAATGTATCTGTATCAATGTAGCAATTATAAATAATATATCATAAATGAATTTTTTATTCAATTTGATAATTGAAATACGAATTTCGACAAATAGGCACTTTTTATCAATAAAAGAGCCGTGTTTTGTTCAATTAGTCCAAAATGATTAATATTATTGACATCTAATTAATGTTAGTATATACTAACCACGATATGAAAATCAGTGGTTTAAGTTGCTAGTTAAGGAGGTGCAATTATGCCATTAACATTTGCAAAACCGGGAGAAGCCAATGTGATCAAAAAGGTTGGCGGGAGAGAGAAAACACGATTGTTTCTTGAAAAGCTGGGCTTTGTTGAAGGCAGTGTTGTAACTGTCGTGGCAGAGAATGCAGGAAATCTTATAGTTAATATCAAAGATTCCCGTGTTGCCATTGATAAAGATATGGCCAGCAAGATACTTGTATAGGTACGATTACATGTATCTGACTGACGACAAAAGTATGTAAAAGGAGTAAGATCATGAGCACATTAAAAGATGTCAAGATTGGCAGTACTGTCACTGTCAAGAAGATTGCAGGCGAGGGTCCTGTAAAGAGACGTATCATGGACATGGGCATCACAAAGGGTGTACAGGTTTATGTTCGTAAGGTTGCCCCTCTCGGTGATCCTGTAGAGGTTACTGTAAGAGGCTATGAGTTATCAATACGTAAAGCTGATGCTGAGATCATAGAGGTAGAGTAACAGCTTATTTTTTTGTTCATACGTTAGTATATGCTAACATATGATAGAAAAGGCTAATATGAAGTACGCAGACGCCGTGCGTAAGCACCTTTAAATGCGTTTGCACAATACAATAGGAAAGAGGGTAAACAATGTCAGTAAAGATTGCACTTGCAGGAAATCCTAACTGCGGTAAAACAACATTATTCAATGCTTTAACTGGCGCTAACCAGTACGTAGGTAACTGGCCAGGTGTTACAGTTGAGAAGAAAGAGGGTAAGCTTAAGGGTAACAAGGATGTTATCATAACCGACCTTCCTGGTATCTATTCACTTTCTCCATACACTCTTGAGGAAGTTGTTGCCAGAAATTATCTTATTCAAGAATATCCTGATGCCATTATCAACATTATCGATGGTACTAACATAGAGAGAAACCTTTATCTCTCAACACAGCTTATTGAGCTCGGAATCCCTGTTGTCATGGCTGTTAACATGATGGATCTTGTAAAGAAGAACGGCGACTCCATCAACATCAAGAACCTGAAGGAAGCTCTTGGATGTGAGGTCGTTGAGATCTCAGCTCTTAAGGGTACCGGTATTGACGAGGTTAAAGAGAAGGCTATCGCAGCAGCAAAGTCCAAGACAGCAAATGAAAGAGTTCACAACTTTGATGAGGCTGTTGAGGCTGCAATCGAGAGCGTAAGCACTAAGCTTGACATGGAGGAGAACAGAAAGAGATTCTTCGCAATCAAGCTCATCGAGAAGGATAGCAAGATCATAGAGCAGATGAAGAATGCTCCAGATTGCTCAGCAGAGATCAAGAAGCTTGAGGATGACTTCGATGATGACACAGAGAGTATTATCACAAGTGAGAGATATTCATACATTTCATCAATCATTGACAAGTGTGTAAAGAAGGCTGCAAAGGGACAGAAGCTTACAATATCAGATAAGATCGACCGTGTTGTAACAAACCGTATCCTTGCACTTCCTATATTCGTTCTCATCATGTGGCTCGTATATTATATAGCAATGTCAACAGTAGGTGCATGGTGCACAGACTGGACAAATGATAACCTGTTCGGCGATGGTTTCCATCTCTTCGGCATCGGAAGCTCAGCTTATGAAGATGCATCAGGTGACTATGATGCAGCAACAACAGCACTCGATGCATACGGCGTACTCGTAACAGATGACGAGGATGCTGTTGATGTAGATGCCACAAAGGCAGCTATCGAGGCAAACACAAACACAGAGGCAAGCGTTAAGTATGAGATGGAAGATGAGGAGACACTCGATACATACGATATCGATGTATACTACTCAGAGGTTCCAGCAAATGCTGACGAAGAGACAACAAACGCAATGTCATATCTTGATGCAGTTGATTACTTCAACGAGACACAGATGGCAGAGATTGATCCTGCTGATTATGGCGTATTTGTTCCTTCAATCCCAGATCTCATCTCTGCAGGACTTGACAAGATTGGATGTGCAGACTGGTTACATGGACTTATCATCGATGGTATTGTAGCCGGTGTTGGTGCTGTACTTGGTTTCGTACCTCAGATGCTCGTACTGTTCATCTTACTTGCAATCCTTGAGTACTGTGGATATATGGCACGTATCGCCTTCATCATGGACCGTATCTTCAGAAAGTTCGGTCTCTCAGGAAAGTCATTCATACCTATCCTTGTAGGTACAGGTTGTGGTGTGCCAGGTATCATGGCTTCACGTACAATTGAGAATGAGAAAGACCGTCGTATGACAGTCATGACAACAACATTTATACCATGTGGTGCTAAGGTTCCATTTATCGCCATGATCGCCGGTGCTATATTTGGTGGTTCATCAATAGTTGCAACAAGTGCTTACTTTATTGGTATTGCAGCAATTATATGTTCTGGTATAATACTTAAAAAGACAAAGATGTTCGCCGGAGATCCATCACCATTCGTTATGGAGCTTCCACCATACCATATCCCAACAGTTGGTTCTGTACTCAGAAGTATGTGGGAGCGTGGCTGGTCATTCATCAAGAAGGCTGGTACAATAATCACACTTTCAACAATCGCTGTATGGTTCACAACATACTTTGGATTTGTTGATGGTTCATTCCAGATGCTTGATGAGAGCCAGATCGATTACAGTATCCTTGCAAAGATCGGTAATGCGATCGCTTGGATCTTTGTTCCACAGGGATGGGGTAACTGGCAGGCAACTGTAGCATCTATCACAGGTCTTGTTGCAAAGGAGAACATCGTTGGTACAATGGGTATCCTCTACGGTGGTGGAGATGGTACAGTTTACCAGGCACTTGCAGGCGCATTCACAACAGCAAGCGGATTCTCATTCCTTGTATTCAACCTTCTCTGCGCACCATGTTTCGCAGCTATGGGTGCTATCAAGAGAGAGATGAACAGTGCTAAGTGGTTCTGGTTCGCAATCGGATATCAGTGTGGATTTGCTTACCTTGTAGCACTTGTTGTATACAGAATCGCAGGTCTATTCACAGGAGCTTGTACATTCGGTGTATGGTCAGTAGTAGCAATTGCACTTGTTGTTCTGTTCTTCTTCATGCTGTTCCGTCCGGATCCAAACAAGAAGGTAAAGACAAGCAAGGAGTTCCTCAACGCTTAACTTTTCATAAGGAGGGACCCACGTAAGTGGGAGGAATCCTTATGAAGCACGCAGACGCCGCGCGTAAGCGCATTTAAATGCGTCTGCTCCATATAATATAAAAGGAGTGGTGACTTATGTCAGAGTATCTTGGTACAATCATTGTGGCGGCCATAATCGTTCTGATGGTGTTCTTCATTGTCAGAGGTATGGTAAAGGATAGAAAAAAGGGCAAACACATATGTGGTGGCGACTGTTCGAACTGTCATGGCGGATGTAGTCACAAGCTCTAATTAAATAACAGTTGTAGTTTTAAATAGAATGTGCGTCGTAAAAAATTACGGCGCACATTTGTTTACAATGTGCTTGCAATAAGGAAGAATTTACTATATTATAAAAACATGTTGGTACACGACTGGCGGAGACAGCCGATGGCTGGTAGGAATTACCTACAGGGAGTGTACTGTTAAGACAAGCCGACCGCCTGGGCAAGCAAATATATCAAGACATGTATTTGTGTGCGCAGGTGGCTGGCTTTCTTTTTTAGGATGCTTTGCAGCATAACATCAGCTCACAGGTACGAGAAAAGACATGGAGGTACAACAGAAAATGGAAATGTTATCACTTGAGAAGGAACTTAGTGAAAATGCATATCCAGGACGCGGAATCGTTATCGGTGTGTCCGAGGATGGTAAGAAGGCAGTGACAGCTTATTTCATCATGGGAAGAAGCTCAAACAGCCGTAACAGAGTATTTGTGACAGAGGGCGAAGGAATCAGAACAGAGGCGTTTGATCCATCAAAGCTTGAGGATCCAAGCCTTATCATCTATGCACCTGTAAGAGTTCTTGGCAACAAGACTATAGTTACAAATGGCGATCAGACAGACACTATATATGACGGACTTGACGATGAGCTCACATTTGAGCAGTCACTCAGAAGCAGACAGTTTGAGCCTGACGGCCCTAACTACACACCTAGAATCTCAGGTGTCATGCACATAAAGAATGGCGTGTTCGACTATTCAATGTCCATACTTAAGAGCAACAACGGCAACCCTGCTGCAAATAACAGATACACATTCTCATACGAGAACCCTGTAGCCGGTGAGGGACATTTCATTCACACATATATGCATGATGGCAATCCGCTCCCAAGCTTTGAGGGTGAGCCAAAGTGGGTTAAGATATCCGGTGATATCGATGAGTTCACAGACAAGGTATGGAACAGCCTCAATGAGGACAACAAGGTGTCACTGTTCGTCAGATATATTGACATCGCAACAGGTGAGTATGAGACAAAGATCGTGAACAAGAATAAGTAATTAAAGAATAAAGGAGATATTTGATCATGAACGAGATTCAGTTAAAGTACGGTTGTAATCCAAATCAGAAGCCATCAAGAATATATATGGAGGATGGCAGTGATCTTCCTGTTAAGGTTTTAAACGGCAAGCCTGGATACATCAACTTCCTTGATGCATTTAACGGATGGCAGCTCGTAAAGGAACTCAAGGCGGCAACAGGACTTCCAGCAGCAACATCATTCAAGCATGTTTCACCAGCAGGCGCTGCAGTTGGACTTCCACTTACAGATACACTTGCAAAGATCTACTGGGTAGATGATCTCGGAGAGCTCTCACCACTTGCATGCGCATATGCAAGAGCAAGAGGTGCTGACAGAATGTCATCATTCGGCGATTTCATCGCACTTTCAGATGTATGTGACGCAGACACAGCACGCCTTATCAAGAGAGAGGTATCAGATGGTGTTATCGCTCCTGGATACACAGATGAGGCTATGGAACTTCTTCTTGCAAAGAAGAAGGGAAATTACAACATCATCCAGATAGATGAGAACTATGTTCCTGCTGAGATCGAGAGAAAGCAGGTATACGGTGTTACATTTGAGCAGGGAAGAAATGAGCTCAAGATCGACAAGGATCTTCTGTCAAACTTTGTTACAAAGAACAAGGATCTTCCAGAGCAGGCTGAGATCGATATGAAGATCGCGCTCATCACACTCAAGTATACACAGTCCAACTCAGTATGCTATGTAAAGGGCGGACAGGCTATAGGTATCGGAGCCGGACAGCAGTCAAGAATCCACTGTACAAGACTTGCAGGACAGAAGGCAGACAACTGGTTCCTTCGTCAGTCACCACAGGTTATGGGACTTCAGTTTGTTGACGGACTTGGAAGAGCCGACAGAGACAATGCCATCGACGTATACATGGGTGATGAGCATGAGGACGTTCTTAAGGAAGGCGAGTGGCAGAAGAGATTCAAGGTTAAGCCTGAGGTGTTCACAGCAGAGCAGAAGAAGGCATGGCTTGCGCAGAACACAGATGTTGTCCTTGGATCAGATGCATTCTTCCCATTCTCAGACAATATAGAGAGAGCTCACAAGAGCGGTGTCAAGTACATTGCACAGCCTGGCGGATCAGTTCGTGACGATCTTGTTATCGAGTGTGCTGACAAGTACGATATGGTCATGGTATTTACAGGAATCAGATTATTCCATCACTAATCTGCCAGACCTGTCGGCGTCAGATATTGTATTTATAGAAGAATTGAGAGCGGTTTTGCTGATGAAAATCAGCAAAGCCGCTTTTTTACTTTATATATTTGTTGGATTGTGCTAATATAAAATGATGTATAAACTGCGGTAGCTATGCCGTGTAATAAAAATACTGTGATTCAAAGGAGATAACATATGTCTAGACGTAAACGCAGCATATTTAAAGAGAGAAGAAAGATCAACTATAAACTAATTTTTGCATTGGTGATACTTGCGTGTGTGGCTGTATTGCTGATCTCATACGCTATATCGGCAATAGTGTCACAGAAGGATGAACTTTACGATCAGGGCGTAAAATATTACAAGTCAGGTTCGTATCAGGAGGCAATAGATTCATTTGACAATGCCTTGGCAGAGAATCAGTTGTTCTCAAAGAAAAAGGATCAGAATATAAAGCTGTATCTGGCTGATGCGTATCTCAAGAGCGCGCAGTACACAGAGGCCGCAAATACATACAACGAATTGATACAGGATTCATTTACCGGATCAAATGTAAAAGATCTGAAGGAACTGGCAACTGCACTCAGTGATTTCTCACAGGGAAATTATGGCGGTGCTCTCGATGTTCTTCTGAAGCAGGCGGAGACATATCCGGAGCTTTATATGTACATAGGAACATGCTACGCAGTTACTGATGAGTCCGATAAGATGTTTGAGAGCTATGAAAAATATGTCCAGACATTTGGATTCAACTCGTATGTATATGCCATGTACGGTTCATATTATCTGAATAACGGTGATATGGAGTCTGCGATCGCATATATTACAAATGGACTTGACAGTGGAGACAAGATATACAGAAAAGAGCTCCTGATGCTTGAGATAACATATTATGAGAAGAACGAGGATTACGATAAGGCTTATGAGATAGCGGGACAGCTTGTGTCTGAGTATCCGGATTATGAGAAAGGACAGAAGGAGTATACATTCCTGAGCACAAGAGTGTCACAGTAGTATTTGTATTGGGAGGAGTTATTTTATATGGAGATTCAGCTTTGGAAGGAGATACTGTCTCCTTACGAGCAGGCGGTTGATGAGCTTCTCGTGAAGTTCAACCACATAATAATGCAGTACAAGAGTATGGGAAAGTACTCACCTATAGAGAGTGTGACCGGAAGGGTGAAAACGGTCTCCAGTATTATCGATAAGCTTCAGAAGAAGAATATTCCTATGGACCGGATCGTTGAGGAGATGGATGACATAGCCGGAATCAGGATCATGTGCCAGTTCACCGAGGATATCAGCAAGGTGGTTGAGATTATACGTGGCAGACAGGACATGAGGATACGTGAGGAGAAGGATTATATAGCAAATGCCAAGGCCAGCGGCTATCAGAGCTATCACATCATACTTGATTACGATGTATATACGGTAAATGGATGCACCACCATACAGGCGGAGATCCAGATAAGGACAATGGCGATGAACTTCTGGGCAACCATAGAACATTCATTGCAGTACAAGTACAGGAAGGGAATTCCAGAGGACATAAGGGCGAAGCTCAAGAACGCTGCGGATGCCACCGTTGCACTTGACAGGGAGATGTCATATGTCCGCGGAGAGATCATGGATGCACAGAATTCGTTCAATATCAAGGCGAATATAGTTTCGGAGATCATTGTTAATATCCAGAATCTGTACAAGGTGGGAAATCCAAGAGAGATCCAGAAGATTCAGGATGAGTTTTATTCTATATATAAGAAGGATGATATGGAGCTGCTTGAGAATTTTGCAAAGCAGCTTGACATAATAGCTGAGGGTTACAAGGCCCAGAGCGTAAGATAAAGGAGTTTGTTATGACTTTACCAAAGGCGTTTGACGAGAGGATCAGAATACAGCTTGGCGATGAATACGAGGATTATATAAAGTGTTTTGACAGTGATATGTATCATGGAATCAGGGTGAATACATCCAAGATATCCGTGGAGGACTTTCTGAAGATAAGTCCTTTCGAGCTGGAGCCTGTGCCGTGGACTAAGAATGGTTTTTACTATGATCACAGGAAGTATACGCCTTCCAAGCATCCATACTATTATGCGGGGCTCTATTATATACAGGAGCCAAGTGCCATGACACCTGCCAGCGTTCTGGATATAGAGGATGGAGATGTGGTACTAGATATATGCGCGGCACCGGGAGGCAAATCCACCGAGCTTGCGGCGAAGCTTAATGGCACGGGAATACTTATATCCAATGATATAAGCAACTCGAGAGCCAAGGCGCTTCTGAAGAACCTGGAACTTTTCGGAATAGGAAACATGTGTGTGGTAAGTGAACCTCCAAATAATCTGTCAAAGGCATTTGAGGGTACATTCGATAAGATACTTATAGATGCACCGTGTTCCGGAGAGGGCATGTTCAGAAAATCTTCATCGATGATGACTGCATGGGAGAACAACGGAACTGAACTTTTTGCCGGACTGCAGAGAGGAATATTAAATGAAGCGTGCAAGATGTTGAAACCGGGCGGAAAGCTGCTTTATTCCACATGTACATTTTCCCCCGAGGAGGATGAGAGGTCGGTGGAGTATCTGCTGTCGATAGATGACAGTATGCATCTTGTGGATTTTCCTAAATATGAGAAATTTGATGACGGCAATCCGGCCTGGGGAGAGACCGGCAATCCTGAGCTTGTGAAATGTTCAAGACTGTGGCCTCATCACGTGAAGGGCGAAGGTCATTTCATAGCTCTGTTTGAAAAGGATCAGGATGACTCATATAGAGGAAACTCAACATACTCGTTCAAGTCGTACAGGCCGGATGAGGATTTCATCGCATTTATAAAGCATGTATCTGAGTCTGCGGGTATAAAGACAGACAGGATAGAGGAAAATAAGGGAAGACTTTATTATATATCAGAGGGAATGCCTGATGTTAAGGGACTCAGGCTTTTGAGACATGGACTGTTCCTCGGTGAGGTCAAGAAGAACAGATTTGAACCGAGTCAGTCACTTGCGATGTATCTCAAGTCAGATCAGTTTGACAATGTTGTGAGTTTTTTGGCGGATGACATAAGGGTCATAAAGTATTTAAAGGGAGAGACCGTCGAGCTGGAAGATGATCAGGATATAGAGAATGGGTATGTGCTTGTCTGCGTGGATGGATATCCGCTCGGGTGGGCCAAGAACAACAGAGGAGTATTAAAAAACAAATATTTATCGGGATGGAGGATGATGTCATGAGAAAGGTAGCGATAATCACAGGAGCATCTTCAGGGATTGGAAGAGAATTTGCACTTCAGATAGCACAGCGATACAGGACAATCGACGAGATATGGCTTATAGCAAGGAGAAAAGACAGGCTTGCTGAGGTTAAGACCGAGATAAACGCGGTAAGTGGAAAGCTTGTAAGGATACTTGCGCTTGACCTAACCGATGAGACTGATATCAAGTTCTACAGAAATCTTCTTGAGAGACAGGCTCCATCAATAAGAGTACTTGTAAATGCAGCTGGATACGGAATAGCAGGCCATTTTGAGAATATGACAGTGGACGACGTGACTGGAATGTTGAATCTCAACTGCAGGGCGCTGGCTGCCATAACACATATATCTCTGCCATATATGTCAGGCCCTTCAAATATAATCAATCTTGCTTCATCTGCAGCTTTTCTGCCTCAGCCATCATTTGCTATATATGCGGCATCCAAATCAATGGTGCTGAGCTTTTCAAGAGCACTTAACAGAGAGCTTGAGGAAAAGGGGATAACTGTTACGGCTGTCTGCCCGGGACCTGTCAAGACAGAGTTCTTCGATGTTGCGCAGAAGTACACAAAGTCCAAGCCGTATAAGATGATTCTAAGAGCAGATCCTGTGAAGGTTGTAAAAAAGGCACTGTTTGACGCGTATTATATGAGCGATATATCGGTGTATTCGCCGCTTATGAAGGCGTTCAGACTTGTGAGCAAGTACCTGCCTCACAGTTTGCTGATCAGATTTATGAAGTAGATATATGGGCTGCAGGCGGACATAGCTCTACAGCCAGACCAGAGATAAATGGAGGATGATATGGAAAAAGGACAACACGGATACATGAACAGGCATAAGAGAAATGTTCTTATTAGTATCATTGTACTTGGATTGTTTGTTATAGCCGGAGTATTCTTTACTGTGGCTATGTTTGACACAAGAAAGACTGTATTTATAGTCATACCGATACTCGTCGCCCTGCCGCTTGCAAAACAGCTTGTGGCATACATAATGTGTGCAGGGTTCAAGGAACTCACGAAGGATGAGTACGCTAAACTTGAGAAGTTATCATACTTTGGAGATCCGTCACTTGTATATGATGTGTCGATAAGCAGGTACGAGGGAATAGTGTATTTCCCTGCTGCGGTCATAAGAGATGGCAGAATGCTGTTTTACTACAATGGTGGATATGGCAAAAAGATACCTGATGAGGCAGCGCTCAAGAAGATCATTACAGAGGCTCTGGCAGACCAGAAAAAATATGTTGTGATCATAGCCACAGACATTGATGGTTTTGTGGCAAAGGCCGAGAAGATCAAAGCACCTTCAGATGAATTTGTCGGTGCCGATGAGAAGATCAGAAACAGATTATATGAGCTGGGAATATAGACAAAAATGAGAGAGATAGTTATTTCAAAGAACGAAGCCGGCCAGAGGCTTAACAAGCTGGTCATGAAGTACCTTAACAAGGCTCCTTCAAGCTTCGTCTACAGGATGATAAGAAAGAAAAACATAAAACTTAATAACGGCAAGGCGGTTGGAAATGAGATCGTGTATGTTGGGGATGTGATACAGCTCTATCTGTCGGATGAGACCATAGAATCATTCAGGGATGACAGCGTGAGAGCCGGTGCTTCCACAGGTGGAAACAGGTTTAAACCGGAGATCATATATCACGACCACAACATACTTATAGTCAATAAACCGGCGGGTGTATTGTCACAGAAGGCATCGAAGGACGATTACTCGATCAATGAGAGTGTCATCGATTATCTGCTTGACAATGAGTATATAACTGAGACTCAGCTCAGAACCTTCAAGCCTTCTGTATGCAACAGGCTGGACAGGAATACCTCCGGCCTTGTTCTGTGTGGAGTGTCACTTATGGGAAGTCAGGAGCTTTCGAGGATCATAAGGGAGAGACGCATAGACAAATATTACTACACCATAGTCAAGGGAAATATGACAGAGACGCAGGATATTACGGCATATCTCGTGAAGGATGATAAGAAGAACACTGTGACAATACGTGACAGCGTGGAGGAGATACGCAGGGCTGCCGGGGACTTGGACTATGATAAGATCCACACCATATTCCAGCCGGTCAGAACAAATGGAAAATATACAGAGCTTAAGGTAAAGCTCATAACGGGTAAGACTCACCAGATAAGGGCACAGCTCCAGCACATGGGGTATCCGGTGATCGGTGACCAGAAGTATGGTGACAGGGAGACAAACATACATTTCAGACAGACATACAAGCTTAGAAACCAGATTCTGCACTGCGGCGAGGTGGAGTTTACCGATGTTGTCGGTGGACTGGATTATCTGACGGGCAAGAGCTTCTCAGCATTCAAGCCTGATATGTATAAAAGAATAGAAAAGGATTTGTTTGAATAGATGGCTACATGGAATTCGCGAGGGCTTCGTGGCTCCACACTGGAGGATATGATAAACAACACAAATGAATATTACAGACAGAAGAACCTCGCGCTGGTCCAGAAGATCCCGACACCTATCACGCCGATAAAGATTGACAAGGACAGCAGCCAGATCACCCTGGCGTATTTCGAGAAGGATTCAACCGTCGACTATATAGGTGTTGTCCAGGGAGTTCCGGTATGTTTCGATGCAAAGGAATGTGCCACTGATACATTTACAATGCGTAACATTCATGAGCATCAGATAAGGTTCATGGAGGATTTCGAGAGACAGAACGGTGTAAGCTTCCTTATCATAATGTTCTCGGGACGAAATGAACTGTATTATATGAGATTCGAGGAGCTTAAGGGGTATCTTGAGAGAGTCCAGAATGGGCATGTCAACAACTTCAAGTACAATGAACTTGATCCCAATTTCTTTATAAGAGCCAAGGGTGGTGCATTGGTACATTATCTTGAACCTCTAAGCAGGGATCTTGATGATAGAGGTTGACAAATACAATCCGCTTTAATATAATGTGCACGTTGACATGCTACCAAAGTAGCAAATTATCACTTTAATGCGATAAAGTAAAAATAAAGAACGTGAAGCATGGCAAAGTTTAATTGACAAGGAGATATGATTATGCAGGACAAACTGTTACAGACCCCGGATGGAGTGAGAGACACCTACGATGTAGAATGTAGGAAGAAGAGAAAGGTTATGCATGAACTCCATCATATTCTGGAGTTATACAGCTATCACGATATAGAGACACCTACATTTGAGTTTTTTGATATATTTAACAGAGATAAGGGTTCAGCACCTTCCAATGAGATGTACAAGTTCTTTGACAGGGACAACAATACTTTGGTGCTCAGGCCGGATATAACACCTTCAATAGCGAGATGTGTTGCAAAGTATTATGCAGATGAGGAACTTCCTGTCAGACTCTGCTATACAGGCAATACCTATACAAACACACTCAAGCTTCAGGGAAAACTCAAGGAGGTCACACAGATCGGTGCCGAGCTTGTAAATGATGATTCATCCGCTGCTGACGCTGAGATAATCGCAACTGTGATAGACTGCTTCAACGAGATCGGGATCAGTGATTTCCAGATAGAGATAGGCCAGATAGACTACTTCAAGGGTCTGGTTGCTGAATCTGGTATCAGTGAGGACGAGGAGGATCAGATAAAAGAGTACATCCATATCAAGAACTTTTTCGGACTTGAGGAGTATGTGGATGCACTTGATATAAGTGACTCTCTTAAGAAAGCATTTGTTGCATTTGATTCTCTGTTCGGCGGAATATCCATGCTTGACAAGGCTGAGGGATATGTGTCAAATGAGACATCACTTGAGGCTGTGAAGAGGCTCAGAAGAGTATATGCAGCCCTTGAGTGCTACGGATATCAGGATCACATAAGCTTTGATCTCGGTATGCTTGACGGATACAACTATTATACAGGAATCATATTCCGCGGATATACTTATGGAACCGGTGATGCTGTTGTCAAGGGCGGCCGTTACAATAATCTTCTCAAGCAGTTTGGAAAGGATGCACCGTCTATCGGTTTTGCCTTCACTGTTGAGGAGCTCATAATGGCCATGAACAGACAGAATATAGACATAGATGTGGATTATTCAAACACGATCATCCTCTATGATATAGAGAATCAGGGCAAGGCTATCAAGGCCGGTATGAAGCTCAGAAGTGAGGGACGCAAGATAGAGCTCATAAGAAAGTCACAGAAGAAATCGGTTGATGACTATATCGAGTATGCGGGTAGAGAGCATTTCTCAGGCCTTATATATTTTGAACAGTCAGGCGATGCGGTGGCATACGATCTGATAAGCCGATCACACTCCAAGTGGGATGGCAATTTATAGAAGAAACTTTTACGGCTTGATTGAGAATAGATTGAATTAGATGAAAGGTTATGGAGAGATGAGATATTTAACATTTGCCCTTGCTAAGGGGCGACTTGCAAAAAAGACACTTGCGCTGCTTGAACAGATAGGTATAACATGTGAGGAGATGAAGGATCCCGACACAAGAAAGCTTATATTTGTGAACGAGGAGCTTAAGATGAAGTTCTTCCTGTCAAAGGCCACAGATGTTCCTACTTATGTAGAATATGGTGCGGCCGATATAGGCGTTGTAGGTAAGGACACAATACTTGAGGAGGGAAGAAACCTGTATGAGGTCATGGATCTCGGTTTTGGAAAGTGCCGCATGTGTGTATGCGGACCGGCATCTGCCAGAGAGCTTCTCAAGAAGAATGAGATCATAAGAGTTGCAAGTAAGTATCCGGTGATCGCAAAGGATTACTTCAACAACCGTAAGCACCAGACAGTTGAGATAATCAAGCTCAATGGTTCAGTGGAGCTCGCTCCTATAGTTGGACTTTCAGAGGTGATCGTAGATATAGTTGAGACAGGAAGCACACTCAGGGAGAACGGACTTGAGGTGCTTGAGGAAGTTTGTCCACTCTCAGCCCGCATGGTTGTGAACCAGGTAAGTCTCAAGATGGAGAATGAGAGGATACACAAGCTGTTGGAAGATCTCAACAGACTTATAAAGGAAGAGAACAAGTAGCATATATAGATGATATAATGAGCGCAAGTGAGCCAACATGCTTGCATGATTGGCGAGCGGCGAATTGGATCATGATAGTTGCGAAAGCAACGGAAAGCACCGTAGGTGCGAATCATGATATAATGAAGCACGCTGAGGCATGCGCAGGTCATCGCGCTCACGCACGACGACCTATAATATAACAAATTGATAATCACACGGAGGCATAACAGAGATGAGAATCGTAAAGCTTAATGCAGAGACAAAGAAGGATCTTCTGAAGAATCTTCTGAAGAGAAGTCCAAGTAATTTCGGTAACTATGCAGAGACTGTACAGGAAATAGTTGACGATGTGAGAGATAACGGCGATGCCGCACTCTTCTCATACACAAAGAAGTTCGACAAGGCAGATATAACAGCAGAAAATGTCAAGGTTACACAGAAAGAGATAGACTACGCATATACACAGGTCAGCCCTGAGCTCCTTGACGTTATCAGAAAAGCCAAGAAGAACATTTGGGAGTACCATGAGAAGCAGAAGCAGTATAGCTGGTTTGACTCCAAGCCAAATGGAACTCTTCTCGGACAGAAGGTTACAGCACTTGCATCTGTAGGTGTCTATGTTCCGGGTGGAAAGGCTGTTTACCCTTCATCAGTTCTGATGAATGTTATGCCGGCAAAGGTTGCAGGCGTTGAGAAGATAGTCATGACAACTCCATGTAATGCTGAGGGTGAGGTGTACGCCACAACACTCGTTGCAGCAAAGGAAGCAGGAGTGGATGAGATATACAAGGCAGGCGGCGCGCAGGCCATAGCTGCCCTTGCATACGGAACAGAGTCAGTACCTAAGGTTGACAAGATAGTTGGCCCTGGAAACATATTTGTCGCTCTTGCAAAGCGTGCCGTATACGGACATGTCAGCATAGATTCCATAGCCGGCCCATCAGAGGTAATGGTACTTGCCGATGAGACTGCCAATTCTAGATACGTGGCTGCAGATCTGCTGTCACAGGCAGAGCATGACGAGATGGCATCAGCCATACTTGTGACCACATCAGAGGAGCTTGCCGAGAAGGTATCAGTTCAGGTTGACAAGTTCATCGATGAGCTTTCAAGAAAAGAGATAATGAGAAAGTCTATAGACAATTATGGATATATTCTTCTTGCAGACAACATGAGCGATGCCATAGATGCTGTCAACGACATTGCATCAGAGCATCTCGAGATCGTCACAGCCAATCCATTTGACGTGATGACAAGAGTGAAGAATGCTGGAGCTATATTTATCGGAGAATACTCATCAGAGCCTCTTGGAGATTACTTTGCAGGCCCTAACCATGTACTTCCAACAAACGGTACAGCAAAGTTCTTCTCACCGCTTTCAGTAGACGATTTCATCAAGAAATCCAGCATAATCTACTATTCAAGAGAGGCACTTGAGGCAGTTCACACTGACATTGAAGCATTTGCCAAGGCTGAGCAGCTCACAGCACATGCCAATTCAATAGCAGTAAGATTTGAAAAATAAGACATAATGATATAGAATATGGGAAGGAGACAGGGATATGGCAGAGAAAGCAGCTAGAATCGCCAAATGTACAAGAACGACAAACGAGACAGACATAACCCTCGAGTTTAATATAGATGGAAAAGGACAGTCAAAGATCGACACAGGAATCGGTTTCTTTGACCACATGCTCACAAGTTTTGCGAAGCATGGTTTCTTTGATCTCAACGTTACAGTCAAGGGAGATCTGTATGTGGATTGTCACCATACCATTGAGGATGTGGGAATTGTGCTGGGCAAGGCCATCAAGGAGGCTCTTGGAGACAAGAAGGCCATCAAGAGATTTGGCAATTTCTTCCTGCCGATGGACGAGACTCTCGTAATGTGTGCCATAGATCTGTCGGGAAGACCATATCTTGTCTATGATCTGAACCTCCGCACAGAGAGGGTTGGATACTTCGACACACAGATGGTCAAGGAATTCTTCTATGCAGTATCATACGCTGCTGAGATGAATCTCAATATTAAGCAGTTCTCAGGGGAGAACGATCACCACATCATAGAGGCCGCATTCAAGGCATTTGCGAAGGCTCTTGATGAGGCGACAACTTATGACAGAAGATTAAACGGAAAGGTGCTTTCTACCAAGGGCACACTTTAAGGAGGTGCTGGTTCACTATGGATAATGATATGATCTGCAAAAAGATAATTCCATGTCTGGATCTGAACAATGCGGTCGAGATGGCAAAATATTACAATGATGCCGGAGCTGATGAGATAGCTTATTTTGACAGCAAGGCAACAAAAGATGGCAGAGAACCCAATGTTGCCATTATAAGACAGATATGTGACAGTGTTGATATTCCACTTATTGCCTGTGGCGGTGTGAGGGAGCTTGAAGATGTCAAGAAGCTTCTGTATGCAGGTGCATCCAAGGTATGTATGAAATCTGCGGCGCTGAACACGCCGGAGCTTGTCACTGAGGCTTCTGACAGATTTGGTTCAGAGCGAATAATCTGTACTATAGATCTTAGTGAGTGTGATGATCCTGTCGGATATGCCAGAAAACTGAAGACGCTTGGAGCGGGAGAACTTCTGCTGCTTCACAACAACATGGTGCCGGAATATCTGGATATAGTAAAATCCATAAGAGAAAATGTTGCACTTCCTGTTATAGTTTCTACCTATTCCACTAACGGGGAAGCTGTGGCAGAGATGCTCAATGAGACAAATGCTGAATCAATTTCTCTGTACAATCTCCAGAAGATGGATATAATGGAGATTAAACAGCATTGCCGTGAGGCAAATATAGATGTGGATCTGTTTGAATCGTCCATGCCTTTTGAGGCGTTCAAACTCAATTCGGATGGACTTATTCCATGTGTTACACAGCACTATAAGACCGGTGAAGTGCTCATGGTCGCTTATATGAACAAGGAGTCGTATGAGAAGACCATCAGAACAGGACGCATGACATACTGGAGCCGCAGCCGCAATGAGCTGTGGACCAAGGGTGATACATCCGGTCATTATCAGTTTGTCAAGTCTCTTACGATAGACTGTGACAAGGACACCATACTTGCCAAGGTGTCACAGATAGGAGCTGCGTGTCATACAGGCAGCCGTACTTGTTTCTTTACAGATCTGGTGAGAAAGGAGTACAATGATACCAATCCTATGAAGGTATTCGAGGAGGTATACAATACCATACGCGACAGAAAGGATCAGCCAGGAGATGATTCTTATACCAATTATCTGTTCGGCAAGGGTATTGACAAGATCCTGAAGAAGGTCGGTGAGGGAGCTACGGAGATAGTCATAGCTGCCAAGAATCCTGATTCAGAGGATATAAAATATGAAATATCTGACTTCCTTTATCATCTCATGTGTCTGATGGTAGAGAGAGGAATCAGCTGGAAAGATATTACAGAAGAACTGGCTGACAGAAGATAGAGTGGAGGATATTAGACAATGCAAAATTATGGCGTGAACGAACTGAGAAAAATGTTCCTGGAATTCATGGAGAGCAAGGGTCATCTTAGAATGAAGAGCTTTTCACTTATTCCACACAATGACAACAGCTTACTGCTGATCAATTCAGGTATGGCACCACTTAAGCCTTACTTTACAGGTCAGGAGGTACCACCTAGAAGACGTGTGACAACATGTCAGAAGTGTATCAGAACAGGAGATATCGAGAATGTAGGTAAGACAGCCCGTCATGGTACATTCTTTGAGATGCTGGGTAATTTCTCATTTGGCGATTATTTCAAGCATGAGGCTATATCATGGACATGGGAGTTCCTCACAGAGGTTGTAGGACTTGACAAGAACAGACTCTATCCATCGGTTTACCAGGATGACGATGAGGCATTTGATATATGGAATAAGGAGATCGGTGTCGATGCTGACCGTATATTCAGATTCGGCAAGGAGGACAACTTCTGGGAGCACGGAGCTGGTCCTTGTGGTCCTTGTTCAGAGGTTTACTATGACAGAGGCGAGAAGTATGGCTGCGGTAAGCCTGGCTGTACTGTAGGCTGTGACTGTGACAGATACATGGAGGTTTGGAACAACGTATTTACACAGTTCAACAATGACGGACACAACAACTACACAGAGCTTGAGCAGAAGAACATAGATACAGGTATGGGTCTTGAGAGACTCGCAGTTGTTGTTCAGGATGTTGATTCTATATTTGATGTTGATACGATCAAGGCTCTCCGCGACAAGGTATGTGAGATGGCAGGCGTGGAATATGAGACAGATCATGAGAAGGATGTATCGATCAGACTTATAACTGATCATATCCGTTCAGTTACATTCATGACATCAGATGGTATCGTTCCATCGAACGAGGGCCGTGGTTATGTTCTTAGACGTCTTCTCAGACGTGCTGCAAGACACGGAAGACTTCTCGGCATCAAGGGCAAGTTCCTGTCAGAGCTTGCAAAGACAGTTATCGAGGTGTCAGAGGATGCATATCCTGAGCTCAGTGAGAAGAAGGAATATATCTTCAATAAGATAGACAAGGAAGAGGAGAGCTTCAATAAGACCATAGATACAGGTCTTGCGATCCTCAAGGATTATATAGACGAGACTAAGGCTGCAGGTGAGAAGGTTCTCTCAGGTGACAAGGCATTCAAGCTCTATGACACCTATGGATTCCCTCTTGATCTCACAAAGGAGATCCTCGAGGAGGAGGGGATCGAGGTTGATGAGGACAGATTCACCGAGTGCATGAATATCCAGAAGGAGACTGCAAGAAAGGCCAGAAAGACCACAACATACATGGGTGCAGACGCAACCGTATATGAGCAGCTTCCTGTTGACATGACATCTGAGTTTGTCGGATATGACAAGCTGACATACAAGTCAACTATATCAGCCATCACAACAGAGGTTGGTGAGGGTGATGATAAGAAGTCAGTTCTTGCAGATACTGTATCTGAGGGAGCACAGGCTTCAGTTATAGTTCCTGAGACACCTTTCTACGCTACCATGGGTGGTCAGATCGGTGATAAGGGAATCATCAAGACAGAGAACGGTACATTCGTTGTTGAGGATACTGTCAAGGTTGTAGGCGGCAAGATCGCACATATCGGTTATGTTGAGTCTGGCGAACTCAATGTTGGTGATGAGGCAGAACTCACAGTTGATGCTGAGAACAGAGCACTCATATGTAACAACCATTCCGCAACACATCTTCTTCAGAGAGCACTCAAGATGGTTCTCGGAGATCATGTAGAGCAGGCAGGTTCACTCGTTGAGCCGGGAAGACTGAGATTTGACTTCTCACATGATCAGGCGATGACTAAGGAAGAGATCAAGAAGGTTGAGGATATTGTAAATGAGCAGATCCAGCTCGATATACCTGTATGCACGGATGTAATGTCTGTAGATGAGGCTAAGGAGACCGGAGCCATGGCTCTGTTTGGTGAGAAGTATGGTGAGAAGGTCCGTGTGGTATCAATGGGAGACTTCTCAAAGGAGCTCTGCGGTGGTACACATGTTGCCAGCACAGGAGCTATAAAAACATTCAAGATCATATCAGAGGCAGGTGTGGCCGCAGGTACAAGACGTATCGAGGCACTTACATCTGTCGGAGCACTTGATTACTACAGAAATGTAGAGCAGGAGCTCATGGATGCTGCAAAGGCAGCTAAGACTGATATCTATGGTGTGGCATCAAGAATAGAACAGCTTCTTGCAGAGGTTAAGGAACTTACGAATGAGAATAAGAAGCTCAAGGATAAGATGGCAAAGGAGGCAGCTGGAGACGTTCTTTCAAGTGCTATAGACAAGGACGGAATCAAGATCCTCACAGCGGCTATCCCGGATACAGATATGAATTCACTGAGAAACCTCGGAGATGACTTCAAGAGCAAGCTTGGTGACAGCGTTGTTGTTCTTGCATCTGCAAAGGATGGCAAGGTAAATCTCATTGCCATGGCTACAGACGGCGCAGTTGCTAAGGGAGCCCATGCCGGTAATATCATCAAGGCCGTGGCTGGCCTTGTAGGTGGTGGCGGCGGTGGTCGTCCTAACATGGCTCAGGCCGGTGGAAAGAATCCTGACGGAATCGAAGCAGCTCTTGCCCAGGCGGTTACAGAGGCTCAGAATCAGATAGCTTAAGGTTTCGTGACAGATATTTTATTAATTTGTCATTTTCCTGTTGACGATTAGGAATTTTATGTATATAATACATTTTGTGCTTAAAAATACCCAATCAGTTGTTATTTGGTAGCATAATTTTACAACTGGAGGGAGGTCAGGTGAGAGAATGTCAAGTGTAATAGTTAAAGAGAACGAAAACTTAGATAGCGCTCTTCGCAGATTTAAGAGAAATTGTGCGAAGGCTGGTATTCAGCAGGAGATTCGTAAGAGAGAGCATTACGAAAAGCCTAGTGTAAAGCGTAAGAAGAAGTCAGAGGCAGCTAGAAAGCGCAAGTACAAATAAATCATAGTATATATATTTGATTTTAAATTGATTTCTAAGAGTACCGAGTTTATTCGGTACTCTTTTTTTATGTGTATTCATATAATGTTCCAAAAGCGTTATGGTGGTATTCATGAAAGACAGAGCGAAAAAAGTTATAGCATTTGAACCTCCGTGCTGGTGTCCGGACTCGGCGGGAACGACCTCCAGACTCACCATGTTCAACAATGATGAGCTGGTGATAGAGAATTTCAGACATGTGATCTACTCTGACGACGAGAGAGTGTCTGTTAAGACCCGGAAAGGGATATTGAATATATATGGGAAAAGATTACAGATTGCTTACTACGCATCCTATGAAGTGAAAATATGCGGTTCGATAAACAGTGTAGATTGGCTGACAGTGTGACTGCATGAATATTAGAAGGGAAATAAGAGGTGTGTGCTATGTGAGCTGTGACAGCCGCGCAGCTCTGCGCCTGATGAATATATGCAGCCATAAAGGAATACGTACATGGTGCGAGAGGGATGTAAAGAAGAACAGAAAAAAGAATGGCAGTAAACAGAATGACAGTAAATGGAATGGCAAGGCAGAAAACTTCTTCATATACTCCGATGACAGAAAAAGACTTGAAGAGATAGCGGACAAATGTATGATAGATATCCGAATAGCTGAGAATAAGACTCTGAGAACCGGTTTGCTGGGCAATAGGAAGAGGATCTCGATATTACTCGGAGTTTTATTATTTTTGCTGTTTGTATACTGGGAATCAGGGTATGTATGGTACATAGAAATTGACGGATGTGAGGATTATACAAGTGAGGAAATTGCAGATCTTATCGAGATGGAGTATCCGTGCTATGGACATAGAAAAAAGAGTATTGATCTGAGCGAACTGACAGACATGCTGACGGATAATCTTGGGGAGATATGTTGGGCATCCTGCAGCATCAGTGGGACAAAGCTTACAGTTGCGCTCAAGGAGTCCGTGGATGTATTTACAGTTCCGGAAGATGGCAGACCGTGTGATCTCGTGGCCACAATGGATTGTACGATCTATTCCCTTGTTGCATCGGCGGGGACGCCTGTTGCATCGGTTGGAGATGAAGTGAAAAAAGGGGATACTCTTATATCGGGAACAGTTAACATATACAATGATGACAGTGAGGTTGTGGATACGGTGTTTGTACCTGCTTCCGGAGAGATATATGGTCTTTGTGATGTAGAGTACAGAGATGTGGTTGAGAGTGAGCTCCAGGAAAAGGAGACTACAGACAGGAAGGTAAACAAAGTAGATATAAAAATTGGACGCCGGGTATTTACTCCGTATAAAACTGCTGCCTCCGACGGCTCATACGACCTTTCCGCCGAGGAAAAACGGCTGCATATCGGCGATATGTATTTTCCGTTATCCGTGAATATAGAGCGAAAAGTGTTCTATAAAGTAAATACACGTAAGCTTACGGATAAGGAGCAGAAAGACAGACTTAACCAGCATCTGCATGTTTATATTGGCAAAATGCAAGAAAAAGGGGTGCAAATTGTCCGAAAAAATGTTATTATTACTAATGAAAGCGGTGAGGCTTCGGCTGAAGGCGATATCAGTATCAGACTCCCGGTTGCTGTGCCGAGATATATTGACGTAAACAATACATCGGGGAGCGAAGAGGTGGAGCCTGACTGACAAATAATAATGACAGGGGATACAAGTATTGAGCGAATATTCAGAATCCGTAACTGTTGCATCAAACTATATACAGACTGTGTTTGGACAGTTTGATGCCAATATAAAAAAGATTGAGAAAGAATACAGTGTGTCAATGATACTTCGCGATGACAAGCTTAAGGTCAGCGGCTCCGAGGAAGGCGTGAAGAAGTCTATTCAGGTTATAGAACAGCTCTTCCAGATGGCAGACCGTGGCTCGTCCATCGATGAACAGAAGGTAGACTACACTATATCGATAGTCAATGAACACCCGCAGGAGGCTAAGGAGAGTCTTGCTGAGCTTGACAGGGACATAATCTGTCACACGATGAGCGGCAAGCCGATCAAACCGAAGACTGTCGGACAGAGAACATATGTCAATTCAATAGAAAAGTCCATGATAGTATTCGGAGTGGGCCCTGCCGGAACAGGAAAGACTTATCTTGCCATGGCAAAAGCCATAACGGCATTTAAGAATAATGAGGTTGGAAGGATCATACTTACAAGGCCGGCCATAGAGGCCGGTGAGAAACTGGGATTTCTTCCGGGTGACCTTCAGAGCAAGGTTGATCCTTATCTTAGGCCGCTCTATGATGCATTGTATGAGATAATGGGTGCTGATGCATTTATGAAGAATATGGAAAAGGGACTGATCGAGGTTGCTCCTCTTGCCTACATGAGAGGAAGAACTCTTGATAATGCGTATATTGTGCTGGATGAGGCCCAGAATACCACTCCTGCCCAGATGAAGATGTTCCTTACCAGAATAGGATTTGGCTCAAAGGCCATAATAACAGGAGACCTTTCACAGAAGGATCTTCCACACGACGCGCAGTCAGGTCTTGATGTTGCACTCAAGGTGTTAAAGGATATTGATGACATAAGCATTTGCCATCTGACGAGTCTTGATGTTGTGAGACATCCTTTGGTGCAGAAGATCGTAAATGCGTATGAGAAATATGAGGATAAGAGGAGCAGACAGGCAAAGCCTAGAAAAACCACAACTGCTCAGAAAAACAGAGGAAAATAATATGTCAGTTAATATTGAGAATGAGTATGGAGATATTGATATTAAGAATTATGAGGATGTCATAACAAGTATCGTCCAGGCTTCGCTGGAATTCGTTGGGTGTCCATATCCCTGCGAGGTGAACGTGCTGCTCACGGACAATGACTCCATACATGAAATCAATAACCAGCAGAGGAATATAGACAGGGCGACAGATGTTCTGTCATTTCCACTGATTGATTATACAATTCCTGGAAACTTTGATGGTCTCGAGGATAGCCGGTGTGACTACTTTGATCTTACTACAGATGAACTGCTATTGGGAGATATCGTTATATCTATTGATAAGGTGTATGAGCAGGCAACTGAGTACAATCACTCAAAGACGAGAGAGCTGGCTTTTCTTGTAGCCCACAGCATGCTCCATTTGTCAGGATATGACCATATGGAGGACGATGAGCGCAGGGTCATGGAAGAGATGCAGGAAAAAATACTTACAATGAAAGGATATACAAGAGACTATGAGGAGAATTAAGACGGGATTAGTTCTGGCAACCGCTCTTGTGATGGGATTATCACTTTTTGGATGCGGCTCGAAGAAAACGGAGGAGAATGTCACTACAACGGAGGCTAAGGCAGAGGTGGATGTATCACAGGCCGATATGATGAAGTCTGCCACAGCGGTTGATGAGACTTACCATGAGGGAGTATATAATGATCTTACAGGCGAGTGGAACACCGACAGAAAGGAAGAGTACGGAAGACCGATCGCTATAATGATCAACAATATTGAGAATGCGATTCCTCAGTCAGGCATAGGCCAGGCTGATGTTTTATATGAGTTTGTCGTTGAGGGCGGAATAACAAGAATGCTTGCAATATTCAACGACTATGACAATCTTGAGAAGGTCGGTTCGATCAGAAGCTGCAGACCTTACTATGTTACAACTGCCATGGAGTTTGATGCTATATACATGCATTATGGTCAGTCTCCACAGGGACAGGAGGAGCTTGACAGGACAGGAATAGATCATATAAGCGGACTTGGTGGAGAAGGATCTGTATCTTTCTACAGATCATCAGACCGCGAGGCTCCACACAATGTGTACACAAACAGCGATATGATCAAGGCTGGTCTTGATTATCTTGGATGCTCAACTACCCACAACAAGGGATACAAGAGCAAGTTTGAGTTCAATGAGGAAGATACGGTTCCTGAGGGCGAGTCTGTAAACAAGCTCACACTCAACATGTCAGTTTACACACAGCCTTGGTTTGAATATGATTCAAAGAATAAGGTATATAACAGATTCCAGTATGGTGACAAGCAGATCGATGACCTCACAGGAAAGCAGCTCACATTCAAGAATATCATCATACAGTTTGCTCACTACACCAGCATTGATGATCACGACAGACAGATGATCGATCTCGTTGGCACAGGAGACGGATACTATGTTTCAGATGGAAAGATCGTTCCTATCACATGGACAAAGTCAACCGATGACTCCGTGACAAAGTATTCAACAGCAGATGGAAAAGAACTTCAGCTCAATCCGGGCAAGACCTATGTCACAGTATTTGAGAGTGACAATAAGGCCGGAGTTGTATGGGAATAATACAGACATAAACCACATATATTAACAAGGACAGAAGATGGGATGGAATATCCTGTCTTCTGTTTTTTGTTATGAAGAGAAGGTGTGGTAATGTTTAAAAGAATTATGTATTTTTTTGTTATCATTATAGCGGTATTTGTGTTATCTTTTATAACTAGAGAGATCGTGGTGAGTACGGCGTGCAGATCCGGAGACAGTAAAAGTGTGTATAGAGAATTTGACGGTATGGATAGCGGGCATATATTACCCATATCAAATGAGAGTGAACCGGAGCTTTACGGAGGGCTCGTGATTGCTGCTGAGGGTGGAACACCACATGGCAATTTCTATGTGAGCACTTATTATGGACATGTGGCGGTGTACAACAGATTTGGCAGTCTTTGCAGGGAGACGACTTGTACAGTGGATTCATTGGACAAACGTATAAGAGAACTGATCCACAAGCACGTGTATTTCAATGATATAGATGACATGAACAGGTTTATTGACAGCCTGTAAAACGTATGATAAATGATTATGGGAAAGGTGTATCGGAATGATTTATGATATTATAGTTATCGGCGGTGGCCCGGCTGGGATGACAGCCGCAATAAAAGCAAAAGAGACAGCACCATCGGCTTCGGTAAAGCTTATAGATAAAAACAAAAAACTCGGAAAGAAGCTGTATGCGACGGGAAATGGCAAATGTAACATTGCAAATACGAAGCTTGATCTGTCGTGCTATTCCAGTGCAAATGAATTTTTCCCATTTCAGTTCGTAACAACGGACAGTCATAATGATGTCATGGATTTTTTTGAAAGTCTTGGTGTTTCCAGCTATGATGATAATGGATATATATATCCTGCATCGCTGCAGGCATCTACCATAGTGTGGGCACTGACGGACAGGCTCAAAATTCTTGGTATAGAAAACAGCACATCGGAAGAAGTCCTGAGTATAAAACAGGGAAAAGATGGTACATATATTGTAGACACAGACAAAGGCGGGTATAGGACGACCCAGGTGATACTTGCACCCGGAGGTGCGGCTGCGCCAAAGCTTGGCGGATCTGATAGAGTATACAGACTTCTGGATGATCTGAATGTACGGTTTGTGAAACCGCATCCGGCTCTGTGTAAATTAAAATGCCATGAATATATATCTGATATGTCAGGGGTACGTGCAAAGGCTGTTGTCCGCCTAATGTGTGATGGCGAGGAGTATGACCACGAGAGAGGCGAGGTTCAGTTTGCATCGGGATATCTTTCGGGTATAGCGGTTTTTAATATGAGTATACAGTGTATAGACCTGATGGAGACTGGCAAGAAGCCATACATAGAACTTGAACTTGTTCCGGACATCAGTGATGATATGCTGGCGGACAGGATGAGACGATTTGCCGAGGTAAATGGCAGACGGAGAGTCGAGGCGATGCTCAATGGTATTGTCAACGAGAAGATCGCCGGGTATATTATAAAAAGTCTTGGTATCAAAGCTTCTGAAGCGGCCGGACTTGACGCGGCTGATATAACATCCATATGTGATATGCTCAAACATATGAGATTCAACATAGATGGATTCGGCAGCTATGAGGACAGCCAGGCGGCAAGCGGTGGAGTTGACACATTGCAGCTCAGGGCAGATAACCTGGAACTTGCTGGACACAGAGGTTTATACGCCGCTGGAGAGTATGTCGATGTGACCGGCAAATGTGGTGGATATAATATAATGTGGGCTGTTATAAGCGGCATGAGAGCCGGGGAGTCTGCAGGAAAGAGAATAAAAGATGATCAGAATTAACAATGTAAAACTGCAGCTTGGATTTACAGAGGCAGATGTTAGAAGTGTTATTAAAAAGACGCTGAAGACAGATAAGGAGTTTGAGTATATTTTTTTCAAGCTGTCTCTTGATGACAGGCGGAGAAACCAGGTGAAATATATTGCATCCATAGATGTGGATGTTCCGAATCCGGAAAAATTATTGAAAAGACTTCACAATAATAATGTTATGTTAACAAATGCTACCCAATATAGATTTCCGGAGCCGGGAAATGTCAAAATGACCTATAGGCCTGTGGTGATAGGAACAGGACCGGGTGGCTTATTTGCTGCACTGTATCTTGCCAGAGCCGGATACAGACCGGTTGTTTTTGAGCGCGGCATGGATGTTGACAGGAGAATGGAGCATATAGAGAGATTCTGGAAGGGTGAGGAAGGACTTGATCCAAATTGTAATGTACAGTTTGGAGAGGGCGGCGCAGGAACCTTTTCGGACGGCAAGCTGAATACGGTCATAAAGGATGGCTCGGGCAGACGCACTGAGGTCATGCGGACATTTGTGGAGTATGGTGCAGATCCGTCCATAATGTATATAAATAAGCCACATGTGGGCACTGATGTGCTGTCTGGTATTGTAAGGAATATGCGTGAGGATATAAAGAGACTTGGCGGAGAGGTACATTTTGATTCACTTTTTACCGGTTATGATCAGATCACACAGGATGAGGTGTGTGTACATATAAAGAACCTTTCAGTTGGCAGTGAGAAGGAATACAGGACAAATGCCCTTGTTCTGGCACTTGGACACAGCTCAAGGGATACTGTGGAGATGCTTTACAAAAAAGGTGTTCCGATGGAGCCAAAGCCATTTGCCATGGGACTTCGTATCGAACACAAGCGAGCAGATATAGATGTCATGAAGTATGGCGATGATCCGGCGTATGCAAAGCTGCTGCCGGCGGCAGACTACAAGATGACGCATCAGGCGTCAAATGGCAGGGCTGTATATTCATTCTGTATGTGCCCTGGAGGTTACGTGGTGAATGCATCATCCGAGCACGGTGAGACGTGTGTGAATGGTATGAGCTACAGCGGCAGGGATGGTGAGAATTCCAACAGCGCCATTGTGGTAAATGTTACCCCGGAGGATTACGGGTCAGATCATCCTCTTGCGGGAATGAAGTTTCAGAGAAGATGGGAGAAGGCCGCATACGAGGCCGGACAGGGGGCTGTTCCGGTGCAGCTCTTCGGAGATTACAGAAGGGACATTCCTACGGAAAAGCTGGGCGGTGTTAAGCCTCAGATTAAGGGTAAGTGCAGGCTTACAAGCCTCAAATGCTGTTTGCCAGAGTATATAAAGGATGCTATAATAGAAGGAGTTGTGTCCTTTGATAAGAGGATGCCGGGATATTCATCTGACGATGCAGTTCTCTCAGGAATCGAGGCCAGAACCTCATCACCTGTTCGTATGATACGAGGCGATGAGCTGCGCTGTGAGGGGACATGTATATACCCGTGCGGGGAAGGCGCGGGCTATGCAGGGGGAATAACCTCAGCCGCTGTCGATGGTATGAAGGTGGCCGAGGCCATAGCATCCAGATTCAGCAATGAGGCAATAACAGACGGTACACAGGAGAATATAAATGGATAGAGAGTATTTGAAATACAAGAAAAAGATAGTAATAAAGATTGGTTCATCTTCACTTATTCACGAGGAGACGGGTGGACTTGACTATACAAAGCTTGAGAAGCTGGTGCGCATCATATGTGATCTGAGAAATCAGGACAAGGATGTGGTCCTCGTATCATCGGGAGCCATCGGAGTCGGAGTACAGGCGCTGGGACTTGCCAGAAGACCTAAGACGACCTCGCTCAGACAGGCGTGTGCTGCAGTGGGACAGGGACAGCTAATGATGATATATCAGAAGCTTTTTCAAGAGTATCACAGCACAGCAGCTCAGGTTCTGCTAACATTTGATGTTATATCGTCGGATGAGAGGAGAAAGAATGCCATCAACACATTCAACGAGCTTCTTCAGCTCGGTGTCGTACCGATCGTCAATGAGAACGATACGGTTGCCATCGATGAGCTGGATGACAGCGTGGCATTTGGCGACAATGATACATTGTCTGCCATAGTTGCATCCATGATCCATGCAGATCTCCTGATACTTCTCACGGATATAGACGGTCTGTACACTGATGATCCACACAATAACCCTGATGCAAAGCTTATACCAGAGGTGAACTGTATAGACGACCATATAATGGATATGGGTAAAGGTGCAGGCTCCAAGTACGGAACCGGCGGAATGACGACCAAGATCGCAGCCGCCAGGATAGCAACCAACTCCAACTCGGATATGGTCATAGTATCCGGAGCGGATATGGACAATATTGTTAAGGTAATGAACGGAGAAAGTATAGGAACTCTGTTCACAGAATATAAGGATCATGACTTTGACGTTGTCAGATTTATTTTGAATAAGGAGTATCTTATATAGTTATGAAAGAGACGATAATCGATGCGGCAAAGATCGCACGTATAAATGAGTTATATCACAAGTCCAAGGCTGAGGGGCTCACCGACGCTGAGAAGAAGGAACAGCAGCAGTTAAGGCAGGAATATATATTTGCTGTGAAGAATAATCTCAGGAGCACGCTCAACAATATAGATATCAAAGAGAAGGACGGCTCCATAACCAGACTTCAGGACCTTGATCCTACCAGAAAGGCATAGGCTGGCTTATGAATAGCGAGGATAGTGTAAATTCCGGCAGCAAGGAAGTTATAAGAAAAAGAATAAAAGCAGTCAGAAATGACATGGACAGGGATGATCGTGCGCAGAGATCAAAACTTATATGCAGACGGCTGTCAGCGCTTCCTGAATATGTGAATGCCATCAATATATGTGCATACATCTCCAAAGGGAACGAAGTGGATACAAGGCTCATAGTTGAGAGGGCGTGGGCGGATGGAAAGCATGTATATGTTCCAAAGGTTTATGGACAAGACATGGAATTTATTGAGATCACAGACTACGGGGAACTTGCATCCGGAAACTTTGGGATACTCGAACCGGTTTCTGATGATTTTGAGGAGATCGAAGATGGGCTTATGTTCATGCCTGGGATTGCATTTGATCACAGCCGCAACCGCATAGGCTTTGGCGGAGGGTATTACGACAGATATCTGGCGAGGCATGCAGGGCTTGTCACGGTGGCACTGGCGTATGAATTCCAGATAGTTGATAAGATAGACAGTGAACCTACAGATATCAGACCACATATCATAGTAACAGAATCGGAAGTTATATCATAATGGAGGGTCAATGAACAGAGACGAGATAACAGCAAAGATCGCTGAACTTGAAAAGAAGATACAGATGGATAAGCTGCAAAATGCCGGGGCGGATGATGCCGGAAAAGTTGCAGGACGCACTCAGTCCGGTGATATGGCTGACAGCTATGCGCTGTGCCTTGGCGGTGGCGGCGGTAAAGGAGCGTACCAGCTCGGGGTGTACAGAGCACTTGCAGAGTATGGACTTATGGACAAGGTTACAGCCATATCAGGAACTTCCATAGGTGCGATAAATGCCGTGCTTTTCGCGTGCAATGATCCTGACAGAAGCGAGGAGGCATGGAAGAAGATACATTTTGATACGGTGTTTGACGTTGATCCTGATCTGATGTTCAACGACAAATCGGGATTCATGTCGCGCAGGGAGATGATAAAGCTCATGGACAGCTATGTGGATTATAAAGAGCTGTCGGAAGCTGAGATTACAGTGTATGCAACCATAGCTGTGTGTGTGCAGGATGGTGAAAGACAGGCTGAGTATATCAGTCTTGCAGGAATGGATGCGGATGATATCAGGACAGTTGTCTTGGCATCATCCACCCTTCCTATGCTCTATGAGTCTGTGACTTATAATGGTAAGGAGTATTGTGATGGCGGTCTTGCCGACAATGTTCCGGTGAAGCCTCTGTATGATATGGGATACAGGAATATCGTTGTGTGCGGCCTTAATCCCGACTCAAAGAAAGACATATCTGCATATACAGATGCGGATATCATAGAGATATATCCAAGTGTAAGCCTGGGAGATCTGATAGATGGAACCTTGAATTTCTCTGCAAATTCAGTAAAATTCAGAAGCCTGCTCGGTTATAAGGATGCCATGAGGGCACTTAAGGTTCATTTTGAGAATGATCCTGATTACATCGCGGCGCTGGATTATTACAGGGATATTGATCTTGCGGATATACAGACTCAGATGAGGATGGATGCCGCGGATTCCAGCGTGAAAAATACTATGGATAACATAGGCAGGATACTTGGTAAGCTGGGCATAGAGGAATAACTCCAGTCGGATTTACGCAGCTTTAAAGAAATAGATAAGGATACATAGAGATTATGAATGATTTGGAAAAAGTTATTGACGGCATAGATCTGGGGCTTCCAGCTCCGTTTGCGGAACCGGAGAGGCAGTATTATTTTATAAAAAAGGGTAGGGAGTATGTCACAGCAAGAAGCAAAGAGCTGGGACGTGACCTTACCTGTTCTATACAGACATTTGGCTGTCAGATGAATGTCCGGGATTCTGAGAAGCTTGCCGGAATACTTGAGCAGATGGGATATGTTAGGACCGAGTCTGAACATGCGGACTTTATAATATATAACACATGTACGGTCAGGGAGAATGCCAACAGAAAGGTTTATGGTCACCTTGGTCTCATGAAGCACCTCAAGGAGAAAAATCCTGAGATGAAGATAGCTCTGTGCGGATGCATGATGCAGGAGCAGCATGTGGTGACAACCATAAGCAAGAGCTATAGGTTTGTCGATATGGTATTTGGAACACACAATGTATATAAGCTTGCTGAGATATTTGTGAGCAGGATAGAATCTGGAAGCATGGTCATAGATATCTGGAAGGATGCCAAGGAGGTCGTGGAGGATCTTCCTGCGGTGAGGGAATTCCCATTCAAATCAGGTGTAAATATCATGTTTGGATGCAACAATTTCTGTACCTACTGTATAGTTCCATATGTAAGAGGAAGGGAGCGAAGCAGAAATCCGGAGGATATCATAGCTGAGTGCGAGAGGCTTGCTGACGACGGAGTGGTGGAGATCATGCTCCTCGGGCAGAATGTCAATTCATATGGCAAGAACCTTGAGCATCCGATCACATTTGCGGAACTGCTGAGGCGTGTGTGTGCCATAGAGAAGATACAGAGAGTAAGATTCATGACCTCACATCCAAAGGATCTGTCGGATGAACTGATAGATGTCATCGCGGAGAATCAAAAGATCTGCAGACATCTCCATCTGCCGGTACAGTCGGGCTCGACAAAGATACTGAATGCGATGAACAGACGGTACACAAAGGAGTCATATCTTGCACTGGTTGACCGCATAAGGGCAAAGGTTCCGGAGATATCACTCACCACTGATATAATTGTGGGATTCCCTGGTGAGACCGAGGAGGATTTCCTTGAGACCATGGACGTGGTTGAGAAAGTGCAGTATGACACCGCATTTACATTTATATATTCAAAGAGAACAGGAACTCCTGCCGCCGGAATGGAGAATGGTTCCACAAAGGAAGAGATACAGGATAGATACAACAGGCTTTTAAGGCGTGTGCAGGAGATAAGTGATGTGAAGACCATTGCGATAAAGGGACAGACACAGCCGGTTCTGGTTGAGGGCTTTGACGAGAAGGGCGACGGCCTTCTGACCGGAAGACTCTCCAACAACATACTTGTCCATTTCCCTGGGTGTGCGGAGATGGTTGGAAAGATCCTGAATGTAAAGCTTGTTGAATGTAAGGGATTTTATTACATGGGTGAATTAGCAGAATAGGAGTAGTTGAAGTGGCAGCATTAACACCAATGATGGCTCAGTATATGGAAGTTAAGAATCAGTATAAGGACTGTATTCTCTTCTACAGACTGGGAGATTTCTACGAGATGTTCTTCGACGATGCCCTGACGGCATCCAGGGAACTTGAGATAACACTGACCGGCAGGGACTGTGGTCAGGAGGAGCGCGCACCGATGTGCGGTGTTCCGTATCATGCTTGTGACATATACCTGAACAAGCTGATAGAGAAGGGCTACAAGGTAGCCATATGTGAGCAGATGGAAGATCCGAAGCTCGCAAAGGGTATAGTAAAAAGAGAAGTTATACGTATAGTTACGCCTGGTACAAATATGTCCCAGGCTATTCTTGATGAGACGAGGAATAACTATCTCATGTGTATATTTGGCTGTAATGATGAGTATGGCGTGGCAGTGTGTGATATCACTACCGGAGAGTTCAGATCATGTCATATCTCATCCACATCCAAGCTGTACGACGAGATCAACAAATATTCACCGACGGAGATCATAGGGAATGAGGTTTTTCTGTCATGTGGCCTGAACTTTGATTACATGAAGGAGAAGATGAAGATAACGATATCGGAGGCTCCGTCTCATTATTTTAACGATGACACCTGTGAGGATTTCATTAAAAGACAGTTTAAGGTCGGATCAATAGATGGTCTCGGCATAGATGAGCAGGAGGATATGCTGCTGTCAGCGGGCGCACTTCTCCAGTATCTACATGAGACACAGAAGAACTCACTGGATCATATCAACAGAATAGATATATATTCCATAGAGGACTTCATGATCATAGACAGCTCATCCAGAAGAAATCTGGAGCTGACAGAGACACTCAGGGATAAGCAGAAGAGAGGCTCACTACTCTGGGTGCTTGACAAGACCAAAACGGCCATGGGAGCGAGAATGCTCAGAAATATGATAGAGCAGCCCCTTATCCACAAAGATGATATAGAAGCCAGACTTGACGCGATAACAGAGCTCAACGACTCTGTCATAACCAGAGACGAACTCCGTGAGTACATGAATACCATATACGATCTCGAGAGACTTATGACGAGGATATCGTTAAGAACAGCGAATCCGAGAGATCTTCTGGCATTTAAGACGTCCATACAGCTTCTTCCATTTATAATACAGCTTCTCGGTGAATTCCATTCGGATGAGCTCACCGAGATCAGGGATGGAATAGATGATCTACAGGATCTCTATGACCTTCTTGACCGTGCCATAGTTGATGAGCCGCCTATACTTATCAGAGAGGGCGGAATATTCAAAGATGGCTATCTTGAGGACATAGACACTCTGAAGAATGCCACAACTGATGGCAAGAACTGGATCGCAGAGCTTGAGGCCAGAGAGAAGGAAAAGACCGGAATCAAGAATCTCAAGATAAAGTTTAATAAGGTGTTCGGATATTATTTTGATGTAACCAATTCATATAAGAGTCTTGTGCCGGATTATTTCATCAGAAAGCAGACACTTGCCAATTCTGAGAGATACACAACCGAGGAGCTTGACAGACTGGCTGGAGTTATACTCGGATCATCCGACAAGCTTGTTGCGCTGGAGTACAACACATATGTTGAGCTCAGGGACACCCTTGCTGCAGAGCTCACAAGGGTACAGAGAACAGCACACAGCATAGCCATGCTCGATGCTCTGTGTTCACTCTCATATGTGGCTGTTGCAAATGGGTATGTTAGACCTGAGATCAATACAGATGGAGTCATCGACATAAAGGACGGACGTCATCCGGTCGTTGAGAAGATGCTGAACAACGATATGTTCATCACAAACGACACATATCTGAACAACCATGAGAGCAGGATATCTATCATCACCGGTCCTAACATGGCTGGTAAATCCACATATATGAGACAGACTGCGCTCATAGTTCTCATGGCTCAGGTTGGAAGCTTTGTCCCTGCGGCATCTGCCAATATAGGCATATGCGATAGGATATTTACAAGAGTGGGAGCTTCCGACGACCTTGCATCAGGACAGTCCACATTTATGGTGGAGATGAGCGAGGTCGCCAATATACTCAGAAATGCCACGAAGAACAGCCTTCTCATCCTTGATGAGATAGGTCGAGGAACAAGCACATATGACGGTCTGGCGATCGCCTGGGCTGTCGTTGAATATATAAGCAACAGTGAACTGCTCGGAGCAAAAACTCTGTTTGCGACACATTACCATGAGCTCACGGAGCTTGAGGGTAAGCTGTCGGCAGTCAACAACTACTGTATAGCGGTCAAGGAAGACGGAGACGACATAGTGTTCCTCAGAAAGATCGTCAAGGGCGGTGCCGACAGAAGCTACGGTATACAGGTTGCAAAGCTTGCCGGTGTGCCGGATGTCGTTATAGCAAGAGCAAATGAGATATGTAATCAGCTTATAGACAAGGACATAACCACCAAGCTGAAGGAGATAAAGGTTACAAATGATTTCAAGCCGAAGAAAGAAGACACCCAGATGTCAATGTTCGGCTCACTTGCCGAATCACAGGTGATCGAGGACATAAAGTGTGTTGATCTGTCCAACATGACACCTATGAAGGCGTTGCTTTATTTAAATGAATTGCAGGAGCGACTTAAATAATAAGGAGCGATAAGTAATGATAAAAGTATTAGACCAAAATACGATTAACAAGATAGCAGCCGGTGAGGTTATAGAGAAGCCGAGCTCGGTCATCAAGGAGCTTGTGGAAAATTCCATAGACTCAGGTGCCACAGCGGTAACCGTCGAGGTAAAGGGAGGCGGACTGTCATTTCTCAGAGTCACCGACAACGGAGCAGGTATAAAGAAGGATGAGGTCAAGCTTGCATTTCTCAGACATGCCACAAGTAAGCTTGTGACAGTCGAGGATCTCCTGAGTATCTCTTCTCTTGGTTTCCGTGGTGAGGCACTTGCAAGTATAGCGGCGGTTGCCCAGGTGGAGATGATAACCAAGACCGCTGATGATGTGACCGGTCTCAGATACCAGATACATGGCGGTAAGGAGATATCCAGCGAGGAGATAGGTGCTCCGGGTGGAACAACCATAATTGTCAGAAATCTTTTCTACAATACACCGGCGAGAAAGAAGTTCATGAAGACTGATGCCACGGAGACAAGCTATATCTACGACTTGATGTGCCGTATATGCATGTCACACCCGGAGATCTCATTTAAGTTCATTGCAAATGGAACAGACAAGCTGTTCACATCAGGCAATGGCAAACTCAGAGACATAATCTACCATATCTATGGAAGAGACATCACCTCAAATCTTCTTGAGATAAATGCGGAAAATGACTATATGAAGATCTCCGGATATATAGCAAGACCTTGTATATCAAGGGGCAACAGATCATTTGAGGGCTACTATGTAAATCACAGATATATAAAGAGTGCGGTGCTCACCAAGGCGATCGAGGATGCTTTCAGGACATTTGTCATGATACACAAGTTTCCATTCACCGAGATCAATTTCCAGGTGAGACCTGATCTCCTTGATGTAAATGTACATCCGACCAAGATGGAGTTGAAATTCGCCAACAGTCAGGATATATACAGCTTCACCTACAATGCCATAAGGGAGACACTGTTATTCAAGGAGCTCATTCCTGATGTGGCGCCGGGGAAGGATCCAAAGCCGGAGACCTTCAAGCAGAGGGATGTTGGCAAGGCACCGGAGGCGTTCGAGAATAAGAGGCGTGAGGCGATAGTCAGGGCAGAGGAGCGGACTGTACCGCAGAGTCAGCCTGAGCAGCATCGTCCGGCAGAACCGCAGAATCAGCCTGAGCAGCTTCGCTCGGCGGAGACGCAGACATCACCACAGCAGCTTTGCCCGATCGAACCACAGACATCATCACAGCCGGTCCCCCCGGTTATAGAAATCATAGATGAGACTAGCAGCTCAAACAATAAAGGATCAGACGTCATAGATAATAACAAGACGGAGAAGCCGGCAGGAAACTACATATATGCGGATAGGAATAATGATCTTGAGAGAGCTATAGTACAAAACAGGAATGTGGTAAACGAGAGTCCGGCATATACAGCTCCGGCACCAGCTAGACCTTCGGTCACAGCGGCGACACAAGACTCAACAGTATCTGCAGCTTCAGATGCAGCTTATATTGAGGAAGCCGGGAAAAAATACGTACAGCAGGATATGTTCCAGGAGAAGTTCCTGACAAAGGAGGCCCGTGCGAAGCACAGACTCATAGGACAGCTTTTCAAGACATACTGGCTCATAGAGTACGATGGTAAGTTCTTCATAATGGATCAGCATGCCGCCCATGAGAAGGTTAAGTACGAAGAGCTTATGGAGAATTACAAGAATAAGAAGATATACTCACAGTATCTTATGCCTCCAGCGGTTGTTACACTCAGTGCCGCAGAGATAGAGTTTCTTCATGAAAATATGGAGATGTTCGAGGCACTTGGATATCAGATCGAGAACTTTGGAGGCAGGGAGTTCAAGCTGAACGCTGTTCCTGACAACCTGTTTGGCCTTGATGGCAGAGAGCTTTTCATAGACTTCATAGCTGATGCGAGCAGCAGTGCTAAAAAGGTGACCATAGATACATTTATACACAAGCTTTCCACCATGGCGTGCAAAGCTGCGATAAAGGGTAACACGGAGATAAGTTTCAAGGAGGCTGACGCACTTATAGATCAGCTATTAAAGCTTGAAAATCCATACACATGTCCTCATGGACGTCCGACTGTCATATCCATGACGGAGGCGGAGATTGAGAAGAAGTTTAAGCGAATAGTATAGGAGATAACAGGATGGATAAGAATATGAAACCACTGATAATCCTCACCGGCCCCACGGCTGTCGGCAAGACGTCGCTGTCCATAGGACTGGCAAAGGCGGTGGACGGCGAGATCATATCCGCAGATTCCATGCAGGTATATAGAAAGATGAATATTGGAACGGCGAAGATAGAGCCGGAGGAGATGCAGGGGGTAAGGCATCATCTGATAGATATTCTGGATCCGGCAGAAGAGTTCAACGTTGTGCTTTTCAAGAAATATGCTCTTCGTGCTATGGAGGATATATATTCCCGGGGAAAAATTCCAATCATAGTAGGTGGTACTGGCTTCTATATCCAGGCGCTTTTGTATGATATAGATTTTGAGGAAAATGACAATGATATGTCATACAGGGAAAAGCTGCAGAACCTTGCAGATACCCACGGCAACACATTTCTTCATGATATGCTTGCGGAGGTCGATCCTGAATCCGCCGAGAAAATACATGAGAATAATGTTAAGAGGGTGATCCGGGCTCTGGAATTTTACAAAAAGACGGGCATGAAGATATCTGAGCACAATGAGACGGAGTCCCAGAAGGAGTCACCATATAATTTTGAATATTTTGTGTTAAATGATGACAGACAGAAATTATATGATAGAATAGACAGACGGATAGATATCATGCTTGAGGCAGGGCTTCTGGACGAGGTAAAACTGCTTGTGAGCGAGGGTTACAGCAGGGAGCTGGTGTCCATGCAGGGGCTTGGCTACAAGGAGATAATCGATTATATTCAGGGCAGATGCACTCTGGATGAGGCAGTATATACGCTAAAGAGAGATACAAGGCATTTTGCCAAGAGACAGATCACATGGTTCAAGAGGGAAAAACATGTGACCTGGGTTGATAAAAGTGAGTATGACAGCGAGTCTGAAATATTGTCATTTATGCTGGACAGGCTTCGCGAAAAGGAGATTATACAGAGATGAAAGATATGTTAAAGGATTACTACAGATCACTGAATGTGGATGAAAAGGTGTTTGAATACTGCAACAGTGTGGAGGAGAAACTTAAGGATAGATTTGCAGCCATTGATGCTGTGAGTGAGCTCAACCAGCTAAAGGTCCTTAAGGCCATGCAGGACAACAGATTGTCTGAGGCACATTTTGCAGGCTCTTCGGGTTATGGTTATACGGATGACGGAAGAGATGCCCTTGAGAGGATATATGCAGACGTATTTCACACGGAGGATGCCCTTGTCAGGACACAGATAGTGTGCGGAACCCATGCACTCTGCACGGCCATGTTCGGTAATCTGCGCCCGGGAGATGAGATCCTTGCCATAGCGGGAAAGCCGTACGACACATTGGATGAGATCATTGGTATCAGGGAGTCAAGGGGGTCACTTGCAGAGTATGGTGTCACATATGCCCAGGTAGATCTGTTGCCGAACGGAGACTTTGACATTGATGGAATAAAGAATGCGATCAATAGCCGCACAAGGCTTGTGGAGATACAGAGATCCAAGGGATATGCGGTCAGAAAGACGCTGTCTGTACAGCAGATCGGTGAGGCCATAAAAGCGGTCAAGAGTGTAAATCCTGACATCATATGCATGGTAGACAACTGTTACGGAGAATTCGTACAGGATATAGAGCCGTCGGATGTGGGTGCCGATCTTGTGGTCGGTTCTCTCATCAAGAATCCGGGTGGCGGTCTTGCACCGATAGGAGGTTATATATGCGGAAAGAAGGAGTACGTGGAGAATGCTTCATACAGACTCACAACTCCGGGACTCGGCAAGGAGGTTGGAGCCTCACTTGGCAATACAAAGGCTCTCACTCAGGGACTTTTCATGGCACCTACAGTTACTGCAAGTGCGCTTAAGGGTGCGATATTTGCAGCAAATGTATACGAGGGACTGGGCTTTAAGGCTGTTCCTGACAGCACAGAGGACAGATACGATATTATTCAGGCTGTTGAGCTTCAGACTCCTGAGAGGGTCGTGGCATTCTGTGAAGGAATCCAGGCTGCAGCGCCGGTTGACAGTTATGTAAGACCTGAGCCTTGGGACATGCCGGGCTATGATTCACCGGTCATCATGGCCGCTGGAGCATTTGTGTCTGGTTCATCCATTGAGCTCTCAGCGGATGCACCTATGCGCCCACCTTATGCGGTATATTTTCAGGGGGGACTTACATATCCCCATGCCAAGTACGGCATAATAATGTCATTACAGAAAATGGTAGAAAAAAACCTTATAGTATGGTAGATTAATTAGTCGGCCATATAAAATTTTCTCTGGAGCTTGGAGAGGCGGAAGGAGGAAATATGGATAAAAATTATTGCAAAGAGAATTTTGCAGGAGGACATTCGGTCTCCATGAAAGAAATGTCGGAGACTGAGAGACCGTATGAGAAGAGCTTTAAGTATGGAGTTGAGGTTCTCACAGATGCTGAACTTCTGGCAGTCATCCTCAGAACCGGAAGCAGGAAGGCAAATGCGCTGTCCACAGCCTACAGGATACTGGATGCCCATCCGGTCCACAAGGGTATAGTGGGGCTTAATTACCTGACTGTGAGTGAACTTGAAGAGATAAGCGGAGTTGGAAAGGTAAAAGCGATACAGATGAAATGTCTGGCTGAGATATCCAGGAGGATGGCCAGGGCTTCATTTAAGCCGTTTTTGTCGTTCCAGTCCCCACAGAGCATTGCGGATTATTTCATGGAGAACACAAGATATCTCGAAAAGGAATACGTGTATCTCCTCATGTTTGATGCGAAGCATAAGCTCATAAAGGATGTCCGCATTTCAGAGGGAACAGTGAACAGTTCGATGTTATCTCCGAGAGAGGTGTTTGTGGAGGCGCTCAGATACGATGCTGTCTATATCATACTTGTGCATAACCACCCATCCGGAGATCCGACTCCGAGCGGTCAGGATATAGATATCACCAGAGAGATGGACAGAGCTGGGGAACTGATAGGGATAGAGCTTTCAGATCATATTATTTTAGGAAATAACTGCTATGTCAGCTTAGCTGAGCGAGGTATTTTATAATGAAACGAAGACGAAATAGGAATAGAAAAAGAATAGAGATCACACCGAGATATTTTTTGCTTGGACTCACAGGCTTTTGCGTTGTGCTCATGCTTGTATCTCTCTTTGCGGGGGGAATATTTGCACCGGTGAGGAATTTTACCAACATATTTGTCCAGCCCATGCAGAAAGGGGTAAATACCATAGGCAGATGGGTTCAGAGCAAAACTGAGGCATTCCAGAATTACGACGCACTGTTAAAGGAGAATGAAACACTCAAGGATCAGCTTGAACAGAGTCAGAAGCAGGTGGCACAGTACCAGCAGAATTCGTATGAGCTCGAACGTCTTCAGGCACTTTATGAGCTTGATCTCCAGTATTACGATTATAAGAAGACTGCTGCCAGAGTCATATCAAAGGATACCGGCGGATGGTTTCAGGTGTTCTATGTCGACAAGGGAACAGATGATGGTGTTGTCGAGGGCTGCAATGTCATGTATGGCAACGGCCTGTGTGGAATAGTCACAGAGGCCGGAAAGGATTATGCCAAGGTAAGAGCCATCATAGACGATACATCAAATGTAAACGGAATGATATTACCGTCAGAGGCTATTTGTAATGTTGAGGGAAGTGTCAGCAATTATGAGAATGGCTATCTTATCGCTGAAAACATTGACAAGGACGCAGAGGTCGGAGTCGGCGATCAGGTCGTCACATCCTATGTGTCAAGCAAATATCTGTCGGGAATTAACATAGGGTATGTAACAAAAATAGAGGAAGATTCCAACAATCTTACAAAGACTGCATATATCACTCCGGCATGTGATTTTTCAAAGATACAGGAGGTACTCATAGTCCTCCAGACCAAGAAAACTGTTTCGGAGTAGAAGTAAAGAGGTTAAACAGACATTGAGAAGAGTTATCACACTTGGATTATTAATCATAATATGTTTTGTGCTTCAGTCAGCACTTTTTCCATATATTTCAGTTGCGGGTGCGACTCCCAATCTGATGCTCATCCTCACGGTGTCCTTTGGACTTATGAGAGGTCGAAAAGAGGGAATGCTGGTGGGATTTTTCTGTGGCTTTTTATATGATCTGTACTTTGGCTTTGCCATAGGCCCTTTTATGATCATATATATGCTCATTGGATACTGTAACGGATTTTTCCACAGACTGTACCTCGTGGAGGATGTACTGCTGCCTATCATCATCATAACACTTGATGATTTCATATTTAATTTCATAACATTTATAATATTCTTTGTAATGCGTAACAGACTCAGTTTTGGGCTGTACATGAAGGATATTATTTTGCCGGATATGATATACACAGCCATACTTACGATGATAGTATTCAAGCTGTTTGTCTTTATAAACAAGCGGCTGAAACGCGCTGAAAAAGGAAGTGAGACATAGTGATCAGAGATATATTAGAGATAATCAAAGATTTTATAGTAGAAAAGTTAAAGAGCCGTATTTTTTATGTCACTCTGTTTTTTTTGTGCCTGTCAGGCGTGCTTGTGTACAGATTGTTTAATCTTCAGATCATAAATGGAGAAAAATATCAGTCCAGCTTCCAGTACAAATCACTTAAGACGGTGTCGGTCAAGGCCACCAGAGGAAAGATTTTCGACTGCAACGGAAAACTGCTTGCATATAACGAATCTTCATACAATCTGAGTTTCACCAGCAATGCAGACCTCACTGAGGCGGCAGACAAGAAGAATATGTCGGTCAATGAGCTAAGAAATGAGATAGTTTATAAGACGATACTTATACTTGAGCAGAATGGAGACAGTCTGTCCGTGGAGCTTCCGATCAAGCTGGATGCAAATGGCAACATGAAATTCACGATAAGCGGCTCACAGCTCAATACATTTTATATGAATGTTTATGGTGCAAGCTCAGTTGATGCCCTCACCGATGCACAGAAGAATGCTACAGCAAGGGAAGTATTTGACTATATGAGAAGTGATGAACTTTTCAATATCTCAGGTGATTATTCGGATGCCTATGTGCTCAAGATCCTTGCCGTGAGATATGAGGTATGGCTCAACAGATACCAGCAGTACATGACAGTGGATATCGCCAACAATATAAGTCAGCAGAGCTATGCTGCGATAACTGAGAATATGGATACACTGCTCGGAATGGATGTGAGTATTGAATCAAACAGAGTATACAATGATGCCATATATTTTTCGCATATAATCGGATATATCGGCAACATTTCAAATGAGGAGCTCGAGGAGTACAATGCGAAGCTTGACGAGAATCAGCAGTATGATTCCAATGATATGGTTGGAAAGCTTGGTTTGGAACAGTCGTACGAGGATCAGCTTCGTGGTGTTGACGGTTCCCAGAAGATGTACGTTGACAACATGGGAAAAGTCCTTGAAATTATAGAAAAGACTGATTCTGTTGCAGGAAACGATATTTACCTCACACTTGACTCTGATCTTCAGAAATACTGCTACAACGCACTTGAAAAGGAATTGTCGTATATTCTCCTTGCAAATCTCAAGAACGTGACGACATCCAAGGAGAAAGAGGATATACCTATAACGGATGTGTACTCGGCATTCTTTGACAACAACATTATAGACATAAAGGCCCTTAATGCTGCGAATGCAACTGACAATGAAAAGAATGTGTACAACACATTTGTATCAAGCAAGCAGTACACACTCAATGCGCTTTCGGACATTCTGAAGAGCAGTCACACGGAACTGTATAATCTTTCGGATCAGTACAAGGATTATATGGAGTTTATATGCGAGACGCTGAGCTCAAACGGCATATATGACAGCAGTGCAGTGGATAAGGACAGTGACACATATAACAACTATGTAAATGACAAGATATCATTATATGAGTATCTGAAATACTGCATAAGCCAGGGAGTAATAGACATAACCGGCATTCAGACAAGCAGTGATTATTATGATACGGATGAGATATACAATGTTATTGTCGATTATGTACTCAAAGAATTTGAGGATGACTCCGATTTCGACAAACGAGTCTTCAAATATATGATATTATCAGGTGAAATAACAGGTTCCCAGGTAATATACCTGTTATACGACCAGGGAATCCTTAATAGTACAACAGACGAAGATTACGAGGAATTTACGTCAGGTGTCCTCAGCAATTTTGAATTTATTTACAGAAAGATCAAAAAGCTTGAGATAACACCTGCCATGCTTGCTCTTGACCCATGCTCGGGATCCATCGTGGTGGTCGATCCGGCGACAGGAACTGTAAGGGCTATGGTAAGCTACCCAAGCTACGACAACAACAAGCTCACAAATGTGATCGATCCTGACTATTATGCCAAGATAACAGAAGATAAGACGACCCCTATGTACAATCGTGCAACCATGCAGAGAACTGCACCGGGTTCCACATACAAGATGCTCATTGCTGCAGCTGGTCTGCAGGAGGGCGTTATAGACGTTGGATCAGTTATAACTGATTACGGTACATTCTCAAAGGTTGTTCCTTCACCGGCCTGCTGGCTCAGAAGCGGACACGGAACACTTGGTCTCGCTGACGCCATAGAGGTATCGTGTAACGGTTTCTTCTATGAGGTTGGATACCGCCTTGCCACAGACAGCAAGGGAGTATATCAGGATGCACAAGGTATAGATAAGATACAGAAGTACGCTTCGTTATTTGGACTTGACCAGAAGTCAGGTGTGGAGATAGAAGAGATGGATCCGCATGTGTCAGATACTGATGCGGTACGTTCTTCTATCGGACAGGGTACAAATAACTATGCGCCTGTCCAGCTTGCCAGATATGTGACAACCATCGCCAATGAGGGCAACTGTTATGACCTGACACTGGTGAACGAGATAAAAAATATAGATGGAAGAACAGTGTATAAGAGTGACAACGTTCCTAAGAATACAGTTGATCTGACGGACGGCCAGTGGGCGGTCATAAAACAGGGAATGCGTCAGATGGTAAGTGAACACACAAGTCCATCGGCTCTTATAAATCAGATAAATGTCAATGTTGCCGGCAAGACGGGAACAGCAGAGGAGGATACCACAAGGCCGGATCACGCATTGTTTGTGTCATTTGCGCCTTATGAGAACCCTGAGGTCAGTGTAACATGTGTTATTCCACATGGATATACATCGGGTAACGCAGAGGAGCTTGCCGGAATGGTGTACGCATATATGTATGACCCTGACAAGCTTGATACGCTTGACATAACAGGAAACAACCAGATGTCAGATTAATTGAGATACCAAAGATATATCACAGAACCTGTGTGTAGGAAATAATATGACAGGAGCAGATGATATGGATGGTATGGACAGATTATCAATCAAGGCAGACAGATCAGGCATAGTTGTCTATGTACCGGCGGCTATGTCTGTAAATGATATCTGCTGCGATCTGTATTGCAGGATCCTCGATAATATAAGTGCCTTCCAGAAAAAAGGAACTGTATGTATATCTTTCAGGGGATGTACCCTGGAGCGTGGAGACACGGAGGAGATAATCAGTTTTTTAAACAGCATTGATAAGATTCATGTCAGATTTGCAGCTAAACCTGACATAGATCAATATACAGGTTCCGGTGTCCGGGATGATGGGGATCGTGAACCACAACAGGCAAAAGTCAGTATGGCTTTGCCGGATATGACTAAAACGCACAGTGACAATGAAAGACCATATATCTTCCGCGGCGACATAGGGAGAAAGCAGACCCTTGAGATCAGGGGAAATGTCATTATCCTCGGAGATGTTGCCAGGGATGCCAGGGTTGTATCCGGTAAGAATATCGTGGTCGTTGGGGAACTGGCGGGAGCTGCCATAGCGGGTAAGCTGGCGGCTGGAAACAATTTCATAATAGCGATGAGAATGTGCCCACAGCTTTTGCAGATAGGAAAAGCGAAAAGTACAGGAATCAGACTTCCGGGTGCAAAAAGAATGCCAATGATAGCTACGAATGATGAAGGGATTATAAATATAACCTACATATGATAGTAAATTTAGGAGGATTTTTATTATGTGTGAAGTTATTGTTGTTACATCAGGAAAAGGCGGAGTTGGCAAGACGACCACATCGGCGAACATAGGAACCGGTCTTGCGTCCCTCGGGAACAGAGTGGTGATGATAGATACAGATATAGGTCTCAGAAACCTGGATGTTGTGCTTGGCCTGGAAAACCGCATAGTCTATAATCTGATAGATGTAATAGAGGGAAACTGCAGATATAAGCAGGCTCTTATAAAGGCGAGGAACTACAACAATCTGTACCTGCTGCCTTGCGCGCAGACCAGGGATAAGACAGCGGTCAGCCCGGAACAGATCATCAAGCTCATAGACGAGATAAGAGACGAGTATGACTACATAATCATTGACTGCCCGGCCGGTATAGAACAGGGCTTTAAGAACGCCATAGCTGCTGCTGACAGGGCTGTCATAGTGACAACTCCCGAGGTCTCGGCCATAAGGGATGCAGACAGGATAATCGGTCTGCTCGAGGCGTATGGAATTGAAAAACAGCACCTCATAATCAACAGGATAAGATATGATATGGTCAAAAAGGGCAATATGATGTCCGTCGATGATGTGGTTGATATACTTGCAGTGGATCTGCTTGGAGTGATCGCCGACGATGAGGACATAGTCATATCGACAAACAAAGGAGAACCGGTCGTGTGCAGCAACACGAAATCGGGACATGCATATATGAATATATGCAGAAAGATAGTGGATGATTCCCTTGAAGTTGAAGATTATTATTCAGGGAAGAACCGCTCACTGCGTTCGCTTTTCAGACGTAAAAGAGCCTGAAGGGAGGAATATGGGGATGAATAAGATATATTTATATAACACAGGAAGTTATGCCAAAGAAAGGCTTATAAGCATGTTGGCTTCAGACAGGATAGGGTGTAATCCGGATTTCCTGGACGATATGAAGCATACCATAAAGCAGGAGATAGACAGATACATCAATGTAAAGGAATCAGATATCGATATCCAGGTCAAGGAGCGTATGCTAGTGGCATATATTCCATTGTTAAGCGTGGATACAGAGAAGAAGGATAACGAATATACATACAGAACAACAGGACGAGGATCAGTGAATTATGAACTTATTCAAGAAGGATCAACTGAACTTAAAACAATTCAGTCTTGATCAGGATCAAAAAAAATACAGTATACTGGATTACAATTTCAAATTGTTTTTCCTGATAATAGCAGCCATGGCCATGGGTACTGTGATCATAGTGAGCGTAGATGAGACAAAACTCACAAAGCAGTTGATCGGTGCCGGGGTGTGTATACTGGGAATGATAATAGTATCACTCATAGACTATAATTTCATATGCAAATACTATATGGTACTATACGCTGCAAATATAGTGCTGCTGGGACTTGTACTGGTGGTAGGATCAGGTGCGGATTCCCATGGAGCCAGCAGATGGTTCCAGATATCCGATTCATTTACCATACAGCCATCGGAGTTTGCCAAGATAATACTGATAATCTGCACGGCTGTTTTTCTTGAAAAACATGCGGATGATCTGAACACGGCAAAGACGCTGCTGAAGCTTGCAGCTTTCCTTGCAATACCGATCGGACTTATATTTGCCGAGCCGGATCTTTCAACCACGATATGTATATGTGCAACATTGTTTATAGTCATATTTATAGCGGGGCTCTCACTCAAGATAATAGGTATTGCGGTACTGATACTCATACCATTCTTTGGAGGCTTCTTCTGGTATATCCAGCAGGACAACCTGCCTCAGTTTCTGAACGGATATCAGAGACAGCGTATACTTGGACATATGTATGGAGGCGGATCCACCCAGGATCAGCAGAACAACTCGATCATGGCCATAGGATCGGGACAGTTGACCGGTAAGGGGATCAACAGCTCTGATGTGGCAACCGTAAAAGATACAAATCTCATATCTGAGCAGCAGACAGACTTTATATTCTCGGCAGTGGGAGAAGAATTAGGTTTCATCGGAAGTGTTATTATTATTGCAATTTTACTGCTCATAGTGTTACAATGTATTAGGGTTGCTAGGCGTTCCGGTGATAAAAAGGGAATGTATATAGCAACAGGTATGGCAGCACTGGTCAGCATCCAGTCATTTATCAATATTGGTGTTGCCACATCCATACTTCCGAACACGGGATTACCTTTGCCATTCATAAGTTACGGACTGAGTTCACTCGTCAGTTTGTGTGCCGGAATGGGCATGGTTCTCAATATAAATTTGCAAAAGAAAAAGTATTAGGAGGATTTTCATGAATATTGGTTTGATAGCACATGATGCTAAGAAAAAACTGATGCAGAACTTCTGTATAGCATATAGAGGAATTCTTAATAAGCATGAGCTTTACGCAACAGGAACTACCGGAAGACTTATTGAGGAGGTTACCAATCTTACAGTTCACAAATATATTGCAGGACATCTTGGCGGTGAGCAGCAGCTCGGATCACAGATAGAGAACAATGACATCGATATGGTCATCTTTCTGAGAGATCCGCTTCATCCAAAGAATCATGAACCTGATATAAACAACATATTTACATTGTGTGATACACATAATATTCCGCTTGCGACTAATCTGGCAACTGCCGAGCTTCTTATACTGGCACTTGACAGAGGAGATCTTGACTGGCGTGAATTCTACAAGTAAATATATTTCAGCACCGTTATCAGGCTGTTGAATATATTTCGGAGGTTATATTATGTTTAATCAAAGCAGAATAGGAAAATACATGCGAAGAAGTATCTCTTTGATACTTGTGTTGTCGATGGTCCTTCTGACCGGCTGCGGAAGCAAGACCTACAAAGCTGGAAAACAGCTCGACATAGGTGTGTTGCCTGATCTTCCGGTGTATGGGGAGCTCGGAATGGCATACGATAACGCTGTGATAGCACAGGGCGAGGAGATAGATGCCGCAAACTACAACGGATGTTATGCCGCTATGCTTGTCGATGAGACGACCAAGGATACCATAGTGGCCCATAATGTACATGGAAGGATATATCCGGCAAGTATGACCAAGATCATGACAGGTATACTCGTTATGGAGAGCATAGAAAAGGGAGATATATCCCTTGACGATGTGGTAACTCTCAACAGAAAGGTAACATTTGACGATTGGGATGCCATGGCCAGTGACCTGGTCGGAGGCTGCAGCCTGACGGTCAAGAACCTGCTGTACGGTCTCATGATAACATCATACAATGACTGTGGTGTTATACTTGCAGAGCTGATAGCCGGCAGCGAATCAGCATTTTGTGACATGATGAATAAAAAGGCGAAGGAGATCGGTGCTACAAATACCCACTTTGTCAACTGTCATGGACTTCACGACGATGACCATTACACTACAGCGTATGATCTGTATCTTATAATAAAGGAATTTTCAAAGCATGACCTTGCGTATGTGATAGATTCACTTGATACATATGATTTCACATACACGGATGCAGATGGCAATGAACAGGTGGTAACCATAGAGCCGACAAATGAATTCTTAACTGGTGAGGTAAATTTTCCAGATGGATACTCGATAGGTTCGTGGAAGACCGGAACCACAGAGGAGGCACTCAACTGTCTTATCATGGAGCTTAAGAACGATTCCACCGGTGAAGAGTATATTGCTCTTGTAGCCGGAGCAGATGGAAAAGAGGCACTGTACAGCGCCATGACTGAACTTATAAATAAGGCAAAGTGATGTGTGTATCTGACATATATGATACGGACATTATTTGTATAAATTTTACATCAAGATTCAGGAGGCATGAAAAATGATTCACATTATTGCAGGAGATAAGGGTAAGGGAAAGACAAAGGCACTGATAGATAAGGTCAACAATGAAGTAAAGGTTGTTTCCGGTACGGTAGTATTTCTTGATAATAACAACAAGCATCTCTATGAGCTCAGCAACAGAGTCAAGATGATCAACTGTACAAGCTATGGAATTAGCAAGCTGGATTCGTTCACCGGATTCGTGCGAGGAATAATCTCCCAGAACAGTGATATTGAGAAGATTTATATAGATAATTTTAAGACGGTTGCATACGTTGGAGAGTCACATATCGTTGAGGCATTGGACGAGATAAAGAACATATCCGATATGTTCAATGTTGATATAGTGATCTGTCTGGCAACAGATGTCAATGACGTACCAGAGGATTTCAAGGACTGCGTTATTGCGGCATTATAAGCTGGATGCCGCCTTATATTTCAGATAGAATGTGGTTGGCATATGTATGTTGCCAGCCATTTTCTGTGCCAGAGTAAATTACGGGAGACATATTATGGCGACAATAAAACGAAAAAAACAAAAGACAAAGATCGAACTTCCAAAGCTTAAAATGCCGGGCTTTGGAACATTCCTTTTTGCACTCGTATTCATATATATACTCATCAGGGTCGTTGCGTATGTTAATGATTCTGATCCGATAATATTCACGGTTGAGCAGAGTACGTACGATACTGATTTCACGGCTACAGGGCTTGCGGTAAGAAGTGAGACTGTCATAACCGCCTCGGCGACGGGAACACCATGCTACTATATAAGAGATGGCGAGAAGGTATCCAAGGGTGCAAATATATATGCCATTGACAGCTCGGGCTCCATGCAGGCAGCAATGAGCGACATGCAGGAGAATGGTTCAGCACTTCTCACGAGCGCAGATTACACAAGTCTGAACAATCAGATAAAGATGTTCAAAAATGGATTTTCGGCATCCAATTTTGGTAATGTATATAATTTCAAGACAAGCATCGACAACAAGCTTTTAGAGCTCTATGAGGAGCTTGCTCTTGAGCAGGTCAGCAATGGTTCTTCATCATTTTCACTTGATGCCCAGAAGGCGCCATTCAGCGGACTTGTCACATACTATCAGGATGGATATGAGAGCGTCGATGTGAAGAATCTGACACCTGAGCTTTTTGATAAAACTGTGTATACAAAACAGTCACTCAAGTCAGATGGCCAGGTTTCTGCGGGCAGCGCTGTATGTAAGCTTATCAGCGATGAGGAATGGAATATTGCCATATCGCTCAGCAAGGATGAATTTGAGAAGGTTACACAGAATGAATACGCTTCATTTACCATCAATAATTCGAGCAGAAAGATCAGATCGACATACGATAAGATCGAAAAAGATGGTCATTATTATATAGTGGTATCATTCAACAAATATATCGCGCAGTATGTAAATGAAAGATTTCTGGACATCAACTTCATGTTCGAGGAATCCAGTGGTCTGAAGATACCGGCTTCATCCGTAATAACAAAGGATGTATATATGATACCTGTGGATTACCTGACAGGAGGCAGTGGTGATTCAGATCTGACTCATTTTAATCAGGTAACATATGGCAATTCGGGAAGCACTTCAATAAAACAGATATCACCGATAATATATTTTACCGACAAGAGATTCTGTTATGTTGATCCGTCAAGTATAGATTCCGATGCGGTACTGCAGAAGAATAATTCCAAGGAGACATTTTCCGTTGCCACAGCCGCCAAGTATACGATGGATGGTGTTCTGTGTGTATCAAGAGGAACTGCGGAATTCAGAAGAATAGAGGTTATCGTATCGGGCGATGATTACTCGATCATCAAGCCGGATCTTTCATATGGAATATCCAGATATGACAGAATATTACTGGACGGACATTCCATGAAAGAGGGAGAGCTTATATATCAATAGTACAGACACAGGAGATGATAATATGCTTAAAGAAAATTACGAAAAAGTAAAAGAAAACATAGTCAGGGCATGTGAAAAGGCCGGCAGATCACCGGAGGATGTCACTCTGATCGCCGTTAGCAAGACAAAGCCTTTGTCAGATATAGAGGAATTGCTCAGTGATACGGATGCCGTTGATTTTGGTGAGAATAAGGTTCAGGAGCTTGTGGACAAATACGAGAATGTCTCAAGACCTGTAAACTGGCATATGATAGGTCACCTGCAGACGAACAAGGTAAAATACATTGTAGATAAGGTGTGTATGATACACTCCGTTGATTCGTTAAATCTTGCCAAAACCATTGAGAAGGAGGCTGCAAAGCATGATGTCACAGTCAATATTCTCATTGAGGTAAATGTTGCACAGGAAGAAACAAAATTTGGACTGTCATGCGACGAGGTACTTCCGCTTATCCAGGAGATAAAAGATTTCCCTCATATCAGGGTTAAGGGTCTTATGACTATCGCTCCATTTGTGGATGATCCCGAGGACAACAGGGTCTATTTCCGCAAATTGAAAGATTTATCACTTGACATACAATCTAAAAGCATTGATAATATCGATATGAGCGTCTTGTCGATGGGTATGACAAACGACTATGAAGTTGCAGTTGAAGAAGGTGCAACGTTGGTTAGAGTTGGCACGGGAATATTCGGTGCCAGAAATTATAATATTTAAAGGAGAACAATCATGGCAAAGGGAAATACAAAGAAAAGTTTTCTTGATTATTTCAAATTAAGTGATTCAAGCGACGATGACTTTGATGATGATTTGTTTGATGAAGATGAAGATGACTATGAAGATGAAGACGATATGGACGATCGCTTAGACGATGAGTACGATGATGAGGATGATTACGATGCGCCTCAGACAGAGTCCAGAGTGAAGGCTTCACCGCTCAAGTCCTTTAATAAGTACAAAGGTTCTGCATCATCTGACAATGGATCGGCCAGATCAAAAGCTGCAAGATCTTCTCATGGTCAGCAGTCAGGAGCAGGTAATGGAAAGCTCGTATCGATCAACAGCAGATCCAGAGCAATGGATGACAGTGAAGTATTTGTTATCAAGCCGGACGAGTTTGACGATGCGCAGATGATAATCGATCATCTCAATCGAGGACAGATAATCGTAATAAACATGGAGGATCTTGATCTTCCAACTGCACAGAGAATAGCGGATTTCATTGGAGGAGCAAGTTATGCTGTGGATGGTCTGTTTCAGGCTATTTCGGGCAACATATTCCTTGCCACACCTAATGGAACCTACGTATCTGGTGATTTAAGGGAGGAATTGGCTGGAGGATCTCTTCAGGGGGAAACTCTTTCAAGTAAGGCAACTTACTAATATATGTTTTTACGGGGGATTACATATGCTTACACCAGTTGATTTACAACAGAAGAAGTTCACGCATGGAATGGGATATGCGCGAAAAGATGTAGATGCATTTTTTGACATAGTTGTGCTCAGCTACACAGAACTGTATAAGTCCAATGCAGATCTTACCAATCAGGTGAAAACTCTGACTGACAGTTTAGTACATTACAGAACAACCGAGTCAAAGCTTCAGAAATCTCTCATGCTAGCAGAGAAGAATGCTGAGGAGTCTACAAAGAACGCCACTGATAAGGCGAGACTGATAGAGAATGATGCCAAGATCAAGGCTAATAATATAGTGCAGGAGGCCAGGGAGGAGCTTGAGCGCATAGAGGGAAGTATTGATGGAATAAAACAGCAGTACAAGGACTATGTATGTGCATTCAAGGCTCTGATGGAAGCCCATATGAATTACCTTGCCCAGAATCCTATCAATGAGGAGATGGGGCTTAATTTCGACGATGTATTAAGCGAGGGCAGTTCAAATGCTTCTTATTCACAGTCGACACAGAGCGCAGCCATGAATTCGTTTATGAACTCCTATGACGGCGATCCACAGGGCCGCGAGGAATCAACTCTCGGATCAGGAGGCGGCTCAGCCATGGGTGATTCAACACTTGGCGGTGCCGGTGGCGGAAGTGTTACAAGTGATTCGTCTGTATACACAAAGAATCTTGGCGGTAAGTCATTTGTTAATCCATTTGGAAACTAACAATATATTTTATACTAATGGAGAATGTTTATATGTGTAATGCACTCACAGTTCATCTGAATGATGAACCAATCTATGACATTTTCTTTGCAAACGATTTTAATTCCCTGCCTGAGCTTTTAGCCGGACAGGGAATTGCTGATAGAAGGGTATGTATCGTTACAGAGAGTAATGTTGCGCCTCTTTATCTCGATGAGATCAGGAATCAGCTTGATGGAAAATGCAAAGAATTGATATCTATTATATTTGAGGCCGGTGAGTCTCAGAAGAATCTTGATACAGTAAAGATGATCTACGAGAAGCTTATTCTTGCAAAGTTTGACAGAAAAGATCTTCTGGTGGCTCTTGGAGGCGGCGTGACGGGCGATATAACCGGATTTACTGCTGCAACGTATCTCAGAGGCATAGACTTTGTACAGATACCTACAAGTCTTCTGGCACAGGTGGACAGCAGTATTGGTGGAAAGACAGGCGTTGACTTTGATTCATATAAGAACATGGTCGGAGCCTTTCACATGCCAAAGCTTGTGTATATCAATGTGTCAACACTCACCACGTTATCCGATGAGCAGTTTATTTCGGGAATGGGTGAGATCATAAAACATGGACTCATAAAGGATTCTGCATATTTTGACTGGCTTATAGAAAACCACGACAGAATACTTGCAAGGGATAAGGATGTCCTGATGGAGATGATCAGGGTGAGCTGCAACATCAAGAGAGTTGTTGTGGAGAACGATCCTACGGAGAAGGGCGACAGAGCTCTGCTCAATTTTGGACATACTCTTGGACATGCCATAGAGAGATACCTCGACCTTAAGCTGAGTCATGGGGCATGTGTCGGCATCGGATGCTGCCTTGCGTCTGTTATCTCATACAATAGGGGTGACATCACAGAGGACGAGCTTCATAAGATTATACATGCATTTGATATGTTTGGTTTCCCTACTCTCAAGGACTACCCTGTCGATGCAGATGCTGTCATAGAGTACACTAAGAACGATAAGAAGATGGTTGGGGACAAGATAAAATTTATCCTTCTTCACACTATTGGCGATGCATATATCAATACCAATGTCGTTCCTGATGATATGAAAAAGGCATTTGAGTGGCATTGATGTTCAAAGGAGGAACGGATATTATGAAAAAGAGAATACCGATGGCTATACTTGCCATTATTATTCTTACAGCTTTAGATCAACTGGTGAAACATCTCATATCAACCAACTTTCAGGTTGGACAGACAAGGAAAATAATCGATGGAGTTTTCCAGCTCAACTATGTTCAGAACAGAGGTGCGGCCTGGGGAAGTTTCTCAGGTAAGATCGTTTTCCTGCTTGCGATAACATTTGTGATCCTGCTTGCGGCTATATATGTATACATCAGGCTTGCAGGCAATCAGGAAAAGAAATATACACCGCTCAGGATATCACTGGTATTTCTCATATCGGGAGCTGTCGGCAATATGATCGACAGAGTTGCCCGTGGATATGTGGTTGACATGTTTGACTTCTGCCTTATTAACTTCCCGGTATTCAATGTCGCAGATATATTTGTCACATGCAGTTTTATTGTTATAGTTATTCTGGTGCTGTTCAAGTATAAGGATGATGAGCTCTCAGAGATCATACACCAAAAACAGACAGATGGACAGGAATAGTATATGGAAGAATATAACATCGAAGCAAGCGGCGACTGGGCAGGGAAAAGAATAGACAAGGTTCTCAGCGGGTATTTCAGCGATTATTCGAGATCTTTCATAAAGAAGTTATTTGATGACGGATATATTCAGGTCAACGGTAAGGCTTCAAAGCCGAGCTACAGTGTACGTACCGGAGATATTTTTGATATATCTGTGCCGGATCCGGTCAGCATTGACATTGAGCCTGAGAATATACCGCTCGACATCATATATGAGGATGATGACGTGATACTTGTGAATAAACCAAAGGGAATGGTGGTCCATCCGGCACCGGGACACTACAGTGGGACTCTGGTTAACGGACTGATGTACCATTTTAAGGATTCCCTTTCCGGTATAAATGGAGAATTCAGGCCGGGAATCGTTCACAGGATAGATATGGATACAACAGGTGTACTTGTGGTGTGTAAGAACGATAATGCCCATAGATCATTGTCTGAGCAGCTTCACGAGCATAGTATAACCAGAAAGTATTATGCCATAGTCCATGGAAATATCGCACAGGATGATGGTACTGTGGATGCGCCGATCGGAAGAAGTCCTAAGGATCGGAAGAAGATGGCGATCAATACCAGAAATGGCAGACATGCCGTCACACATTACAGGGTTCTGGAGCGTTTTGGAGGAAAGTATACCTTTATTGAGTGTCAGCTTGAGACCGGCAGGACACATCAGATCCGAGTTCATATGGCATCCATTGGACATCCCATACTTGGGGATGAAGTTTATGGACCGAAGAAATGTCCGTTTAAGCTGCAGGGACAGACGCTGCATGCTGGTATTCTCGGTTTTGAACATCCCTCAACCGGGGAATACGTTGAGTTCAAGGCTGATCTGCCGGAATATTTTGAAGATCTTATAAAGAAGTTAAAACTGTTAAATTAATATAATGTAACAAACGAGTATAGACAATTGTCACAAATTACGTGCAATTGTCTATACTTTTTTATTTACAGTTTATTGTATAAATGTTATAATAACCCATATAGGAATTTAAGTATTTTGTACATAAGTAATATATTTTGATATTTTTTACATGGAGAATACGAGAAGATGGGAGTGGTTACTATGGCAGAGAAGAAGATTATTACTATAGGTAGACAGTTCGGAAGTGGAGGCAAGCAGATCGGAGAAGCTCTTGCAGAAAAGATGAACATACCATTTTACGACAAGGAGTTACTTAAAGAGGCAGCAAAGAACAGTGGAATATGTGAAGAGATTTTTGACAGCTTTGACGAAAAGCCTACGAATAGCTTTCTTTACTCACTGGTGATGGATCCATATTCACTGGGATTTGGCAATTCAACAGAGCTTCCTCTCAACCACAAAGTTTTCCTTGCGGCATTTGACACCATCAAGAATCTTGCAGAGAAAGATGGTTCATGTGTATTTGTCGGCAGATGTGCTGATTACGCACTCAGGGATCTGGACAACGTGGTGAATATATTCCTGTATGCAGACATGGATGACAGAACAGCCAGAATCGCCAAGAAGTACAACATAAGTGAATCGAAGGCCAAGGATATGATCAAGAAGGAAGACAAGGCCAGAGCTTCATATTACAACTATTATACATCCAAGAGATGGGGCGAGATGAAGGGATACGACATATGTATCAATACTTCGAAGTACGGCATAGATAAGACGATAGATCTGTTATATGACATTGTAAATAATTATTGATCTCAGTCATGATTATTATTGAAAATTGTAATATATCATCATAATAATGTTATTATAAAATCTTGTATATAAAAAATGACAGTAGGTTGTTTGTTAAACGCTTACTGTCATTTTTGTTTTGTGATTGGATTTATTTTTTATATCCATAAGCTATTAATCAGTGCCTTGACCATCCGTCTATTCCGGCACCCTCGATGGAGGAAAATATACGATCTTTTACATCAGGCACGCGTACTTTGAGTTCGTCTATAATGTCTTTGCTTTCCTGACGCTTTGTGACGCCGTCAGCGGGACAAGGGCTCTTGCAGACTGGAAGATCGTTGGCGCGTGCAAATGCTCTTATTTCGCCTTCCAGGGCGTATATAAGAGGTCTTATGAGTGTGACACCTGATTTCTCCAGATGAGTGACAGGAGAGAAGGTGTGAATGCGCCCCTCATACAGCATGGACATCAGGAAGCTGTCTACAACGTCATCCTTGTGATGGGCATATGCGATCTTGTTGCAGCCAAGTTCTGCAGCACAATCATTTAAGGCTCCTTTACGCATACGGCTGCAGAGTGAACATGGATTAGGTTCCTTCCTGTAATCGAAAACGATCTCGCCTATATGAGTTTTGCAAACCGTATAATTGACTCCAAGTGACTCGCAATATTCCTTAAGTCTGGACGTGTCAAAATCCTTAAATCCAAGATCTACGGTTATAGCTTCAATTTCAAATGGTATGGGATAAAACTTTTTCAGTTTGGACATTGCATATAAAAGTGTCAGACTGTCTTTGCCTCCGGATATTCCTATGGCTATCTTGTCACCGGGACTGATCATATCGTAATCAGTTATAGCTCGTCTTGTATATGATAAAAGCTTTTGTGATTTCATAAAAATACTCCTTAAGTTAACATAATATTATTATGGTTTAATTGTGCGTTTTTCACGAAGCTGTACTTCGTTCCTGAAACGACGTTTTCTGTCCTCATCCATATCAGTGTAGTGTTTTCTTGTTGTATTTACATCCGAGTGGCCTAATACGTCCGCCACCAGGTATATGTCGTCTGTAGCCCTATAAAGCTCAGTGCCAAACGTACTCCTGAGTTTGTGAGGTGTTATATGCTTTAAAGGAACGGAGGTAAGAGAGTATTTTTTTACAATATTCTCAACTGATCTGACAGATATTCTTTTTAATTGACCGGACAGAAATAACGCATCCTCATGGCCTTTTTCCGGTATCAGTTTTTTCCTTTCATCAAGATATTCAAGCAAAGCTTCACTTGCCTCATCACTGAAGTATACGTATGCCTCCTTGCCACCTTTTCGAACGATCTTAATCCGCATATTATCGAAATCAACGTCACGTATATCAATTCCAACGCATTCGGATACACGCATGCCGGTGCTGAGCATAAGTGATAAAAGCGCCAGGTCACGGACTTTATTTTTCTCATGATATTTTTTCTGGCGTTCAGTCAGGCCGCTGCCATACTCAACATTATCAAGAAAATCTGCAACCTCGTTTGGCTCCATTCGTATAATTTTCTTATCGTGTATCTTTGGCATGTCGACCTTTTCTGCAGCGTTTGAGCTTATACGGTCGTTTTTATACAGGTATGCAAAAAATACCCGGAGTGCAGATAATTTGCGTTTTAACGCCTGTTCACCGTTGGTGTATGTACGTCCGTTTTTAGTGTAAAGCTTCATGGCATGCAGGAACTCCTCGATGTCCTCGGCCTCAAGTCTGCTGAGATCCTCAGTAGTAATATCAAGTGGAGTTTTATCACGAAAGAATGGGTTATTTTCACATAAATACTCGTAGAATGTTTTTATATCCCTGGCGTAACCAAGGCGTGTTCTTGTGGATGTAGTATTCTCAATTCCACGAAAAGCGATCGTTGCGTATTGTGGTAACTCGGAAAGAATATCTCTGAGCAATAATATATTATTCTCATCGACCTGTTTGTTGTATGGCTTGGCTGGCATCGTTATATTTGAAACCTCCTGATATATGTTAATTTGTGGGCATATTCATGTATATGACTAAATGGATTATAACATAATCTAATAAAATATGCTATATTTTTTCGTAAAACCTGAGTTTAGCGAATAGAAATATATAGACTAAAATACATTCCAACTGCACTGCTTTCACTGATTCTTACGACTCTCTAAGCAAAAATCTAAACAGAAAACGCATATAGAATCTATCATTTAATAGAATCTATATGCGTTTATCAAGAACATCTAATTCCTTGTTTAATTGAGATCAGTCACTTCATAATATGGTATTACCAGGTTGGTTCCGGCTACTATCGATGAATCGTTGTTCAGATTGTTGATCGAGACAACTTCATCGATATAATCCTGGGTTGATGTATATTCATCAGTCATATACTTCTGGGCTATATCCCAAAGTGAATCGCCAGACTCAACGGATATACATGTGTAATACTTGGTGCTGGCATTAGTGGCATCAGCTTCGGATGCATCCATGTGTGTGATCGAAACATATAATACTGCTACTATGATTATGGCTACAATTATTGTCACCTTTTTATTGCTAATGAAATTAAATAATCTATTCATCTCTATCCCTCCTGAACGTATGTTTGTTACTATGTTCGTATTATATCGAACAGATGTTTTGTTGTCAAGTGATTTTCGAACACTAGTACGACTGCAGTTCGTATTGTAACTCTGAATCCTTAATACTCCTATATTATGCACTATCAGGTGTCCATTTTTATTCCCACGAAAGAATAGATCCGGTCAAGAATATTCAAAACAAAGCAAAATTAAAACAGAACATTCGTTTGCAATATCAGAACATATGTGCTATCATATTTTGTATACAACAGATTATGTTAAATAGAATTTATTTGTGGAGGTTCAATATACATGGGAAAAGGAAAGCTATCTGATAAACAGACAGAGATTTTGGAATATATCAAGGAAGAACAGCTTAAGAAGGGCTATCCACCTTCAGTAAGAGAGATCTGCAAGGCTGTTGGACTCAAGTCTACATCATCAGTACATGCTCATCTCGCATCTCTTGAGGAGAACGGATATATAAGGCGTGATCCAACAAAACCAAGGGCTATAGAGATAATAGATGATGATTTTGCATTGTCAAGGCGTGAGGTTATTAATATACCTGTTGTTGGACAGGTTGCAGCGGGACTTCCTATCCTTGCCACACAGAATATTATGGATTATTTTCCTATTCCACCGGAATATTTACATAACACCAATAATCAGACATTCATGCTTCGCGTTAAGGGCGAAAGTATGATCAACATCGGAATCAACGATGGTGATCTCCTTATTGTTGAACAATGCTCTTCTGCTTCCAATCGTGATATTGTGGTTGCACTTATCGATGATGGGGCTACAGTAAAGAGATATTTTAAGGAGAATGGTCATATAAGACTTCAGCCGGAGAATGATTATATGGATCCAATTATCGTAGACCACTGCGATATACTCGGAAAGGTTATCGGATTATTTAGGCAGATGTAATTACAATATAATATAATAAATCCATTAAGAAAGAGATCCCCAGGTCAACATACGTCAGCAACATTTACGTATATGACCTGGGGATCAATTTATGTCATATTTTTTAAGAGGGGGCTTATTAAAAGTAAATTAACTTCAAAATAGTTAATTTGTATCAACTTGTTAATTACATTATACCAATTAATTAGCTTATTTCAAGCCTAAATCCAACAAAAATAGGCTAAAAAACCATAAAAAACAGCTTTTTAGCCTATTAGCTTAATGTATATTTAGCCTATTTTTAAGTAATCACATTTTAGTATATGTGCTTATCAGCATTCTGTTCTGCTATCTGTTTGAATTCCTTGAAATGAGCCTGGAATAGTAATACCACCTTTGGATCAAACTGTTTACCACTCTGGCTTACTATCTCGGTATAAGCCTCCTCCATAGACCAGCCTTTCTTGTAGTATCTTGCTGATGTAAGGGCATCGAATACATCACATACAGCCATAAGCCTGCTGATATATGCGATCTCTTCTCCCTTCATATGCAGATATCCAGAGCCATCCCACTTCTCATGATGTTCCTTGGCGATCGTTCTTGCAATCTGAAGGATCTGTCCCGGACATTTTGAGAGAAGTGCGTCACCATATAATACATGACTCTTCATAATGGCGAACTCCTCATCTGTAAGACGGGAAGGTTTGTTGAGTATTTCCTCGCTGATCATCAGTTTGCCGATATCGTGCATCATGGCTGCGGTTGAAAGCATGTCAACATAATCGTCATCAAAACCGGATGCCTTTCCAAGAACCTCCATGTATTTTGCAACTCTCTTGATGTGCTCACCTGTTGATTTTGACTTGCTCTCTGAGAGCTCGGCAAACGCATATATGAGTTCCTTCTGATTAGTTTTGACCTCTTCAGCATGGTCTATAACATTATTGAGCATTGTTGAGTTTCTTGATACTATGAAATATGATACAAATGACATGATAAAAATGGCTATAACACATGGCGCTATGACCAGTATCATATTGTCAGCAAAATCATCATGTGCGGGTGGAATAACAAGATCACATAATCTGTAATTGACTATATCTGCAGCGAATACACCGACTGTGGATAAAAGCGCAGTATAGAGAACCATTGTTTTGTTATAATAAAGGGAAGCTACAAGCATAGGAAATATCCAGACGATCATAGCTGTGTACGATAAAGTTGTATTGAGTATGGAGCATATGAGTACAGCCAATGCAATTACCACATATTTTATACATTTGCCCTCATTGTTCTTAAGTAGATCAATAAAAATCGTAGGTATAAGGGTCAGAATACAGCATACTCCCATGCAGGAACACAGGAGCACTATATTGCACTGCCCTCCAATATATGTAAATACCCAGTACAAAAGTATCAATATAGCAAAAAGCCTCATACATTTGGAGGCAATATGATTGATCTTGATATAATTGTCGCTTAATAGCCTGTTACTCTCCATGTTTTAATCCCCAAATTCTTACTTGCAACCCAATCTTATTTTAAACTGAATATCTTATATGCTGTCCAGAGATACAATATCTCCGTCACTCCATATCTTCTCTATGTTGTAGAATCTTCTTGATTCTTCAGAAAATATATGGATTATTATATCATAATAATCCAGCAAAATCCATCCACCTTCAGAATATCCCTCCACTCCCTTGTGGGAATATCCAGCTTCGTGCATATTGTCCTCAACATTATCGCTGAGTGCCTGAACCTGTTTTTTATTTGTTCCGTCAGCTATCACTATATAATCACATAAGGTTGAAATTCTGCTTATGTCTATGATCTTAATGTCAAATGCTTTTTTATCCTCAAGAGCAGCACATGCTATCTTGAGCATCTCTCTGGAATCTGCCATATTAGTCCTCACTGTTCAATGATGTATAATATTTATATGTCCGGACAGACATTTCGTCCGTGTCTCCACAGCTGCCACTGTCCAGATAAGTTAAAGTATTCTTTAATATGTGGGCCACCGAAGCGTCAATATCGGAGAATGCCTCATTTCTTATTTCATCTATCTCCGGCAAAGGCTTACGGTTCGGCTCTATATAGTCAGCCACAAAAACAATCTTTTCCAGAAGCGACATAGCCGGTCTTCCAGTGGTATGGAATTCTATAGCCGATCGGATGTCCTCATCGTCAACTCCGTATTTTTCTCTTGCGTAATATGCTCCCAGCTTTGCGTGTAAAAGCTCAGGGTTAGCAAATTCGACCTGGCTTATTGGAAGTCCGTGTTTTTGGCATCTTGCTATCTTCTCGTCTGCAGGCAGACATTTGGCGCAGTCATGTAGAAGTCCGGCAGTCAAAGCTTTGTTCACATCTGCTCCGTGAACCATGGCCAGGCAGCCTGATACATATTCCACACCAAGTGAATGTTCAAATCTTTTCTTTGTGAGTTTGTTTTCAAGGCGCTCACGCATCTCAAATCTGTTCATCTTATCTCCTATCTGTTGCAAATGTTCAAGTATAAGTAATATTCAATATATGTTGTTATACCTGCCAGATCAAACGTGATATAGACCATTGTCCCTGATATATGTTATCACGCTATCGGGAACCATATCCCTGATATCTTCTCCTGACCGCACAGCAGCTCTTATATCACTTGAGGATATATCGTGCTGGTGGATGTATTCCCGGCGGATATCAGAAGCCGGAAACAGACTGTGCAGGCTTGCTATCTTGTCGTTGATCATATCCTCAGAAGCTCCACTTCTTGTTGTGACAAGCAGCGTTGCATGCCTTGATATGATGTCAGGTCTGTGCCAGTGGTCAAAATACATAATGGAATCCCCGCCCATGATAAAATACCAGTGAACGTCAGGATATAACTCATGAAGGGCCTCAAGCGTATCTGAGGTGTATGTGATCCCGGGACGTCTGAGCTCAAAATCAGAATACTCCAACCCTTTTATGCCATCTATGGCAAGTTTTATCATGTTGACCCGGTGATCTGTTGTAACTTCGTTGGAAATATCTTTATAACCAGGCTTATTGTTGGGCATCACAAGCACTTTATCCAGTCTAAACTGTTCCAGTGCCTGTACGCCAAGCTCTATATGTCCATAGTGTATAGGATTGAATGTTCCGCCGAGTATACCTACATGTCCTGCTTTTTGTGCCAGCATGGCGTATTCCCCCTATGGAAGTTCAATCTTCTTATGTTCCTTTGACTCCTTGTACAGAACGATCTTTCTGCCGATCACCTGAACTACCTGTGAGTGGGTTCTCTCACCGAGCATAGCTGCTATCTCACGAGGATCGTCAAGACAGTTCTTGAGAACAGAGATCTTGATTAGTTCTCTCGCCTCAAGAGCCTCTGCAACAGATTCTGTGAACTCAGGTGTGAGTGATGATTTGCCTATGTTGAGTATAGGCTGGATGGTCTGTGCCAGCCCCTTTAAATATGCTCTCTGTTTGCTATTCATACGTGTTTATTCCTTTACTTATAATAATCAAATTCAAGGAAATACATTCTTACAGTATCTCCGTCTACACAGCCAAGCTCCTCAAGCTGTGCAAGTATTCCATTGTCTCTGAGGAACTTCTGGAAGAAATCAAAGCCCTTCTCAGATTCAAGGTTCGTATATCCGAGCATCTTCTCGATTCGTGGACCCTCGACGATATATACACCCTCCTCCTCGTCTGACTTTCTGACTTCAAATGGAAGCTCAGGATCATCCTGCATGGACAGATCTATCTCAGGTTCAAATTCGATGATCTCCCTTGGAGACTGCTTTACAAGGTCATTGACATACCAGAGAAGTTCATTGATACCCTTTCCTGATACTGCAGATATAGGGAATATCTTATATCCTTCATCCTCCGGGAATTCCTCCTTAAGCATCTCTATGACAGTCTCATAGCCCATATCATCCAGAAGATCGACCTTGTTGGCTGCTATAACCTGTGGACGGTTCTCGATGTCTTTATTGTACTTCTTGAGCTCTTCATTGATTACGTGGATATCATTGATCGGATCTCTTCCATCCACCGAGGCTGCATCCACGATGTGGATTATAACCTTTGTACGCTCTATATGTCTTAAGAACTGAAGTCCAAGACCTGTTCCTTCTGACGCACCTTCAATTATGCCTGGAATGTCTGCGATCACGAAGCCGTTCTTATCCCCGAGATCCACCACACCCAGGTTCGGAACTAAAGTGGTAAAATGATATGCCGCGATCTTAGGACGGGCATTCGTAACTCTTGCAAGGAAGGTTGATTTACCTACACTTGGGTATCCGACAAGTCCTACGTCAGCTATACACTTGAGTTCAAGATCTACTGTAAGCTCCTTGGCTGGCTGACCAGGCTGTGCATACTTTGGCGCCTGCATGGTCGAAGTTACATATGTTCTGTTGCCACGGCCACCACGGCCTCCTTTAAGGAAAACAACAGGTTCCTTCTTGTAGGCCATATCGAGAATAACCTTACCTGTCTCTGAATCTTTGACAACAGTTCCAGGTGGAACCTTGAGCACGATATCGGCACCATTGCTGCCATGGCAGTTCTTCTTGCCGCCCTCTTCACCGTCTCCGGCTTTGTATTTTGTCACATGTCTATAGTTAGTGAGCGTGTTCATTCCCTCGTCGACAACAAAGATAACGTCACCGCCATTACCTCCGTCACCGCCGTCAGGACCGCCGTTTGGAACATATTTCTCTCTTCTGAAGGATACATGTCCGTCACCGCCCTTGCCTGATCTCACATATATTCTGGCTCTATCGGCAAACATAATATACCGCCTTTCTATGTCAGATATTCTATACCGAATATTCAATGTCTAAACTACCTGTGTCAAGTTCTGCAGATACATCTGCACACTATTTCATAGTATACCCCATATCTGCACTTTTGTCTGTAAAAAAAGACTGGAATAATAATAATTACTCCAGTCTCTTGATAGTATTACTTATATATATCCAATATTACTCGTTAACTACTGGATAGATAGAAACCTGCTTCTTGTCTCTACCCTTTCTCTCAAATCTAACGATACCATCAGCTGTAGCGAACAGTGTGTCATCTCCGCCGATACCAACGTTAAGACCTGGATGAATCTTTGTTCCACGCTGTCTGTAAAGGATGTTACCAGCCTTTACGAACTGACCGTCAGCTCTCTTAGCGCCAAGTCTCTTGGACTCTGAGTCTCTGCCGTTCTTTGTAGAACCTACACCTTTCTTATGAGCGAAAAACTGAAGTTCCATCTTCATCATGTCAATTACACCTCCTTAAAGGTCATACAAATATAATCGCCATAGGATTCTTCGATTCCGGATATACCGATCACAAGCGCCTGCATCAAAGTCTGTGCCTTGATATCCGGCTCCTCTGTGAATATGAAATCCATATGTCCACTCTCCTGATCGCAGTCAAGTGTGAAATTCACATCTGAAAGCTTCTCAACAGAGTTCAGGATGGTTATCGTGATCGCTGAAACTGCGCTACAGACGATATCTTGTCCAGGATCATCATATTCCGCATGTCCATCTGTCTTAAATCCTATATATTCCGAATTGCTGTTCTGATAAATAACTACATCAATCATGTCTTATAATCGATACAATCAATACCAATTAAGCGTTGATCTTCTTGATCTCAACCTTAGTATATGACTGTCTGTGACCATTCTTCTTGTGATAGCCAGTCTTTCTCTTGTACTTGTAAACAATAACTTTCTTAGACTTGCCTTCACCAACTACTGATGCTGTTACAGATGCATTAGCAACTGCATCTCCACACTTAACGTCTGAATCAGTGCTTACTAAGATAACATCATCAAATGTTACTTCGCTTCCAGCCTCTGCTGCGAGCTTCTCAACCTTGATCACGTCTCCTTCAGCTACCTTGTACTGCTTACCGCCTGTTGCTATAATTGCGTACATGGTTAATACCTCCTTAATCAAACTCGCCAGTTTTGGTGGTGTCTGTTGACACACTTATACCTAACTGTGCGGCATACTCATATAATCTACCATTGAGATGATTATTTGTCAATAATTTTCTGATATATTTTTACAATATTTTTTGATTTATTTTCATCAAAGCTTAACCATTTCGTGAAGCGGTCTCTTTAACTTCTTTCTGGTCAGCTCTATAAGTCCAAGCTTGGTGATATCTACGAATTTGGCTGGTACAGGATCGTCTGCCAGCTCTCTTATCAGGGTATCACGTATCCTGAGGATATCATCGGGATTCTTCATGTTTATAAAGTCTATGACTACTATCCCTGACAGATTGCGGAGCCTTAACTGACGGCAGGTTTCGATGGCAGCCTCGGTGTTGACCTTCAGCATGTGCTGTTCCATATCTCTGCCTGATATAGCCTTGCCTGTATTCACATCCACAACTACCATGGCCTCAGTCTGCTGGATTATAAGGTAGGCACCTGACTTAAGCCATACTCTCTCCTTTAGAGCTCCCTCCACTTCTTTATTGAGATTGTAGATTGCCGTAAGCGGACATTCTGTATCGGTATGAAGCGTTAAGTCTATTGTTCCAGGCTGTTTTTTCTCTATGTAATCCTCAAATACGTGGAATATTTCTTCATCATCGGTTACCAGTGAATCTAGCTTATTACTTCCCATGAAAGTTATGTTTTCTATATATTCCGGTGGATTCCGGTACAGACAGGAAAAGCATTTTCTGGTTGCTGCGGCCTTCAGGATCTGCGTGAGACGACCGCCCAGCTCATTCAGTTCACGTTTTATGAGTTCAGGGTCCGCATCCACAGCATTTGTCCTAATGATACAACCTATACCCGCCGGGAGGGTATTTCGCGCGATGTCCTTAAGCTCGTCCCGGAGCTTTCTGCTGCTTATCTTGTTCGATACACCGATCTGTTCCCCGGTGTGGACCACACAGTAATCCCCGCGGAGGGTGAGCTCCGATGAACCAACAGGGTTCTTGGTCTTGACTGCGTCACGGCTGATCTGAACGACTATCTCATCGCCGATCCTGAGCTTTGTGTGCTCCCTGCCATCGGCGTATATAATATCATTGTCATCCAGACTGTAGTAGCAGGGAAGTCTGTCACCGTAATCCACGAAGCAGGCATTTATATTGTTTACGATGTTGGCCACCTTGCCCACATAGATATTGCCGAGGACTGTACTGCCCTCTGACAGGTTAAGATCTGTGACTTTGCCAGCCTGTATAACAGCCTGTAATATTTTGTTGTCGTAGTGTGTAACTACCAGCTTTCTCATGTGATATTCCCCTTATAATCTTTCAAATATACGGTCAGGCAGACTCTTAGAATGGTGAACCGGCCTTGTATAGAGGTATTATATTGCCATCAGGGCCATCCATGTACGTCTCCAGTCTGTGAATATGATAATGGAACTGGTTGTGACTGACACCCGCATACGCGCAGAGAGCCTGCATGACGAGCTCCGGCTTGAGGTTGTATTCACTTCCGGTTGACAGCAGCATATATATCTGATCGTCCCTCAGCTCGCAGGTCATGATACCAGGTTTTATATTCTCCTCGCGTTCGCTCTTCTTTGTTTTTTTCAGAATGACGATCTGATCCTGCGACATGAAGGATTCCACACTGTCCAGTATATTATGCCGTTCTTCAGTTCCTGCTTTGTCAAGGAATGAGATGACATAGTCCGATGCTGACACAACTGACATGGAGTTCTTTGCATCATCGGGAAGAAGTACACACTCAGTGACCTTCATCTCATCAACCGATACGGCATTCAATGCGTCGATCATCTCTCTGGATGTTGTAACGGATTCAAATTCTCCGTCAAAGTATTCGCCATCAGAAGTGATCCCCATGGCCAGCGGAGCGGCAAACGAGATGATCTGGTGAGGCGAATATCCCTTGGAATAGCTCACATCCAGACCGGCACGTCTTATCTCCTTCTGGAAATATCTCATAACGTCAAGGTGTCCTATAAATCTGAGGTTACCGAGCTTGGAGTATTTAATTCTTATTTTCAAAACATACACCTCCTCCAAATCTTGCGGCACCACAGCCGGAACACTGCTGTCTGCAGTTAGGGGTTACCTTTTCGTTCTGGGCGTTCTCCCACTCTCTCTCAAGGAACTTTCTTGTGACTCCTATATCAATGAAATCCCACGGAAGTATCTCATCAACATTTCTGTCCCTGTATGTGTAGAAATCTATATCCAGACCGTGCTTTGCCATGGCGTTGTCCCAGTTTACTTTTTTGAAGAACTCTGTCCATGCGTCAAATATCTGACCGGCCTTATAGACATCATATATTACATCGCAGAGCTTCCTGTCGCCTCGAGCAAGCAGTCCCTCAAGTATGGTGATATCTGCTTCGTGGTACTGGAACTTAAGACTCTTATGGTTTTTCTCTGCGCGGAATCTGTCCTTCACAAAGTATGCACGCTTGACAAATTCCTCAGGCCTTATCATCGGAGCCCACTGGAACGGAGTAAATGGCTTTGGCACAAAATATGATGCCGATGCGGTGACCATGACACGTCCATTTCGTTCTTCTCTTGGGATATTTGCAAAGAAAAGCTCAGTGATCTCCTCCGACAGGTCTGCAATCCCGGCAATATCGTCATATGTCTCAGTAGGAAGGCCCATCATGAAGTACAGCTTCACCTTATCCCAGCCGCCTTTGAAGGCCTTCAGGGCACCATCCATTATGTTCTCCTTTGTGAGACCCTTGTTTATAACATTTCTGAGTCTCTGCGTTCCTGCCTCAGGGGCAAATGTAAGTGAACTCTTCTTCACATCCTGGATCTTGCTCATGACATCCAGAGAAAAGGCGTCTATACGGAGCGATGGCAGAGAGATATTTACATGCTCATTGTCCATCTTCTCGATCAGGCAGTCTGTGAGCTCCGGAAGCTCCTCGTAATCACTCGACGACAGACTGCTGAAGGTTATCTCCTCGTGTCCTGTACTTGCCAGCATTTTCTCAGCATAGCCCTTTAACAGATTGACATCCTTAGGTCTGGTTGGTCTGTAAATCATTCCAGCCTGGCAGAATCTGCAGCCTCTTATACATCCGCGCATGATCTCAAGAACAACTCTGTCCTGAGTGAGCTTCATGAATGACACAACAGGCTTCTCTGGGTATGTGACTTTGCTGTGATCCATGACGACCGTCTTGGTTATCGTGGCAGGCACATCTTCAAATCTAGGAGCAAATGAAGCTATCGTGCCATCTTCCTTGTATGTGACTTCATAGAGCTCAGGAACGTATAATCCCGGAATGTTGGACACCTTTATGAGAAATTCTTCCCTGGTCATATCAGAGTGCTTATACACCTTGTAAAGCTCCAGAAGTGCATCATATGATACTTCGCCCTCACCCATATAGAATATGTCAAAGAAGTCTGCTATAGGCTCAGGATTGTATGAGCATGGGCCTCCGCCTATAACAAGTGTGTCTCCCTTTTTTCTGTCTCTTGTACGGAGTGGGATCCCAGCCAGATCAAGCACCTGAAGAATATTGGTGTAACACATCTCGTACTGGAGTGTTATTCCAAGGAAATCAAAATCCTTTATAGGATCCTGGGATTCCAGCGCGAACAGAGGGATGTCATGTTCTCTCATCTCCGCGTCCAGATCAGGCCATGGCGAATAAACTCTTTCACACCATGTGTCCTCTCTCCTGTTGAACATATCGTACAGTATCTGAATTCCGAGATGGGACATACCTATCTCGTATACATCAGGAAAACACATGCAGAAACGCACATCAACCTTGTCCTTGTCCTTCATAACACTGTTGTATTCTCCACCTATATATCTGGCGGGCTTTTCAACCTTCATCAGTATTTCATCCGGTAAAGCTAATCTTCTCATAAAATAATATCCTTAAATAATTTTCTTGTAATCATATTATCTGATATCTCCAAATGGAAATATTCAATTACAGCAAAAGAGATGCGCACGGAATATCCGTATTCAGTGCGCATCCTCTATATCTATATCGTATCAGGAACTGTGATCCTATACCGCATTATCCAATATTAGTTTTTGAAACTATGGATAGGGGCTGGAATACGTCCACCTCTGTTGACAAACTTATCACATGCAAATCTGTTGACAGGCATGATAGGTGCGTATCCGAGAAGTCCGCCAAATTCAGCCTGATCTCCAACTGTCTTACCGATAACAGGGATAAGTCTTACAGCGGTTGTCTTCTGGTTGATCATACCAAGAGCCATCTCATCAGCGATAATTCCTGATATGGTTGCAGGTGATGTATCACCAGGAATTGCTATCATATCAAGACCTACTGAACATACACATGTCATGGCCTCAAGTTTCTCAAGAGTTAATGCTCCTGCGGAAACTGCATCGATCATTCTCTGGTCCTCAGATACAGGGATGAATGCACCGGAGAGTCCTCCGACGTATGATGAAGCCATAACTCCACCCTTCTTAACCTGATCGTTGAGGAGCGCAAGTGCTGCTGTTGTACCAGGAGCTCCGGCGTATTCAAGACCGATCTCCTCGAGAATCTCACCTACACTGTCTCCGACTGCAGGAGTAGGGGCAAGTGACAGGTCAACTATACCAAATGGTACGCCGAGCATCTTGGATGCCTCTTTTGCAACGAGCTGTCCAACTCTGGTTACCTTGAAAGCTGTCTTCTTGATGGTCTCGCAGAGTTCCTCAAAGTTTTCTCCTCTTACCTTCTCAAGGGCTTTCTTTACAACACCAGGGCCGCTGACTCCAACATTGATGACACAGTCTCCCTCGGTAACACCGTGGAATGCACCGGCCATAAATGGGTTGTCATCAGGTGCGTTACAGAATACTACAAGCTTTGCACAACCGATGGAATCTGCTTCCTTGGTGAGCTCGGCAGTGTCTTTGATCATCTCTCCGAGAATCTTGACTGCATCCATATCTATACCGGTTTTGGTTGAACCTACATTTATGGAGCTGCACACCTTTCCTGTGCTTGAGAGTGCTTCAGGAATTGAACGGATAAGAAGCTCATCAGCAGGAGTCATGCCCTTATTTACAAGTGCTGAATATCCTCCGATGAAGTTGACTCCTATGGTGTCTGCAGCCTTGTCAAGAGCCTTTGCTATCTTTACAAAATCTCCGGTGGTCTTACATACGGAACCACCAACCAGTGCTATAGGTGTTACAGAAACTCTCTTGTTGACGATTGGTATACCATATCTTCTTGATATCTCCTGACCTGTTGATACAAGATCCTTGGCATATGTTGTTATCTTGTTATATATCTTTGTACATGTATCATCCACATCTGTGCCTACACAATCCAAAAGACTGATTCCCATTGTGATGGTACGAACATCCAGATTCATGTCTGAGATCATCTTATTGGTCTCGATTACTTCATTTATGCTAATCATGTATATCCTCTTTTCTGTCTGTCAGACTGTATATTATTAGATTCTGTGCATTGTCTCAAAGATCTTCTCGTGCTGTACCTTTATCTGTACTCCAATCTCTTCTCCAATCTGTCCGAGCTCTGATGCGATGAGCTCTGTTGATTTGGATGACTCCTGTGTATCAACCACCATCATCATGTTGAAGTACCCTGCAACTATAGTCTGTGATATGTCAAGTATATTGATCTGGTTGTTTGCCAGATATACACATACCTTAGCTGTGATTCCCACGCTGTCCTTACCTACTACAGTTATGATTCTCTTTTTCATTTTATTTATCCTCCTTGTTGATGATGGAGCCTGTACATACAGAACCCATCTTTATTCACTCCTAAAAATCAGCCTACGCCTCTATGGAAGCCATAGGCATGTCTCTTCTGGCTACTGCCAGCCCAAATTCCCTTACATCGTTGGCGTATGAATTATTTTCAAGCTCCAGCTTGACTGTCTCGTATGCCAGCTCTTCAAAATTGTTCTCCTTGCTCAGATGTCCCAGAAGGATACCCTTCACATGGTCATTCAGAAGTTTGTATATGAGCTGCCCTGACAATTCGTTGGACAGATGACCATAGTTGCCAAGGATTCGTCTCTTGAGATAATAAGGATATGGTCCCGCCTCAAGCATTCTGACATCATGATTGGCCTCAACTACCATTATATCTGAGTTGTCAAGCTTATCTACAATATAATCATTATAATTGCCCATATCAGTCGCTATGGACACTTTTTTGCCATCTCCATACAGGCTGTAGCATACCGGATCCGCTGCGTCATGCCAGATGGATGATGGATCAACGGTTATATCCTTTATCAGTATCTTTTCATCAGGACGAATCTCATGAAACAGTCCCTCATCGATACTGCCAAGGGAGGTCATCTTCTTCATCTCAGCTATGGTTCCTGCAGTGGCATATATAGGAACACCGTGCTTTCTTGCCAGAACACCTATGCCCTTCACATGATCTATATGCTCATGCGTTACAAGAACACCATCGAGTTCAGACGGCTTTATTCCCTCATCCTTAAGGGCGTTTTCAACCCTCTTGCAGCTTATGCCTACATCCACAAGAAGATGGGTAGCGCTATTGCCGACGTAATAGCAGTTACCGCTGCTACCGCTTGCTATACTTAGTAATTTCATAATCTACTCTTCTGTTGTAATTTATTTGTACCATGTGACTGTGCGGTCCATGGTCTGAGATCCATATGACTGTAATATCTTCTGTCAAAGCCCTCAAGCTCACCGAGATTCACAGCAGTCAGGGTCTCTTTAAACGCATATATTCTATCAATAAAACTCTTATCAATCAAGCACTTATGTGCTCCGTGCAGGGATGTATTTCCTACAAATTCTGATTTTCCCTGAAAACTGTCCGGAAAAAGTCCAAGGCTTACCGCACTTGATATATTAAGACTGCACCCGAAGCCTCCTGCCAGATATACACGTGATACGTCCTCTGCCGTTATCCCCGCCATATCCATGAGGGATTCTATACCTGCACATATGGCTGCCTTTGCAAGGAGAAAGCTTCTGATCATATCCATGTCAATTGTCACTCCACCTGCAAGTCTGTAGCCTCCGTCTATATACTGATCAACCAGGACTCCATCGTCATTCACTATGTGTAGCAAATTAAGTCTGTTCAGCAGATCAAAGGCTGTGGTTGGAGCTGCAACACCTCTCCTCAGCATTCCCTCAAATGCCGGACCACATGCACATGAGGTGGCATAACCGATGCCCTGCTTTGCAAGTATAAGCTCTCCATTTGTTCCGAGATCTGCAAACAACTGATATTTGTCAGACCTGTCAATGTTACAGACGACTGCACCGCACAATGCGTCAGCTCCAACAAATGCGCTGAGGTTAGGAAGACATGTGACTTCCGCACTGCAAAATCTTTCATCATCAAAGAAATCCTTCCCTGATACTGTTATACTGTCAGGATTCCTGATCTCAAATGGTGCATGCCCGAGATTGTCCAGAAGCAGCCGCTCCAGTATTGCATTCATGGTGGTGTTTCCGGAAATAATTATCCTTGATATATCTGCAAGGGCATACCCCATTCCGGTCAACTCTGAGGAAATCCTTGTGACTACTGAGCTTCTGAGCTTTGCCAGTCCATCTTCTGTGGAGCCTGTTCGGATCCTTGATATGACATCGCTGCCATATTCAATTTGCGGATTCATAAATCCACATCTGTCCGTGACACTTCCATCAGACATATCTATCTGTTCTATGGCGATGGTGGTGGTGCCTAAATCTATAGCTATGCCTATATCACGACCATCGCCATTATATACGTTGTTGGATTCAGCAGCACCCTTGTACGAAGCAAGGACTGACATGTTATCCTCAACTATGGTTACCTGTATGTTATCAGTGATAGTGTAGGTACAGCTTTTTACCGTGCCCGCACCTTTTACATCCACCAGACATCTCTGACACCTTCCAAGACCTCCGCAGTTTCCACTGAACACATATCCGGCGCTGCACAGCACCTTGAACAGATTGTCACCGCGTCTGCAGGCGATTATTTTGTTGTCATTTACGGTTAAAGTGAGTTCATCGTTAATCATCGATATCAACTACAATTAATTGTATATTCCCTTTGTCATGACTTCCTTTGGCTTGTAGCCCTTATCAGCAAGTGTGTTGATGATGAGCTGCTTGTGCTCAGGGCCAAATGCCTCCATAGTGATAACAAGCTCAACTGCTGAATTCCTGTTGATGGATACGAACTGGTTGTGCTCAAGCTTGATAACATTTCCCTGGAGATCAGCGATAACCTTTGAAATGTTCATGAGTGCACCCGGCTTGTCAGGAAGAAGTGTTGAAACTGTGAAGATCCTGCTTCTTGCGATAAGTCCGTGCTGTACAAGTGAGGCAAATGTTATCATATCCATATTGCCGCCCGACAGTATGCTTACGACCTTGGCACCCTTTACATCGAGATGCTTAAGTGCTGCCACTGTGAGAAGGCCTGAATTCTCAACAAGAAGCTTGTGATTCTCAAGCATATCGAGGAATGAAACGATGAGTTCGTTATCCTCTACAGTTATAATATCATCTATGTTCTTCTGTATATATGGGAAAATCTTGCTTCCCGGTGTCTTTACTGCAGTTCCATCTGCAATGGTGTCGACATATGGAAGTGTTGTAACCTTCTTGTTCTTCAGTGAGACCTGCATACAGTTTGCTCCGGCAGGCTCAACACCTATGACCTTGATGTTCGGATTCATCATCTTGGCAAGTGTGGACACACCTGTTGCCAGACCGCCACCTCCGATAGGAACAAGGATATAGTCAACGAAAGGAAGCTCCTTTATGATCTCCATCGCAACCGAGCCCTGTCCTGTGGCAACATCGAGATCATCGAACGGATGAATGAATGTATAACCCTTGTCCTCTGCAAGCTCAAGAGCGTATGCACATGATTCATCATATACGTCTCCATACAGTATAACCTCTGCGCCGTATGCCTTAGTTCTGTTAACCTTGATGAGAGGTGTAGATGAAGGCATAACGATGGTCGCCTTTACTCCATATGCTTTTGCAGCATATGCCACACCCTGGGCATGATTTCCAGCCGAAGCTGTTATCAGTCCCTTCTGTCTCTCTTCATCTGAAAGAGTGCTTATCTTGTAATATGCACCCCTGATCTTGTATGCACCGGTCTTCTGAAGGTTCTCAGGTTTGAAGTATACCTTGTTGCCTGTTATCCCACTGAAATAGTCACTGTATATGAGCTTTGTAGGGAGAACCACCTTATGTACAATGTCGTAGGCCTCCTCAAATTTCGCAAGTGTCAGTTTGTCTGTTGTGTTCTGTTCTGCCATTTGTTAATGTCTCCTTATGTAAAAATCCTTTTGAAAATCATATATGGTTGTGCACAGATATAAGTACATTGACATACATACATATGATCATTATATATGCCGTAGTATTACATGTCATCGCCGATGAGCATATCGATCTCGGATCTGTCCTCGTCAAAATCTGCGAACAATGCGTTGACATATTCCTGAGGGTCAAATCTCTGGAGATCACCGATCTTCTCACCAACTCCGATAAACTTGACCGGTACGTCAAGCTCTGCCTGGATCGCTATCGCAATGCCACCCTTGGCGGTTCCGTCAAGCTTGGTGATAACTATACCGTCAAGCTCAGTTACATTGCTGAACTGTCTTGCCTGTTCAAGGGCATTCTGACCTGTTGTTCCGTCCAGAACTATGAGCGCCTCAACATTTGCCTCCGGATAATCCCTTGTGATGATCCTTCTCATCTTTGCAAGCTCGTCCATGAGATTCTTCTTGTTGTGAAGTCTTCCCGCTGTATCAACGAGAAGGATATCCGTATCTCTTGCCTTGGCGGCAGCCACTGCGTCGTATACAACTGCAGCGGGATCAGCGCCCTCATTGTGTGAAATTATATCAACCTGTGCCCTGTCAGCCCAGGTCTTTAACTGATCTATGGCGGCAGCTCTGAATGTATCGGCAGCAGCCATGAGAACCTTCTTGCCTCTCTGGCGGTACTGGGCAGCAAGCTTTCCGATGGTCGTTGTCTTGCCGACACCATTTACCCCGATGACCAGCACAACGGACTTCTTATTCTCGAAGTCGTACGCTGAATCGTCCACAGACATCTGGTTCTTGATTATATTGATCACAAGTTCCTTGCAGGCAGCAGGTTCTTTGATGTGTGAATCCTCAACCTTCTGCTTAAGCCCCTCTATAACCTTCTCAGTCGTCTCATATCCCATATCAGCCATGATAAATGTCTCTTCAAGATTCTCATAGAAATCATCATCTATATGGGATGCACCGAATACATCTGTAAAGCTTTCTACTATATTATCTCTTGTCTTTGCAAGACCTGCCTTAAGTCTCGCAAAAAATCCTTTTTTCTCTTTTTCCTCTGCCATGACATACCTCCTGTTTAATATCTTCTATTGTTATTTATCCAGATCGTTCTCAATAAGGTTGACTGATACGAGGGTAGATACACCCTTCTCCTGCATGGTTATACCGTACAGGATATCAGCAGCCTCCATGGTTCCCTTTCTGTGTGATATAACTATGAACTGCGTATCCTTTGTAAGCCTGTTGAGATACTGTGCAAATCTTCTTACGTTCGAGTCGTCAAGAGCCGCCTCTATCTCGTCCAGCAGACAGAAAGGTGATGGCTTCAGACTCTGAATTGCAAATAACAGTGCTATGGCGGTGAGGGACTTCTCTCCACCTGACAACTGCATCATATTCTGGAGCTTCTTTCCAGGTGGCTGTGCTATGATCCTGATACCTGTTTCAAGAAGATCCTCGGTATCAACCAGCTCAAGTGCACCACGTCCACCACCGAACAGCTCCTTGAATACCTTGTCGAACATGACCTGTATCTCCTTGAACTTCTCGGCAAACTGCTCCTGCATTGATTTTTCAAGCTCCGCAATGATATTTACAAGGTTGGTCTCCGCACTGACTATATCGTCATGCTGTCCCTTGAGAAATTCGTATCTCTCAGAGACTTCTTTGTAGTCATCTATGGCATTGACATTGACATCTCCAAGGGATTTGATCTTGGCCTTTACTGCAACGATCTCCTTCTTTAGTGCCGGCAGTTCAGGAAGATTATCGTCCTTGAGTTCCTGGGCACTGCTGTATGTAAGCTCATACTCCTCCCACATATAGTTGCTGAGTTCGTCTGCTTTCTCAGTGTTCTTCTCGATTATCGATGTGAGCTTGTATGAGTCCTTCTCGAGTCCTGCAATCTTTTCGGAAAGTTCTTCTCGTCTGGCAAAGAATTCCTTGTGGCTCTGCTGTAATTCCTCTCTCTTGACTGAGAATTCGTTTACCTTGTCCTCGTTGTAAGCGATACTTCCGGTTCTGCTTGCGATATCTGTCTTTATAGCAGCTATTCTGTCTTCCAGCTCTGTGATCTCACTGAATGATGACTCCACGCGGCTTGTAAAGCCCTCAAGTTCTTCCTTGTATTTTTCGATATCCATATTTATTCTTCGGATATTTTCTACAATGAAGTCCTCTTTCTGCTTGACGGAATTAAACTTAATCATAAGCTCAGATACCCTTGCGTTTGCAGCGGTGAGCTTATCCTTGTTCTCCTGTCCCTGTCCCTCAAGTTCTTCCACTCTTGCCTCAGCTTCAAGCCTCATGGCTTCATGCTTTTTGTTGTTGTCGGCAAGAGAATCCTTATTGTTGTTTATCTCCGTTATCTGATTATTGAGCTCTGCTACCTCTTTCTCGATCGAGACAAATACTCTTTCAGATTCGGCAAGTTTTTCTTTGACCTGGTCAATACTCATGGTCAGAGTATTCTTTTTCAGATATGCCTGCTGCAGTTCGGAGTTGTATTTGTCTATATCCTGTCTGAGCTGATCTCTTGAAGTCTTAAGTTGTGCGTCGAGAGCCGCAGCCTTTGACGCTGTTGATTTCAGGTTATCGATTTGCTCCTTGAGTTCATCCAGTTCTCTCTTTCTTCCGAGAAGGTTACTGGAATTCCTGAATGCACCTCCGGTCATTGATCCGCCCGGATTTATCAGTTCTCCCTCTATGGTGACAAGTCTGAGCGACTGATTGTTCTTACGCGCTACCGCCAGGGCATTATCGATATTGTCGACAACTATGATCCTGCCTAAAAGGTTCTTTACCAGCGTGTTGAATTTGGAATCGACCTCAACAAGATCTGATGCAACTCCTATGACTCCTTTTTCCCTGAGCACATCATTTCTGACGGAACCGCGGTCTGTTATGGTGTTAAGCGGAAGAAATGTTGCACGTCCGAGTCTGTTGGTCTTCAGATATGAGATCATTCTCTTGGCAGTGGCATCGTCCTCAGTGACAATGTTCTGTATACTTCCGCCAAGGGCAGTCTCCACAGCGACCTCGTACTTCTGATTTACCGTGATTATGTCCGCAACAACGCCTATTATGCCCGGATTCCACTGTTTCTGTTCCATGACTCGTCTGATACTGTTGCCGTATCCGTCGTATCTCTCAGTTATATTTCTGAGAGCCTCCATCTTGGACTCTGTGGCCGAAAGCTTCTCGTTGGTGTTGTGGATCAGCTCACGGTTAGTTTTGTTTCTATTCTGATTCTGGGCAAGCTGATCGGTTGCACTGTCCAATCCCGCGAGAATGACCTTTACTCCCGCCTCAAGTTCGGCAAGCTGTGATGACAGTGACTCATATTCCTTCTTGTCCCCGGCATCGTCGCTCTTAAACTGCAGAAGTCTCTGGTTGAGCTGTGTCTTTCTAAAGTTGATATTCTCCAGCATGGCGTCATATCTTCCGACCTTTGCCTGGAGATTACCGCTCTCATGCATATATTCTATGATGTCAGCCTTGCAGCTCTCAATCTCCTGCTGGCAGGCCTCTATGTAGGAGGTCATGTCGGAGCTTTCCTTCTGGGCTGTTTTAAGTGCCTGTTCAACTTCTGAGATAGAGTCATCCAGTTCATCTTTCTGGGATGTGTAATCTGCGAGTTCTTCCTCGCCGGACTCGATCTGGCTGTTGATTCGGTCTATCTGATCATGTATGTTCTGATCGTTCATTTTGAGTGTGATTATCTGCTGGTTGATAACATTTATCTCACCTTCAGCACGCTCTTTTGCAAGCCTGTTCTCATGAATCTCGTTTTTAGATGACTCAATTATGGAATTGAGCTGCTCTATAGCAGTCTCTATTTGGTCGTATTCTTCCTTTGTCTGTTCATACGCCTGCTTGCTCTCATCTATATCATCGTTTACGATAGTGAGCCTGTTCTGATCTTCCTCGAGAGCTGTTTTAAGTTTCTCTGTCTCGAGAAGGAATGCATTCACATCGAGTTTTTTTAATTCATTTTTAAATGCCAGGTATTTCCTTGCGGTCTCAGACTGCTCCTTGAGTGGTCCGACCTGTTTTTCAAGCTCCTTGAGAATGTCGTTGACACGGCTGAGATTGTCCCTCTCTGCTTCAAGTGATTTCTCCGCAGCAGCCTTGTTCTTCTTGAACTTTACGATTCCGGCAGCCTCGTCAAAAAGCTCTCGTCTCTCCTCAGGTTTACCATTGAGGATCTTCTCGATCTGGCCCTGTCCGATGATTGAATAACCCTCCTTACCGATACCGGTGTCAAAGAAGAGAGAATATACATCCTTCAGTCTGCTGACAGTACCGTTAATCAGATATTCAGACTCTCCTGATCTGTATACTCGTCTTGCAACTGTGACTTCATTATAATCTATAGGAAGGCTGTGATCGCTGTTGTCAAGAGTTATGGCAACATATGCGGAGCCCTGCGGCTTTCTGAGCTGTGTTCCCGAGAAAATGACATCCTCCATCTTGGAACCACGGAGACTCTTGGCACTCTGTTCACCCAGAACCCATCTCACTGCATCCGCTACATTGCTCTTACCCGAACCATTAGGTCCAACGATACAGGTTATTCCGTGATTGAATTTGAATACTATCTTGTTTGCAAATGACTTGAAGCCATTTACCTCTATACTCTTTAAATACATAAATTAATCCTGCTTTTTTCTTAATTGTAACAATGTTTTGTATGCAGCCATCTGTTCGGAGTTTTTTCTGTTTGAACCCTCACCTCTGGCTGTAGCCTGGCCATCTATCATGGCATCCGATACAAATATCTTGTTATGTTCAGGCCCCTTCTCCTCTATGAGCTCATACTTTAATTCTTTTCCATTCTTCTGGCAGAATTCCTGAAGGGTTGACTTTGCATCGTAGAACAATGATTTTGTCTCAACGTCATCCAGCAGGAACTGATGGACAAACTTCTTGGCGACATCCATTCCGCCATCAAGATACATCGCACCGAGAACGGATTCAAAGAGATCACACAGAATGGATTTCCTTGTCCTTCCGCCTGTCTGGGCTTCACCCTTGCTAAGAAGGACAAATTTGCCATATCCAAGACTCTCGGATATCTGTGAAAGAGTAAATTCGCATACAAGACTTGCCCTCAGCTTTGTGAGTTTTCCCTCCTCATATTCTCTCTTCTTGCGGAAGAGATAGTCACTCACAATATACTCAAGGATGGCATCCCCGAGAAACTCAAGTCTCTCATATGACTCAGTTTTATTAACCTTAAGCTCATTTGCAAATGACGTGTGTGTCAGAGCCGTTATCAGAAGTCTTATATCCTTGAATTCGTATCCTATTCTTTTTTCAAGCTCACCATAATCCTTCTTCATTATGCCTGCTCCTCACTCAGCTTTTCAGCAATCTTGGCGTTTACTCCGGTCTCACTGAAGTTGATGCACTGGAATATTGCACTCTTAACTTCTTCGTTGTGTGAGTTGCCGTGGATCTTTACTACGAGTCCCTTAAGTCCAAGAAGAGGTGCTCCACCCTTTGTCTTGGCGTTGAATCTCTCCTTGAGCTCTCCGAGGGAATCCTTTATAAGTGCACCGCCGATCTTTGACTTGAATGAAGACATGACCGCTTTCTTGATCTCTCCAAGCAGCATTTTTGCAAGTCCCTCGTACAGCTTGAGGATAACATTTCCCACAAATGCTTCACATACGATGACATCTGCAGCACCATTTGGAATCTCACGAGCTTCTATACTTCCAACAAAATTGATGTCCTTACATTCCTTGAGCAGTGGGTATGTCTCCTTTACGAGGGCGTTACCCTTCTCCTCCTCGTCACCAATATTGACGATGGCTACTCTTGGCTTCTCGATCTTCTCGATGTTCTCCATATATATGGAACCCATCTTTGCAAACTGAAGCAGATGCTCAGGTCTCGCATCTACATTAGCACCGCAGTCAATAAGAAGTGAATATCCCTTGGTCGTAGGGATGAGTGGTGCCAGAGGTGATCTCTTCACACCTTTGGATCTTCCGACGATAAGCTGTCCTCCTGCAAGGATGGCTCCTGAGCTTCCGGCTGAGATTATTGCGTCAGCCTCTCCACTTTTTACCATATTCATTCCAACTGTAAGTGATGAGTCTTTCTTGCTTCTGATTGCCTGAACAGGTGCATCGTGACATGTGATCTCCTCAGTACAGTTCTTTATCTCTATCTTGGAGGTGTCATATGTGTATTTTGCAAGCTCACCCTTTATGACAGCCTCTTTTCCAGTGAGAATTATATGAGCCTTTGCCCCTTCGTTCACAGCTTCTACAGCACCTCTTATGATCCACTCCGGTGCATAATCTCCGCCCATAGCATCTACTACAATTCTTGTATCGCCCATATCAAAACTCTCCTATCTTACGTGTATTATGGGATATCCCACCATATAATTATTTTTAGGTGCAAACGCACAAGGTCATTATATATTTCTGAATTGTCAAAGTCAAATATTTCAGTACAAATATACAAACCACCATGTATATATGTGCACGAAAAAAGACCTTCCTTATTATAAAAATAAGAAAGGTCTTGTTTATTCTACTACTCAAATACCGAGTGAGAACTGGAAATTACTCAGCAACTGAGATAATCTCTTTCTTGTTGTATGAACCGCAGTTCTTACAAACTCTGTGTGGAACCATTAACTCGCCACACTTGCTGCACTTAACTAATGCTGGTGCAGACATCTTCCAGTTAGCTCTTCTCTTATCTCTTCTAGCCTTTGAGCTCTTATTCTTTGGACAAATTGACATTATTCACACCTCCTCAATTCTTTAAGATGTCATTAAAAACTGATAATCTCGGATCAGGAACAAAATCATCACAGTTACATGTACCATGATTCAGATTCGTTCCACACACCTTACAGAGTCCCTTGCAGTCATCCCTGCACAGAATCTGTATTGGAACTAAACCCATCAGTTCCTTTTTCAACAGTGCGTCCATATCGATATTACAGTCTTCAAAATAGCTTAACTCATCTATCTCATCTACCTTATCAGAATCCAAAACGGAAGTATCAATAACTGTGTCGATATCTATATGGAAAGTTCTCTCAAACTCCTCCAGACATCTGTCACACACAAGCTCCATGACAACATCAGTGCTTCCGGTAACCTTGACTCTGTTCTTGCCGTCATTCGACAGATTCAGTTGAAAATCATCTGCCTGTCCAATCCGGTAGTCCATTCCCTTAAACTGGAAACTATCAAAGTCTACATGTACTTCAACGCTTTTAGTCAATCCCTCAGTGGATAAAATCTCAGATAAATCAATTAACATAATATCTCCTAAAAATCGCACATCTGCTATTATACATATACAGATATTTATTGTCAACAAAATATTGCAAAATTTTTATACAATTCCGTCAACTGAATCCTGTCGTTATACAGAAGACTTATTTTGTAACAAGCTCTACAGTCTCTCTTGCAATGGCAAGCTCTTCGTTTGTAGGAACTACCCATACCTGAACCTTTGAAGCGTCAGTGGATATCTTCTGCTCTTCGCCGCGGATCTCGTTCTTAGTCTCATCTATATCGATACCCATGAATGAAAGATCCATTGTTGATACTCTTCTTACATATGGATTGTTCTCTCCGATTCCTGCCGTAAACGCTATCGCATCAAGGTCTCCCATTGCGGCTGCATATGCTCCAATATATTTCTTGACACTGTAGCAGAATACATCGAGAGCAAGACGGCATCTGTCATTGCCATCCTTCATGCCGGCGTCAAGATCTCTGAAATCACTTGATACGCCTGAAAGTCCTGATACACCTGACTTCTTATTAAGAATAGTTGTTATCTCCTCAACGCTCTTGCCCTCTTTGCCGGCAATGAACTCAAGAATCGCAGGATCTATATCACCGCTTCTTGTGCCCATAGGAAGACCTGCAAGAGGTGTGAGTCCCATGGAAGTGTCCACTGACTTACCGCCGTCAACTGCTGTGATACTTGATCCGTTTCCAAGGTGGCATACGATAAGCTTGGTATCTTTGATATCCCTGCCTATAAGCTCTGCCAGTCTCTTGGATACAAAGCTGTGGCTTGTTCCGTGGAAACCGTATCTTCTTATCTTATAATTCTCGTAATATTCGTAAGGTATTGCATATGTATATGCTTTATCAGGCATGGTCTGGTGGAATGCTGTATCAAATACCGCAACCATAGGAACACCCGGCATATGTGCCTGACATGCTCTGATTCCAATGAGGTTGGCAGGGTTGTGAAGTGGTGCAAGATCATTACACTCTTCTATGGCCGCCATTACTTCGTCTGTTATAACTACTGAATTCGCAAACTTCTCACCGCCGTGAACTATTCTGTGTCCAACAGCGTCGATCTCTGACAGTGAAGCGATAGCTCCCTTATCTGTATCAAGAAGAGCGTCAAGAACAAATTTTACAGCAGCATTGTGATCCGGCATAGCGGCATCCACTGTATACTTATCCTTACCCATGGTCTGATGTGTGAGCTTTCCGTCGATACCGATCCTCTCACACAGTCCTTTTGCTATAACAGCCTCTGTATCAGAATCAATAAGCTGATACTTCAGTGATGAACTACCACAATTAATTACAAGAACCTTCATTTCAATCCTCCTGCACAACTTATGTGTAAATAAATCATCTTTAAAAATTATCTTTTACTATCTCTCTTTTGGAGTTACCTTCATTCTGCCGTCCTCCTGAGCCTGAGCCTGGATAGCTGTTATGGCAACAACTCCAACTATATCGTCTGCAACACAGCCTCTTGACAGGTCGTTTACAGGCTTTGCAATACCCTGTGTAACAGGACCATATGCATCAGCTTTTGCGAGTCTCTGTACAAGCTTGTATCCGATGTTCGCTGCATCAAGATCAGGGAACACAAGAACATTCGCATGTCCTGCAACTTTGCTTCCAGGTGCCTTTGATGCTGCAACCTCAGGAACGAGTGCTGCATCTGACTGAAGCTCACCATCACACAGAAGGTCAGGGAACTCAGCGTTAACGATCTCTGTAGCTTCAATAACCTTGTCAACGTCAGGATGCTTTGCGCTTCCCTTTGTTGAATGTGACAGCATAGCCACAACAGGTGTCTCATCAACCAGAAGTTCAAATGACTTCGCTGACTGCTCTGCAATATCTGCAAGCTCTGACGCTGACGGGCTCTGATTGAGTCCTGCATCTGCAAATACAAATGTTCCATTGGCACCATACTGACAATCTGGAACTACAACCAGGAAGAATGCTGATACGATTCTTGTTCCCGGAGCAGTCTTCAGTGTCTGAAGTGCTGCACGGAGCACATCTGCTGATGCGTTGATCGCACCGGCAACCATACCGTCTGCATCATCCTGTTTAACCATCATACATCCAAAATATAATGGGTTTGTTAAAAGCAGTTCCTTGGCTCTTGCCTCGGTCATGCCCTTCTTTCTTCTCATCTCTACAAAAGCATCCACGTATTCATCAAATTTCTCATAATTCTTAGGGTCAACAAATGATGCTCCGCTGAGATCGATATCACCAGCTCTGCTCATGATATCTTCCTTGTCTCCAACCAGGATAATGTTCGCAATGCCCTCTGCCAATACCTTGCCGGCTGCCTCGATTGTTCTCATGTCTGATGTCTCAGGCAGTACGATCGTTTTCTTATTCTGTTTGGCTTTTTCTTTTAACTGATCAATAAACTTCATGTTTATTTCCCCCTTTGAAATAATGAAAACACACATAGTTAAAGTTTAACTCATTGCCCCATTATTCTCAATAGAAATAGCCAAAAAAATTGTCTTTTTATCCGTACAATCCGTGATAATAACTAAAAAAATCTAACACTCAATTTCCATCGCCAGCTTAAGCTGGTTTCTCAATTTTTCTAAATTACCTGAATTGTCTATCTTTTTTGAACAATTTTCCTCATAATAGCTGTCAGGCTCCTGCGAAGCGATGACTTTTCTTGCTTTTTCATCGGTAAATCCGCGATAAGCACACAAACGTTCAATTCGTTTTGAAACGTCTGCATAGACATACCACATCTCATCGCAGATGTCCAAATACCCATCCTGGATAAGCAGTGCAGCTTCAAGAACGTATAGTCTGCATCCTGACTTTTTCTGCTCCTCCATGGATTCAAGAATGGCCTTTTTTACATTTGGGTGGGTTATGGAATTGAGGATATCGAGCTGCTTCTGATCGCTGAAAACGACCGCTGAAAGCTTTGCTCTGTCGATTCTGCTGTCTTCATCAAGAATATCTCTTCCAAAGTGTTCCACTATGTCATTGTATGATATCTGTCCCGGTTCCATAAGTCTGTGAGCCAGAGCGTCGGCCTCCATAATGAATGCTCCGTAGTCTCGCTGCATTATATCAAGCACAGCAGTTTTTCCAGAACCGATACCACCAGTTATTCCTATGATCTTCATATTATTTTGCCTCATACCAGTTATTTCCTGATGCAACGCCCACCTCAAGAGGTACGGTCATATCTGCGGCATGCATCATCTCATCAACGAGAAGCTTCTTCACTATGTCCACTTCATCCTCGGCAGCCTCTATAAGAAGCTCATCGTGTATCTGCAGGATAAGCTGTGACTTCAGTCCGAGCTCCTTGAGCTTCATGTTAACTCTCACCATGGCGATCTTGATTATGTCCGCAGCGGTTCCCTGTATAGGCGAATTCATGGCAACCCTCTCGCCAAAACTCCTCTGCATAAAGTTGGATGACTTCAGCTCAGGGATAGGCCTGATCCTTCCGAACATGGTCGTCACATAGCCTTTTTCCTTTGCGTGGGCTACCTGTTCATCCAAATACGCTTTTATACTCTTATAGGTGTCGTAATACTTTGCAATGAAATCTGAAGCCTCTTTTCTGGATATACCCAGATCCTCACTCAGACCAAATGCGCTGATTCCGTACACGATTCCGAAGTTGACTGCCTTGGCATGCCGTCTCTGGAGAGGTGTCACTTCACCAATCGGAACCTCAAACACCTCAGATGCCGTAGTGGCATGAATATCCACGTTATTCAGAAAGGCATTCTTCATAACCTCATCTCCCGACAGATGGGCAAGTACACGAAGCTCTACCTGTGAGTAATCGGCATCTACAAATATATATCCCTCCTTAGGGATAAATGCCTTTCTGATAAGTCTTCCGAGTTCCAGCTTCATAGGTATATTCTGAAGGTTAGGCTCTGTTGAGCTTATTCTTCCGGTTGCCGTGATAGTCTGGTTAAAGGTTCCGTGAATACGTCCGTCATCCGATATATAGTTCACAAGTCCCACTGCGTATGTGGAATTGAGTTTTGTGAGCTGTCTGTATTCCAGAATATCTCCGATGATAGGATGTTCGTTTTTGACCTTTTCAAGTACATCCACACTTGTTGAGTAGCCCGTCTTGGTCTTTTTGCCGCCCGGTATGCCCATATCTTCAAAAAGGATAGGTCCAAGCTGCTTCGGAGAATTGATATTGAACTCTTTTCCTGCGTAACCGATTATCGAATCGTGAAGCTCCTGAATCCTCTTCTCAAGCTTTTTGCTGTATTCCTCAAGCTCTGCCTTATCGACTCTTATTCCGCGTTTTTCCATGTCGTATAAGGTGTAAACGGTAGGGAGCTCAACCTTATTGTACAATTCGAGCATGCCTTCTTTGGCAAGCTTATCCATGACGATATCCTTTGCAAGGAGCGGAACGACCGCCTTGTACGAAAATACTTCAAGGAAATTATCACTTATAAATGTAAATATATTCAATTCATCTTTGCCGATGAGTTCCTTCTCAGAAAGAAGTATGTTGCCAAGATATTCCTTTGCGACATCATCGTAATCGTATGAATCCTCCATCGGATTAAGGAGATATGCTGCCACTCCTATATCAAGTACATTTGTGTCACATTCATGAAAATCTACATATTTCAGCGCGCTCTTAAGATCCTCCATGCATATGATGATTCCGGCATTCTTCAGATCGTATATGAATTTGACTGCCTCATCAGGATCTATACCCGATGAACAGTTTATCACATACACATCCTTTGAATCACAGGCAACGGCTATGCCGAGCATCATGTCATCACTGTGGGCAACGTATACACCGACAGCTCCTGATTTCTTTGCAGCATCCTCGATATAAGCAAAGTCGGCTGTAGAATGTACCACTGTTATATCCGGTTTCAGTTCACTTACGGTCTGCTTGTTGTCAAACTTCTTTAAGAGACTCTTGAATTCCAGCCTTTTGAAAATGTTGTATGAACTGTCATTAAACGCGTTCTCATATGTGGTATCCTCAAGCTTGAAATCCAGTTCACAGTCAAGCTTGATCGCTGCAAGCTCCCTGGACATTATTGCCTGTTCTGAGAACTCCGCAAGATTTTTCTGGGCTTTAGGAGGTTTGATCTCGTCTATATGTTCAAGAGCTCCGGCCACAGATCCCCACTGCTGAATGATCTTGGATGCGGTCTTCTCGCCTATTCCAGGAACCCCTGGGATGTTATCTGACGTATCTCCCATAAGTCCCTTCATATCTATAAACTGGACTGGTGTAACTCCGTAGAGATCCTTCACATCATCTGCGTAATAGTTCTCTATCGTGGTTCCACCTGCTTTTGTCTTCGGAATACGGACGAGGATATTGTCTGTTGCAAGCTGCAGAAGATCCCTGTCACCCGATACTATCACGACTTTGTATCCGGCAGAATCTGCAACTCTTGACAATGTTCCTATAATGTCATCAGCCTCATAACCACCCTTCTCAACTATGGTGACGTTCATCGCTGTCAAGACTTCTTTTATGAGTGGTACCTGCTCACGCAGTTCATCCGGCATAGGCTTTCTTGTGCCCTTATACTCTTTGTACACAAGATGTCTGAATGTAGGCTGTTTAACGTCAAATGCCACGCATACATTTGTCGGATTCTCTTCGTCGATTATCTTGAATATAATATTAAGAAAACCGAGGACAGCATTCGTGTGAAGTCCCTCATAGTTGGTGAGATCCGGAAGCCCGTAAAAAGCTCTGTTAAGTATGCTGTGTCCATCTATTATCAATATCTTTTTACCTGTATCTGGCATGAAAACCTCCTCTTATTTACCGCTCGCCATAGAGTATTCTGACTATTCGATACCCTTATGATTCGCATTATATTTTTTGATATTCTGCATAAATTCCGTACTTTCATCCCTGACTTTGTTTTGTTCTTCGTAATATCTGTCGATATCACTGAGATCATAGCGGGAATCGTCCAAAAGTCTTGAGCCAAAGAATTCAGCATAATAGTATTCAGGTTGCTCACTGAGTTTGGAATTCTGTTCATAGTTGTAGACCTTGTCAAGAGCACCGCTGTACAGCCATATAAGTCCGGCAACAACGGCTGCAATTCCGACCAGTATCGTGGAATTTGCTATTCTCTTTACCGTGGTAAGTCTGTTCATCTCTTCCTCAAGATGCTTATCCAGGGCATTCTTAAAATCTGTAGATATATTATCAGACTCGTCCAGTTGTTTCATACCAACTATAAGCGTGTAATAGATATCCAGCTCTTCATAGCAGTTTTTGCATGATCTGACATGCTTAATAAACTCTCTGAGTTCATCGTCAGGGAGTTTATTCTCAATAAACGCCATTATCTTTGACTGTGCTTCCAAACAATTCATATGATCCACCTAGTTAATCTCAAATGATCCATCATCCTGTGTGTTTTCAATCTTTCTTATGACCAGATAATACGGCTCACCCTTCTCTGGAACGACCTGGACTCTGTCGCCAACCTTGTGTCCCATGATCGCCCTGCCTATAGGTGATACGTTGCTCACCCTTCCGTCAAGCACATCAGCACGAACGCTTGTGACAACTCTGTATGTTTCCTCCTCGTCGTCATCCTCAAAATAAACGGTTACCGTGTTATCAATTCCAACCTCATCGTCTGCTGAGGTATCATCTATTATATCTGCAGTCCTGACAAGCCTGTCCAGATATCTGATCCTTCGCTCATTGGCATTCTTGTCTTTCTTTGCTGCATAATATTCAAAATTCTCACTGAGATCCCCCTGAGCTCTTGCCTCCTTTACGGCTTCAAGCTTCTCCTTCCTGACTACACATTTTCTATATTCGATCTCCTGTTCCATCTTTTCGATGTCTTTTTTTGTAAGCTGCTTACCCATATCGATACGCCTCCAAATCTAACGCAATACTTTATATATACTATCACAAAATCCATTCAAAGTAAAATGAGGTGTTGCTGCACTAGTTATCATGGCGGCTGCCTGTATCCAGTGCGGATACAGCCCTCATAAAAAATACCCGGCAACCACTGCATGCAGTAATTACCGGGTAAAGTGTATACGTTTAAATATATAACCAGAAATTAGTTGTTGATAAGCTTGTCTGACTCGTTGTTCCAGCTATAAAGTGCTCTGATCTGCTCTCCAACCTTCTCTGATGGATGCTCTGAAGCAAGCTTTCTCATAGCCTTGAAGTGAACCTGACGTCCTGCTGGTGACATGTCAAGGAGGAACTCCTTAGCAAATGAACCATCCTGGATGTCCTTAAGGATCTGCTTCATAGCCTTCTTTGTCTCTGCTGTAACGATCTTAGGACCTGTTATATAGTCACCGTACTCTGCTGTGTTAGAGATTGAATATCTCATTCCAGCGAATCCTGACTGGTAGATAAGGTCTACGATAAGCTTCATCTCATGGATACACTCGAAGTATGCGTTTCTTGGATCATAACCAGCCTCGCAAAGTGTCTCGAAACCAGCCTGCATAAGTGCACAAACACCACCACAAAGGACTGCCTGCTCACCGAAGAGGTCTGTCTCTGTCTCTGTTCTGAATGTTGTCTCAAGAACGCCGGCTCTTGCTCCACCGATTGCAAGTGCATATGCAAGTGCAAGGTCAAGTGCCTTACCTGTAGCATCCTGCTCTACAGCAACAAGACAAGGTGTACCCTTTCCTGCCTGGTACTCTGAACGTACTGTGTGTCCAGGTGCCTTTGGAGCGATCATTGTTACGTCAACATCCTTTGGTGGCTTGATACAACCGAAGTGAATGTTGAAACCATGAGCGAACATAAGCATGTTACCTGGCTCAAGGTTTGGCTCGATATCCTTCTTGTACATATCTGCCTGTAACTCATCGTTGATAAGAATCATAATTATATCAGCCTGCTTTGCAGCCTCAGCGGCTGTGTATACCTTAAATCCCTGTGCCTCAGCCTTAGCCCATGACTTGCTTCCCTCGTAAAGACCGATGATGACATTGCATCCTGACTCCTTAGCGTTGAGGGCATGTGCATGACCCTGACTACCATATCCTATGATTGCGATTGTCTTTCCATCAAGTAATGAAAGATTGCAATCCTGCTGATAATAAATCTTTGCTTCTGCCATTTCTTTAATCCTCCTAAATATGTATAAAATGACTTATATATTAACTACCACTTGGATAATTAAAAACGTGTTAACCTCTGATGAGACCTGTGAGACCTGTGCGTACAAGCTCAACTATCTCATGTCCATCGAGCAGTCTGAGGAACGCCTCACACTTGGTTGTTGTTCCCGTAAGTTCTATAATAACCGAATCTTTGGAAACGTCAACTATATTCGCTCTGAAAATATCTGCAACTGAGATAATATCCTTTCTCTCAGATGGATTTGCCTTGACCTTGACAAGTACAAGCTCTCTGCACACAGACTTGCCCGGCTCAAGTTCTACGATATCTACTACATCCTCAAGTTTGTTGAGCTGCTTTTTAATCTGGATGAGACTGGCTTCATCGCCACTAACCGCAACAGTCATTCTGGAATAAGCAGGATTCTCAGTCTCTCCTACTGTCACACTGTCAATGTTATAGCCTCTTCTACTGAACAGTCCTGACACTCTGCTCAAAACTCCTGATGTGTTGTCAACAAGCAGTGACAAAACAATATTACCCATCTATATGTACCACCTTTCAACTCGTCTCTTTAAAATGTACTAAATTATTATAGTTATAAACCACTTTAATGTCAATTTATAACGTGAATTTTGTAATTATTTTTATCTGTTATTTCTGATAATTTTTGTTGTGTATTTACAAATACCCCAAAACTTATAGTGAGATATCCGGATTTTTCCAAATATTTACTCTATGCCCAGAAGATTCTTGACTACAACCACGCAGTTTGCCGCATCCTCGGAATATCCATCCGCACCGATCTCCTCGGCGTAGCTCTCGGTTATAACTGCACCGCCTATAACAACTTTACTGTCCAGGCCATTCTCCTTCACAGCTTCAACAACATCCTTCATCTTGACCATGGTGGTTGTCATGAGGGCTGACAGTCCGATTATGCTGGCGTTATTATCCTTTGCCGCTTGTATTATCACATCACAAGGAACATCCTTGCCGAGATCTATAACATTAAATCCATAGTTTCTGAGCATAAGAACCACGAGGTTCTTACCTATATCATGTATATCGCCCTCAACTGTCGCCACGACTATGGTAGGCATATCAGAGCTGTCCTTGTCCTTCAGAACAAGTGGACTTATAACACCTATCGCCATCTCCATGGTCTCAGCACTTGATATGAGCTGTGGCAGGAAATATTTTTTCTTCTCGAAGAGTCGTCCAACCTCATTTATCGCACCTATCAGATCGTTATCTATGATGGACTGGGGATCAGCTCCGCTGTCAAGCACAGCGTGTACATCGTCAAGTATTGATCTCTTATTTCCCTTGAGAACATCTATGTATATCTGGCTTTTTCCCTCCAGATCAGATCCTGCTTTGCCGCCGGATGCACCCGCTCCCGGTGAGGCAAGCTCAAGAGGTTTGACATTCTCAATATAACGGACATCGCTCTCCTCCTTGAAAAGCAGCATATCAGAAGCAAATGCAGCATTCATGAGCATGGTCTGGGAAGGATTTGCTATAGCCATCGTAAGTCCACGAGAGATAGCCATGGTGAGGAATGCTGTATTTACAAACATTCTCTCAGGAAGTCCAAATGAAATGTTGGACAGACCACAGATGGTTGCAAGTCCGTTGTTATAACAGTAGTTTATGGTTTTCAGGCAGTTGATGGCAGCGTCCTTCTGGGCACCGACCGTTGCAACAAGTCCGTCCACAACCACATCATTCTTCGTAAATCCCATCTCATACGCAGTGCCAAGCACCGTGTTGATTATGTCCTCCTTCTCCTGTGGACTCTCCGGAAGCCCCTTATCCGACAGAGGAAGAAGAATAAACATAGCTCCGTACTTCTTTACAAGAGGCAGTATCTCTTCCATCTTCACCTTCTCAAGGGATACTGAATTGACAAGCGCACGTCCCGGATAGATACGAAGTGCCGCCTCAAGTACCTCTGGTGAGCTGGAATCAAGGCATAACGGAAGGTTTACAGCCTGCGATACCTGATATACTACCTTAAGCATCATATCTCTCTCATCGATACCATTCATACCGACATTGATATCAAGTATTGAAGCGCCTTTATCTACCTGCTCTTCGGCCATATTCATGACAAGCTCAAGAGATCCCTCCCTGAGCTCAGCCTGAAGCTTCTTCTTTCCAGTCGGGTTGATTCTCTCTCCAACAACCTTAAACGGAGCATCCAGATCTATTATGAGAGATGAACGCTCAGATGATATACATCTGACATGCTCTGAACTTATCTCAGGAACAGGCATCTTGGAAGCCATATCAGCAAGAGCCTTTATGTGTTCAGGTCTCGTACCGCAACAGCCACCAACCATTCCGGCCCCGGCCTCGATTATCATCTTCATATCTTCAGCAAATTCCTCAGGGGTCATCCGATATACGCTTTTATCATTTACAAGCTCCGGCATTCCGGCGTTCGGCTTTGCAAATACAGGGATAAATGCGATGCTCTTCATCTGTCTAACAAGCTCGACCATCTTATCAGGGCCTGTGGAACAGTTTACACCTATAGCTGCCACTCCAAGATTCTGAAGAACATTTACTGCTGTCACAGGATCGGTTCCATACAGGGTACGTCCATCCTCGTTGAATGTAAGGCTGGCGATTATAGGGAGATCTGACACTTCATTTGCCGCAATAACCGCAGCTCTGGTCTCAGCGAGGCTCATCATGGTCTCGACCACAAGCAGGTCACAACCACTCTCGTCTATGACCTTTATCTGTTCCTTATACACGTCGACCAGCTCTTCAAACTTCAGTTTTCCCATAGGATAGAGCATCTCGCCGGTCATGGTGATATCGCCCGCCACGAGGCCATGGCCTGCAGCCTTGACCGCTTCCTTAGACAATTCTACAAGTCTTCTGTTCATGTCCTCAAGATCATCGGCAAGCCCATACTCGTTGAGTTTTATCCTGTTACATGTAAAGGTTGGAGCATACAGAATATCTGTGCCGGCGTTCAGATATGCAACCTGGAGGTCAAACATTATCTGTGGACGTTCAAGTATCCATTTCTCGGGGCACACGCCAAGAGGCATGCCTGCATTCATAAGATTTGTTCCTGTGGCTCCATCAAGTATAAGTATCTTATCATCAAACAGTTTTCTGAAATCTGCCTTTTTCATGTCTTATCTCCTCGTACTCAGGCCTGATCCAGACCTTCATCAGTTATTTTTCCATCGCCGTCTGCGGCTGCTGTTGCCAGCATGTCACATCTCTCATTTCCAGGGTTGCCGGCATGACCTTTGACCCACAGGAATTCCACGTTGTGTGGTGCTTTTGCTGCAAGCAGACGTTCCCACAGATCCCGGTTTTTGACCGGTTCATTCTTGCCGCGCTTCCAGCCTTTTTTGATCCAGCCCTCTATCCAGTGCTGGTTAAATGCGTTGCACAGATACTGTGAATCTGAATACAATTTCACATTACATGGCTTTATAAGAGCCTCAAGCCCGACTATCGCCGCCATAAGCTCCATTCTATTGTTTGTTGTCTTTATATATCCCTGGCTGTATTCTCTCTCATGAAGCTGTCCATTTGCATCGATAAACTGAAGAACAGCACCATATCCACCAGGTCCATTTGGATTGCCTCTGGCAGATCCATCAGTGTACAATATTACATCCATATATGATCTCCATAATTATATTTTCTGTATAAATGAGTCTATGATACGAACAAGTCTTCCTGACGCTTCATCGCCCGCCGCAATGATCTCCTCGTGCGAAAGCTCTCCGCCGAGGCCTGCAGCTTTGTTGCATATTGAGGAAAGACCTGCGACACGCATTCCCATATGTCTTGCAGCTATGGCTTCACATACAGTGCTCATTCCAACTGCATCTGCCCCCATTCCCGCAAACATTCTTATCTCTGCAGGAGTCTCATACTGAGGACCGGTGACCTGAATATATACACCCGACCTGAAATCAATATCATTTTCAGCAAATGCTTCTCTGATATAGCTATTCAGCTCCACATCGTAGACATGTGTCATATCGGGAAATCTCACACCCAATTTATTATAGTAACTGCAAATGAGTGGCGATGGTACAAATGTTGAAATGTGATCACTTATCATCATGATATCGCCCGGCTCAAGCTTCTCAGATATTCCGCCTGCAGCATTTGTGAGCAGAAGCTTATCTACACCAAGCAGCCCTATTACACGGACAGGCATGACAACCTGGCTCATATCGTATCCTTCATAATAATGGACCCGTCCCTGCATGATAAGGACCTTTTTCCCGTGGATACATCCGTATACGAAGCGGCCTCTGTGTCCTGCTACTGTAGATACAGGAAAATGTGGAATATCTCCGTAATCCACATACACAGGGTTCTCAATAACGTCCGCCATATGTCCCAGACCACTGCCCAGGATAAAGGCTATATCAGGAACATCTCCTATCGCATGTCTCAAATACGAGGCAGCCTCCGTCAACTGATCGTATGTTACCAAATCATCACCCCCATAATACAAAACAAGGTCAGGATATTATTCCTGACCAGGATCTATATAAGTTATAACGGAGACGGAGGGATTTGAACCCTCGCGCCGGTTGCCCGACCTACCGCATTTCGAGTGCGGACCCTTCAACCTCTTGGGTACGTCTCCAATTACACTTTAATAATAGCAGATGACAGGCATTCCGTCATATACTATATTAAACAACTGTTCTGCCGCGGATACAGGAAGATTTACACATCCATGGGATCCGCTGTTCTTGTATATATCACCGCCGAATGAACTTCTCCACGATGCATCATGGAATCCGATTCCCAGCTCGCCTATGAATGGCATCCAGTATGTTACAGGAGTCTCATAGTCATCGCCGATAAGCACAGCAGGTGTCTTCTTATACAGGATCGTATATACACCTTCAGGTGTTCTGTATTTGCCATTGTTTGCAAGGCTTCCGGTTACGCAGTCGGAATCCCACACAAGATTGCCGTCTACATATGCATATACATGCTGCTGGCCAAAATCACATTCGATATATGAATCACCGATATCATCGCCGCCATCGTGATAAACTGCAGCGTAGCAGTCAAACGGCGGTGTATGTGTTGTGGACTCTCCGGCTTCAAGAAGCTTCATGAGCTCTTCTGTCTCACCGTCCACATCGATCATCCAGCCATACCAGGTATTCGCCAGAGTGATGACATCACCATTATGAGTTCTGAAATTCCTCGGCACACCGTATGTATCGTATCTGCTTGCGATATCCTCGACATACTCACGCACCTTGTCTTCTGAGAATTTCCATTTTCCTTTTACGTTGCTGATCCAGTCGCCATATTCCTTGCTGGTAAGCTTCCATGACACCTGATCTATCTCATATGTAATGGTCATCTCAAGGATCTTTGCAAGTTCCTTCTGCTCATTTACTATCTCTTCACTGTCGGCTGTGAGCTCAGGACTCTCGTATGCGTCACTTTCCGATACATCAAGCACGGATTCACCTTTAACAATCGCCTCATCTATTATACAGCATAATCTGTCAAAATCAAGATAATTTCCTTCAGATTCAGGAATAATTGTTGATTCTCCATCCTTGATCTTAACATAGGCATCTTCCGGTTTCTCCATCTTGGACTCGTCAAGACTGTCATAGCTCTTCAAAAGCTTCTCGAGAGCATCCTTGTCATATGACGCTGAATAGTAAAGGTCATAATCTTTTCTCTTTAGCATGTAATAAGGCCAGAGAAAGCCATTTTGTTCGCTTATGATCTTCTTGGCTGTTATATTCGGCTTTATATCAAGCGATATATCTTCTGGTTTTATGACATGTTCCTCACCGCCCCTGAGCTTGAGTGTGAGGGAATAATCCTGTATGTAACTCTCTATGTATGCATCGACATCATCAAGTGAGTAAAACGAATAGTCTATATCATTGATGTATGTCTTGTAGTTGTAATGGAACATGAACCATATCGATATAACTATATATGTACATACGACCACCGCTCCAAATATAGCCGCTGTGATCTTCAAAGCCCTGTGAGTCTTTTTTGCAGGCTTGTCATCCGGTTCGTCCGCTTCATCAGAAGCTTCATTATCTGGGAATATCGGTATCCCTACTCCATCGGGAATGGCTGCATCCGATGCCGCAGTCTCCGGTTCGGTCTCTGTCCCCCCGAATATTGTCTCTTCAGCAACTATCTCTTCAGTGGCATCAGTGTTCACATTATCTTTATCTATATTGTTATCATCTGTGTTATTGTTCATAAAATCACGCTCTTCCCCTTCACACATAATTCCATGCGAACTTACATCCAACATACATAATATTATATGCTATATTACTATAATTCAACACTTAATTATGTTTAAATATAAGAGGCTAACGCACTGTTATCTGGACAAATTGATGGTCACCAGATCCGGTTCGTTATTAACTCTGATTCGGATAGTGTGAAGTCCGAGTCCTGCACAGACTATCATATTATGTCCATCGCAGGAATATAACCCCTTATAGTACTTTGGAAACAGTCTGATCATAGGCGATATCACGCCTCCGAGAAATGGCAGAATCACAAGTCCACCATGTACATGGCCGGATACAGTAAGATCAGCGCCCCATCGGGAATATTCTTCAAAATAATCGGGATCATGTCCTATAAGTATATTGTAATCGGATCTGCTTATCGGTGGAAGTTCATTCAGCAGATACTCTTCATCCATATCGAGCTTTTTGAATCTTCTGTAATATTCCGTCTTCATGTCAAGTCCGTATATCGTGACATTGTATTCATCAAGATGAACACTTTCATTTATAAGCCAGGTGATGTTATCTTTTGTTCCTTCATATAACCTGTTCCACATATCACCATATTTTTCATATATGGATACGCGCATCTCATGATTTCCTTTTCCCATATACACAGGAAAACGCTTGCCAAGTTCATTCAGAAAATGTATACCTATATCTACTGTAAGTCCCGGCTTTCCGACTATTATATCCCCCGCCACCAGTATGAAATCCGGATTAATCTTTTCTATACAGCTTATAAGCTTCTCGTTGTCCTTTCCAAATTCCGCATTGTGGAGATCTGATATCATGACTATCCGGGCTTTTTTTCTTATTCTCCTGTCATGCAGTTGATAATTTGAAAACGAGATTCTTCTGTTTTCGCGGTAACTCTCTATCAAAACATTAACAAGCGTTATAATGCATAGTACGATAACTACAACTAAAAAAATCTTCATTTATTTAACCTCAATATGTAAATTGTAACTTGAGCACTTTAACGAAAGCGTACTTCATACTCATGGAATCAACCTTCTCCGCCGCATATATCGGCACTGAACCGATGCACCTCTCGCCAATATAATAGCTCATCTTTCCAAGCTCTTCACCACTGTCAACCGGGGCAGTCAGTGGATCTCTCATCTCCAGTTTCTTCTTCACATCCTCCGCGTGTTCTCCCGCAAGCAAGATCCCGGTGAATTGTGAGTCGGTCTTAATTGTAACACAACTTTCGGTGCCATTGTCTATGGAAATCTCTTTTTCCTGAAGAATATTCAGATCTGTATATTTCTGGCACATCGAATATCCATAATCAAGCAGCCTGCAGGCGTCTTTGTTTCTGATATCCTTTGTATCAGCTCCCATGATGACAGCAATAAGCTGTATGCCGTCCCTCTCAGCAGTCGCCGACATGCAATATTTTGCGGTATTTGTGAAACCTGTCTTAAGGCCGGTTGCTCCTGTATACATATTCAAAAATTTATTTGTGTTGACGAGATCAAACTGACTCTCGCCCCTTCGTGTTTTATGTATGATCGAATCCATCCATATGCCTGAATAATCAAATATGGCAGGATATTTTGTTATGAGTTCTCTGGACATTATGGAGATATCCCGTGCTGACATTTTATGTCCATCCGCATCCAAGCCACACGCATTTTTGAAACTTGCATTTGTCATCCCCAGCTCAGCAGCCCTCTCATTCATCTTTTTCACAAACGCTTCTTCGCTTCCGGCAACCTTTTCCGCCATGGCAACAGCCGCATCGTTTCCGGATGCAATTATAATACACTTTATCATATCTTCAACAGTCTGTTCTTCTCCTGCCTCAAAGAAGCATTGCGATCCGCCCATGGACGCAGCATGTTCACTCACAGTTACAATATCATCAAGAGTCATTTGTCCGGCCCCTATCGCCTCAAAAGCCAGAAGAAGCGTCATAACCTTTGTAACCGAAGCCGGAGCCATGGCTTCATCACAGTTTTTTTCAAATAACACCTGACCTGTGGATGCCTCAACGAGTATACAGCTTGGAGATTCCACCTCCAGAACTTCTGTCTGGTCTGCCGCCTGAGTCTCTGTCTGTTCCTCTGCATATACCATAAGATTCGTACCATTTGTGTTTGCAAATATGATAAAGATGAGTACCGTTATAACAGATAATCTTCTGATATTTTTCTTCCTGCCCATCTTTTTTCTATCCGGAAAATGCAGCATACAACTCCTCTTTCAGTTTCTGTTTATATATTATATTATGCATTTATCCGGCAATATGACTTTTTATCCCACCAATATAGTATTATTTTCTTTATTTTGTAAAGTTTTTCTGATATAATCAATGGCTAGAAAAAAGGAGGACATGTTTCATGAGTATGAAATTAGTTAAACGAGTACCAACTGGCGATGAGATCAAGGAACTATACCCTCTTTCAAGCGAGTTGAAAGCCATCAAAGCCAGAAGAGATGAAGAGATCAGAAAAATTTTCGTAGGCGATGATGACCGATTTATATTTATCATCGGACCTTGTTCAGCAGATAATGAGGATGCTGTTTGCGATTATCAGAATCGTCTTGCAAAGGTTGCAGATGAAGTTAAGGATAAGATACTGGTCATTCCACGTATATATACTAACAAGCCAAGAACTACTGGTGATGGTTACAAAGGAATGCTCCATCAGCCTGATCCTACAAAGGCATCAGACATGCTCGAGGGCCTTTACGCCATCAGAAAAATGCATATAAGAGCTATCAGGGAGACAGGACTCACCGCTGCTGATGAGATGCTTTATTCAGAAAACTGGCAGTATGTAGATGATATCCTCTCTTACGTTGCCATAGGCGCACGTTCTGTTGAGGATCAGCAGCACAGACTTACCGCAAGTGGAATGGATGTTCCTGTAGGTATGAAGAATCCTACAAGTGGTGACTACAACGTTATGATGAATTCCTGTATAGCAGGACAGCATCACCACACATTCCTCTATTCTGGATGGGAGGCACATACAGACGGAAATCCTTTGACACATTGTATATTGAGAGGTGCACTGAATAAGCATGGACAGTCTATATCCAATTATCACTATGAGGATCTCAGGCTCCTTGCTGACACATACAAGAAGTTCAACCTCGTAAATCATGCATGTATAGTTGATGCCAACCACAATAATTCTGGCAAGAAATTTATTGAACAGCCAAGAATTGTCAAAGAGATAATCCACAGCAGGAATTACGATTCTGAGATCAAGAATCTTGTAAAGGGTGTTATGGTTGAGAGTTATATTGAGGATGGCAACCAGCCAGTAGATGGTGGATGCTATGGTAAGTCTATCACAGATCCTTGTCTTGGATGGGATAAGACAGAGAGACTTCTCAAAGAAGTTGCTGATCTTCTGTAAAAAATACATTTTAAGCCTGCGCGCTTATACAATTACACGTGCTGTGCTTATACAACAAAAGAAAACCGGCGGATCTATCATGATACCACCGGTTTTCTTTATTTATCTGTCAGGCCGAAGCCTCGCAGAGTTTGACGAGTATGCATCTTCCCAAAGACACATCTCCCATCATCTTATATTTACTTGTAGTATACGCATACATCGGATCGACAACTCTTCTCAAAAGTCTCGAAAGAACTGGAACTGTAAATACATATTTAACCTTATACTCCCTGTCCGAATCCTCTGTTAATCTGGCAACATGATCCCTTATATCTATGTAGAACACCCCACTATCATTGCCGATAACATTGAACTGAAGACAACAATCATCAATATCCGCCAATTCCAAAGAACTGAGAACGCCGTCGATACACTCCACGCATTCTTTATACGTCATATAAACACCCAATCTTTATAAGAACTCGAAGTCTGCATCCTCATCGCCATCTCCGATAAGTACCTGATTACGCTTTACTCCTTCTTCTACTTCACCAACAATAAGTTCTTCCTCTTCTTCCTCCTGAGCAGCCTGAGCACTCTTACCTGTGAATGCTGCCGGCTTTGGCTCTGCCTCTGGAGCAGCCTTTGGTGTCATCTTGAGCTTCTGAGGTGCATCTCCGCCCTGCGACTTCATCTTAAGCTTTGTTATAGGATCCGCCTCAACTGCAGCTTCAACCTTATTTGCAGCCTCAGCAACCTTTGCACTTGATCCGCTCTTGAGTGTCTCCATCTCTTCCTTGAGCTTGGCAAGCTCAGCCTTTGCATTTGCGATAACCTCGTTAGCCTTCTTCTTAGCGTCGTTTATTATCTTGTTAGCCTCAGCATTTGCTGCGTTGGCTTCCTTCTTGGAACCAGGAGCAGCCTGCTCGAGCTGCTTCTCAAGCTCATAAATCTTTACGCTGTTCTCCATAAGGTTCTTCTTTGACACTTCGTTCTCTGACTCAAGAGCTGCATACTTTGTCTCAAGTTCTGCATAATCTTCTGCAACTGAGCGCAGGAAGCTGTTAACCTCATCCTTATTATATCCAAAAAGTCCTTTTTTAAAGGTTTTAGATTCAATCTGATCCTTTGTCATTGTATAGTTCTCCTTTTCAGTATTAGTTCTCTCTATAATATTATCCTTTGCATATAGAAACTCCACTTGTAATTATATTAACAAATATTCATTTTTTCAACAATATTGTTGGATTTTATAAAATTTTCCCAATATATTACAATTTTTTCGGCAAATCATGGATATATTACAATTCATTACTGTCAAGTAATATGGTAAATGGCCCATCATTGGACAGATCCACTTTCATATCTGCACCAAATTCTCCATGTTCCACCACAGGAACAAACTCACGGCATCTTTCAATTATATACTCATACATCTCATTGGCCATATCAGGCGCTCCTGCACCAGTAAATGATGGTCTGTTGCCCTTCCGGCAGTCTGCGCACAAGGTAAACTGTGAAACGATCAGGAGTTGGCCGTTTACTCTGTTTATGTCAAGATTTGTCTTGCCATTTTCGTCGGCAAATATCCTCATCTTCACAAGCTTGTTTATCATCTTGTCAGCAATCTCTTTGGTATCCGAATCGTATACTCCGACAAAAACCAGAAAACCTTTCTGTATGCTGCCGATCACTTTGCCATCCACCTCTACTGATGCGTGATTTACACGCTGTATTACAAATTTCATTTTATTTTACGGATCCTTTCATAATCTTTTTACAGACTATTTTACCAGCAATATCATTTTGACAGCTATTTGCCGGTTGTACTATCTGTCCGACATGCTTATCGCTTCAACTGCAACGCTGCCACCTCTTACAACCTCTATCCTGTTAGGGAAGCTCTCCTTGAACAGCTTTATGGCATTGTCGTTCTTTGCATCCGTCTGGACACACTCAACAAGCACAGATTTCTTATTATAATCTGTTATCTTATAGCCAAATGCATTTGCAATTCGGAACACCTCGTCCTTATCTTCATTTGAGCAGCTATTGACCTTGACATATAAGATCTCGTTGTTGTGGATTGCAATATCTGTGTAGTCGACGACCTTGATAACCTCCACACTTCTATTGAGCTGTTTTTTCACCTGCTCAAATGTCCTGTCATCACTGGTGAAACCGATGGTCATTCTGGATATTGTCTCATCCTCGGTTACTCCAACGGTTATAGTATCTATATTGTATGATTTGCTTGAAAACAAACCTGAAATTCTTGCAAGTACACCTACCTCATTCTCTACGAACAGGCATATCCATCTCTTCTTTACGCTCATTCTATATACCCCTTTCATCTGGATAATATACAAATCTATATATGTACATTCTATTACTAATATAAAATCAATTTATCAATATCAGCAGTCAAGTATCATGTCATTCAGTGACTTTCCACCCGGAACCATAGGAAATACGTTGGCCGTAGGATCGATGAAGAATTCTATAACTGTAGGTCCGTTTGTATTTGCCCTGGCAGCCTCAAATGCCGGCCTGATTTCCTCAGGCTTTGTAACTCTGATGCCCTTTGCATCATAGCTCTCTGCCAGTTTTACAAAGTCAGGAGAATACTTTGGACAGCATTTATCCGGATTCTGACAGTCTCTGTTGCATCTTCTTCTATATCTGAGACATGTACTGCTGTATCTCTTATTGAAGAACAGCTCCTGCCACTGGCGTACATTGCCGAGATAGCCGTTGTTCAGTATACAGAGGGTAACAGGAAGCTCAAGCGCAACAGCTGTAGCCATCTCCTGAATGTTCATCTGGACTCCGCCGTCTCCGGATATACAGATAACATCTTTATCCATGTTGCCAAGCTTTGCGCCTATGGCAGCAGGAAATCCATAACCCATGGTTCCAAGACCTCCAGAAGTTAAGAGCTGTTTGTTCTCGTCTATATCAATGTACTGCGTTGTCCAGAGCTGATTCTGTCCAACATCAGTTGTAACGATGAGATTGCTGTACATATCGTTTATGGTTCTGATGATAGCCTCAGGGGTCACACCATCATATCTGTTCATGTTGATAGGATACTCAGCCTTGACATTCATAATGTCATCCACCCAGCCTTTGATATCAAGAGGTTCTGCATATTCAAGCATCTTGGATATGGCAACCTTGGCATCAGCAACGATAGGTATATCTACCTTTATATTTCTTGATATGGACGCTGCATCTATATCAACATGTATGATCTTGGCATTCTTGGCAAATGTATCTATAGTACCTGTTATTCGGTCGTTAAATCTACATCCGATGGAGAAAAGTACATCGCTCTCCATGATAGCTTTGTTGGATGCCAAGTTACCATGCATACCGATGTTACCTACATACAGTGGATGATCTGTAGGTATCGCACCTTTTCCCATGATGGTTGTGACTACAGGGATACCTGTCTTCTCCGCAAGCTGCTGCATCTCTTTTCTTGCATGGGCGATATTTACACCACCGCCACAAAGGAACACAGGCTTCTTTGCATTCTTAAGCTCCGCAAGGGCTCTCTTGATCTGTCCGACATGTACGCCCTCTGAAGGCTTGTAACCTCTGATATTTACCTCTGATGGATACTCGTCACTTCCCATGGCAAGCTGTATATCCTTAGGAATATCAACAACTACAGGACCCGGCTTTCCGGTTCTTGCTATGTAAAAAGCATTTTTAATGATCCTTGCAAGATCCTCTCTCTTTCTTACTGTGACTGCGTACTTGCATATGCTTCTTGTGATCCCTACTATGTCAACCTCCTGAAAAGCATCATTTCCAATAAGGTTCAACGGAACCTGTCCTGTAAAACATACCAGTGGCACACTGTCGTAGTTGGCTGTGGCAATTCCTGTTACAAGGTTTGTCGCACCTGGACCGCTTGTTACCAGACACACTCCAACTCTTCCTGTTGAACGTGCATATCCGTCCGCTGCATGAACAAGTGCCTGCTCGTGTCTTGGAAGTATCATATCAATACCTTCTGCATCATACAACGCATCAAACAGGTCTATCGCTGTTCCACCAGGGTATGCGAACAGAGTGTCTACTCCCTCTTCCTGCAACGCTTTTACAAACATCTTTGCTCCATTGATCTCCATATCTTATACCTCCTGTAAAGTTCATGATAATCTAAACTTACGCCTCGGGATGTATATATGCACCCCTTGCATAGAAAAAGCCCTAAGCGCAACTGTTTTACGCTTAGGGCGAATATGTTCATATCCGTGGTACCACCTAAATTCAGACAAATGTCTGCACTTATCAGATACTATAATAAATTATCACTGTAATCATTATTAATATCTTATTCCTGTAACGGGGAAAACCGTTGAAACCTACTCGACAACAGCCGACAAATATGTATGCTGCAATCTTTCAATCCACTGCTCGAAGGCTACCTTCCACACATTCCTGATGAAGACTCTCACCACCGTCTTCTCTCTGTTGATCGGGAGATACATGTACTCCTCCTCGTCATAGCATTTGACTATTTCCCGGTCGTTTTACGACCCTTAGATGTGATTATTTTATCATTAACATGAAGATGTGTCAACGATTCTTTTACTTGCCCGCCAGCAGTTCAAACCAAAATACATCGTATCCCGCTGCAGCGGCAACTCTCTGGGAGGCTATATGGGACATGCCAGTGCCATAATATGGTATCCTGCCACATCTGAGTATATCCATAGTGAGTTCAGATACCAGCGATGTACCCACATGCCTTCCCTCAGCATCTTGAACAACATTTATACCAATCTGCCAGAAGTCGTCACTGTCAGCGCTTGCGCCAGCCATACCAATAATCTCACCATCTGATACAGCAGCCACAGCCAGCACATCAGGAGTGTTATCATCAAAGCAAAATGCTTCATTCCATCTGTCATCTCCTTTGAATTGCAGGATCTCATCCCCCGTATACCTGACAAGGTTAAAATCTTCTTTAAACTTCGAATCAATCAGTTTATCTGTAGTATCTTTTCTCACTGCCTGTTCGCTCAGTTCCGTCGGAAGGTAAAATGGGTGGGCAGATTTCAATTTACATCCGTAGCTGGAAAGAATACTGTCAAGCTCACGAAATTTCTCTATATCCATGAACCATTTGCCAGATGCATTCTCATAGCGTTTTCTGCATTCATCTACAATCTCTCTACGACCGGTAAATAACAGCTTGCCATTTACCACAGCTATTTTGAGTGGGCACTTTTCCTGTCCTTTGAACCGTCTTTGTCCTTCTATCTGTCTGTATTCAGAAAATATATTGTCACTGGAATATATATCAGCCGCATCACAGCAGTAATCCCTGGCCAGCTGATCATACAGTGAATTCTTCATCTTTCCAGACAGCCAATGTTTTCTCGTCATAATATTCGTATGTCCTATCCGGATTTCATTCAAAAGAGGCACATCCACTTCATCACAGGTATGATGAAACACAAATCCAAGCTTTTCCTGTACTATGCGGGACTTGGAATTGCCATCGTAGTAACCGCACCATATTGTTCTCATGCCCAGATCAAGAAATCCATGTTCTATGAGTCTCCTGGCCGCCTCCGGTGCGTATTCGTTGCCCCAGTGAGGCTTTCCTATCCAGTATCCGAGTTCACATTCGTCATCGCGGTCTGTCATATCTGTCCTTCCGTTTAACAGTAATTCAATGGCTCCGACAACCAGGCCGCTGTCCTTCAGACACACAGCATAACACTCCGGCCCATTAAATACATTCCGTATCACATCAAGGCTGTACTCCCTGCTCTCATGCACTGGCCAGCCAGCTATAGGTCCCACATCAGGGTCACTTGCATATTCAAATAATATATCTGCGTCACTCTCCTGCCAGTGACGTAATATTAACCTATTAGTTTCTAAAATCAAATCATATATCCCCTTTCATATAAGACTTTCTTTTTCTGATACGTCTATTCTAAATTATATATGCCACTGAATGTCGCACCCACTGTTTAGCTAATTCAGCCTTTTTACCTCAGTCTGTGCTTTCCCAGTTTTTCACTATCCTCAGATATTTGCCGAGATTGATAAAAGATCTAACGATCTCGTCCACTATGACTGCAAGAAAGACACCTGCTATTCCAAGCTTAAGGACAAACACGAACAAAAGTGCCACAGAAACCACCCACAACGTGCCAAACAACTGTGTTATGAGCATCCATATCGTGTTGCCACTGCCCCTGATCGCATTGCCAACAACTATGTTTGCTGATTTTGCGAAAAGATTGATGCTGATAAAGATCAGATATATCCCACACGATGCAATTATACTCTTGTCGTTGGTGAAAAGTGATATGATCTGCTGTGGAAACGCAAGACAGACACCGAGTGTGATGATTCCAACTACTATACACAAGCCATACGCACAGACACATACACCCTTGTATTTACCCAGATCATTGTTTCCTTTTGCCTCACCGGTTAGTGTCATTGTACCGTTTCCTATCGCTCCAATGATGACAACCGCCAGGACTTCAACACTGAATATGATGGAATAAATTCCGGCAGCCATCTCATTTATGGCGTTGAGAATCCTTATAAGCAGCAGATTGCCAAGATTCCATGCAAAATCCTCAAGAGCTGTGTTCACTCCCAGCTTTGCCGACAAAAGATACGGCTTTATATGTGCCTTTACTACCCATTTCATAGATGGTTTAGTGTTAAGTTTCTTGCTTGATACCACGAATATCACTGCAAATATAAGTCCAGAGTACTCCGCTATTGTAGTCGCTATGGCTGCACCCTTTATCCCCATGGCCGGAAGTCCGAATCTTCCAAATATCATGATCCAGTCGAGGAATATATTGACTCCCGACCTTATTATTCCATATATGACAAGCGGCTTTGTATAATTAGACGTCTGAAGTATTACACTGAAAGTACCGCCAAGTCCTGTTATCAGAAATACGGGCGCATAATACCTGGAATAATCAAGACACATCGGCATCAGGCCATCTGACACACCCATGAGTCTGAATACAAATTCAGCGCAGAATGTCCAGAAGAAAAATAACAGTATCGGTATGATATTATTGTATTTCACCATGGCACCGGAGTATTCCTCTATGTGTTCGGTATCTCCTGCACCAACACCCTGACTTATCAGTATAGACGCTCCTGTCACGATGGAGAAACAGAACGACATGGTGGTCCACATCGGTGAAGTCACATTGCCAAGTGCGCTCATGTACATGCTGTTTACGTGTCCTAAAAATATTCTGTCTATAAGCATCTGAAGCTGCGATATAAGATTGCTCAGCATGATTGGAACCGCGATGTTTAAAAGTCCCGGAAGGTATTTTTTGTTAGTCTTTATTAAAGTGTTTTTCATTGCAGTATTTCTCTTTCTATTATCAATATTTTGTAGGTTCAAATGTCATGATGCTTATTGCCGATTTTGTGTTCATACTCACCGAAAACAAATATGATACATTATATCAATACTTAACATATCTTGCATCAAACTTATAGTATTATATAAAAGTTCTATAAAATCAACTCCCCAATATAATATATAGATACCACAAAAAGAGGTAAATATATGTGTTCCATCGCAGGATTCTATAACTCCAACAGGATTTTCAATACCGAACATGAACGATACTCATACATATTGAACGACATGAATAAGGCACTTGCTCACAGAGGTCCGGATGCACAAAATACAGTGCTGTCATCGCACTGTGGAATGGCACACACAAGACTTTCCATACGTGACGTAGCAAGAGGCGAACAGCCTATGAAAAAGGTCATCGGCGAAAATACTATATACATAGTGTACAACGGCGAGATCTACAACACAAAGGAACTGAAATCGGAGCTGCTCGCCCTTGGATATACATTTGATACAACTTCGGACACAGAGGTTATTCTCAACTGTTTTCTTCACTTCGGTCCCGATTTTGTTCACAGGCTGAACGGAATATTTGCATTTGCGATATATGACGAACATATCCAGACCATATATCTGTACAGGGATCACTTCGGTGTGAAGCCGCTGTACTACTCAGTAACTGATGACGGAACACTTGTCTTCGCCTCAGAGATCAAAGGACTGCTCTACTATCCAGGTATAAGGCCTGTCATTGATGCACGGGGACTATGTGAGGTGTTCGGAATCGGGCCGTCCAAGACTCCAGGCTGTGGAGTATTTCAGAATATAGACGAAGTAAAGCCGGGACATTTCATGAAATTCTCACCCTACGGAATGACAGACTTCACATATTACCGCATAACCAGCAATCCTCACACTGACAGCTATGAAGACACTGTGGAAAAAGTCCGTTATCTTGTCAAGGACAGTATAGAGAGACAGATCGTATCGGATGTGCCTGTATGTACATTTCTCTCGGGGGGCATCGACTCATCAATCGTCAGCAGCGTATGCGCCGCAAAACTCAGGGAGCAAGGGAAAAAGCTGCACACTTTCTCATTTGATTTCAAAGATAATTCTAAATATTTCAAGTCAAATGCATTCCAGCCGGAGCAGGATCGACCATATGTAGATATGATGGTAGCCCACATAGGTTCAGACCACACATATCTCACCTGCAATTACAGTGATCTTGCAGACTATCTGTATACTTCCGTGGAATCAAGGGATATGCCGACCATGGCGGACGTGGATTCATCACTTCTGTACTTCTGTTCATTGGTGGCAAAGGAATACAAAGTTGTACTAACAGGGGAATGCGCGGATGAGATATTTGGAGGATACCCATGGTTCTACAGAGAAGAACTGCTTTCATCTGATACATTCCCATGGATGAAGGATCTGTCGCCAAGGCTCTCAGTACTGTCGCCGGACATCATAGATAGTCTTGATATACCGGGATATGTGTCATCACTATACAATTCTCTCCTGTCCGAGATCAATCTTCTTCCGGGGGAATCCGATACAGAAAAGCGGCGCAGGCAGATATCTTATCTGAATATCAGGATGTTCATGCAGACATTGCTTGACCGAATGGACAGAACAAGCATGGCAAGCGGACTTGAGGCGAGAGTTCCATTTGCAGATCCACGAATACTTGATTATGTGTTCAATGTTCCATGGGAGTACAAATATTCCGAAGGCTGTGAGAAAAAGCTTCTCAGAGAGGCCATGAAGGATTATGTTCCGCACGAAATCATGTACAGAAAGAAAAGCCCTTATCCAAAGTCATATGACCCTCATTATGAACAGGAGCTTGCAAAGAGGCTTCTCTGCGTGCTAAATGATCCGGAAAGTCCTCTTCTGCCTCTCATCGACAGAGAATATGTGAAAAACTTCATAAACGCGCCAAAGGATTACGGCAGGCCGTGGTTCGGTCAGCTCATGGCAGGACCTCAGATGATGGCATATCTTCTTCAGATTGATCACTGGCTGAGAAAATATGCTATTGTCCTTGACATATAAAAAGACTTCCAGACTTCTGTATACATGCGGCGTATCGAAAATGGCGAATACGCTGCATGTACAAGAGTTCTGAAAGTCTTGTTTTTACAGGCAATTTATATATTTGTTATTTATAGATTGCTTTCGCAGAAGGACTGCCCTTCTTTATCAGTTTCTTGTATGCTGTGGCCTTATTCCTAGGTACTGCAAATGTAATTTTGCTGTATGTTCCACTGAAGGCTTTTGCGCCAACGCTCTTGAGCTTAGCTGACTTTATCGTCATCTTCTTAAGGTTTTTGCATGATAAAAATGCGTTTGCCCCTATGCTTGTCACATTGTTGCCGATAGTGACATTCTTAAGAGCAGTGTATCTGCTGAATGCATTTGCGCTTACAGATGTTATCTTAAACCTTACATCACCTATAACTACAGTGTCTGCGATGGTCAGTGATGCAAATCTTTTATCTGACCTTGAGTACGTTGTTCCGGCAATTGCAACTGTTCCTGTGCCGTCTGCCTTTGCTCCGGTTATTGTGTACCTGAACTTTCCAACTGTATATGTCTTTCCCTTAGCAGCCTTTACTATGGCAAATGTCTTTGTTATTTTACCAGAATATGCATTCTTACCACATATTGTCACACTTGCCTTGCCCACCGCTTTGTTCTTGCTGTAGGTGACAGTGTAATCCTTGTTCAGTCTGAGCGTCTTTGTGCCAGCCTTGACAACAAGCGATCTCTGGGTGTGCGCTCTTCCATTGTAGATCTTGTTCTCTATTCCGGAAACCGTGATCTTGCTTGTCTTTTTGCTTATATCAGTTGTTGCAAGTTTGGCAATACTTGCTGTTTTCGCAGCCTTGCACACGGTACATGTGTATGTCCTCACACCGGCTGCTGTGTATGTAGGTTTCTTTGTTACCCTGCCGGAATTCCACTTATGTCCAAGTTCCTTTACACACACACCTGTGCTCATGACATCGCCGCAGACTGAGCACTCTGTATGTCCTGTTCCTGCCTTTGTGCAGGTTGGAGCCTTCTCTCCTTTTAGTGTATACTTTACAGTCTTACCATCTGAACATGGTGCTCTGTATATGGTTACCTTTAGCTCTGTGCTGTCATAGTTTTCCTTGTCATCGCCAGCGTATACAGCTGTTGCCACCACTGATCCGCCTGCCTTTATCGCAGTGGCTGTGTCAGCAGCAAGCCATACCCAGTCTCCCGGAAGTGCGATACTTCCAACGGTCTTATGTGTATTATCTACACTTAACAGCAGATTCGGCATTGCAGCCTTGCTCACATTTACCGTGATCTCAATTTCTGCTGTGTTGTAATTCACACTGTCAGCCGGCGTAAATACAACGGTGTACAGCGTCTTGTCACTGTCAGATACAAACGGCTTTAGAGAATCATCCTTCCATGCAAATGTTCCAAATATCTCAACCTTGTTAATACCGTCAAAATATGCTGTTCCTCCGTATAAAACAGACTTTGCAAGGCTGTCGCCATATGTTATTGCACTTGCTGTCGGCAGATCAGCTATGTTTACATTGGCCTTTAAGACATTTACCTGAATAGTTCCCCTGATCGAATTGTAGTGTTTCTGGTCATCCGGGGTAAATACTACATCATAGTCTGTTACATCAACCACAGGAACTGTGGAATCGTCAGCCCAGCTCCATGTTCCGGTTATGTTTTCTCCTGAAACTCCGATTACGGCTCCGCCCGAAATGCTTGCTTCATTTAAGGTTTTGTGTGGATCGTAACTTATCGGATCTGCCACCGGAAGTTCACTTATAACCGGATCAGCTTTAACTATATCGAATTCAGCCTTGCAGTTTATATCGTAATTTCCGCCCGTGGCATCCGTGATGGTTATCGTTGCTGTTCCAACTTCTGTGTTATCACTGTAAGATACTTCATATTCGCTTGAAGGAATGACTGTCTCACCGTCCATAAGAGCAAACTCAGGCTCTACCTTCTGTCCTGTGTATGTGTACTCAGGCTTAAGTCCGTCAAATGTTGGACTGCTGATCTTCTTTGGCTCAATGGTAAATGTCACGTTCTTTGTTCCTGAGTAAGCACCGATTCCTGTTACAATCGCAGTCGCTGTGCCAGCGTTGATATTGTCGGAATACGTTACATTATAATCTGAGCCTTCTTTTAGCTGTACAGAAAACATATTGTCCCAATTATAATATACCTTTACAGATGGTTTTAACTCACTTCCGGAGTAGATGATGTTTTTATTTTCATCTAACTCTGCATATACTTTATCGTTCAGCAATGCTCCAATTCTAAGCTTATTATCTTCTATACTTGTTGACAGATCAATTATAGAATCATCTGATGATGCGTTGAACCAATCTGACTTTAACGCAATGCCATCACCTGCTACAGCATATGCAGCACCTTGTTGTACACCTATTCCATCCAGAACAATCGGAATAACATTATGAGGCTCTGCATTTATAATTATTTTTTCTCCGTATATTCCATACAAATATATTCCGTCATTGATTTTTATATCACTGTTGTTAAAGTATAATTTTATTGTTTCATCAGCTAGAATTATCTTGTTTATATCTCCACCATTTAGTATCAATTGACCCATAGTATGTATCGTTCCCGAAATTTTTACATTACCAATTGTTACTGTTGAATCTTTTTTTATATCTAAATGACCTTTTACGTCTCCTCCCGTCTTAGAATCAATTATCGTTATTTTTCCGTTTTTTACATCAATATCATCTGTCTTATGTCCATTTATGTCTATAGTAAAATCAGAATCGGGATTGTTTATATCAAGAGCTGTATTTGTATCTTCCATAACGGTGACAACACTGTCCGGCATGTTTTCGGCATAACTTATTGCTTCTGGCAGTGAAACACAGGATATAGTCTCATCACCTTTTGTGACTGTCGCTGCAAGTTTCTCACCGCAGTATCTGCATATGCCATCCTCGAAGTTATGTTTGCCAAATACATCCTTTTTCTCATTGCTGTATGACACCGAGGCAATTTCAGATGAATCGTTACAGCCCATATAAGTTATGCTCTTATATACCTTCGGACCATGTAATACAGGATAGGTGTCTGTTCCGATGGTCTGTCCCCAGATTTCTTCTGACTGACCGTTCTGCAGGAGATACGCAACTTCACCTGTTTTGAATTGCTCTGTCGTTTTACCTTCAACCTTTTCAGTGGTTCCGTCATTCGCGCCTATCGCATTTCCAGTATAAATAGTGCTGTCGTAATAACAGTTTGTAATGCTTGCATTGGATTCATTACGTCCGATCACACCTCCTACATTAACCCCTGTACCACTGACACTACCGGTATTATAACAGTTTGTGATAATTCCTTTATTCCATCCGTTCACGCCTCCTACATATCCACTACCACCAACACTACCGACATTATAGCAGTTTGTGATAGTTCCTCCGTCATTATATCCGCTCACGCCTCCTACATAACGTTCTGTACCACTGACGCTACCGGCATTATAACTATTTGTGATGGTTCCTCCGTCATTATATCCGTTCACACCTCCCACATTACCTTCGCTACCACTGACGCTACCGATATTATAGCAGTCTGTGATGCTTCCGGTATAATTAATTCCGCTCACGCCTCCTACATATTCTAAGCCACTGACGCTGCCGGCATTATAACTGTTTATGATAGCTCCTTTACTATTATATCCGCTCACGCCTCCTACAAAACCGCTACTACCACTGACGTTTCCGGTATTATAACAGTTTGTGATGCTTCCGGTATAATTATATCCACTCACGCCTCCTGCTGTTCCTATACCACTAACGCTGCCGGTATTATAACAGTTTGAGATAGTTCCGGTATAATTATTTCCACACATGCCTCCTACCTTGCTGGTACCATAGAAATAAGAATCCAAAATACCTGCATTGGCAATCTTACCATTGTTACGACCGAACAATCCTACATCATAACTATTCTCTTGATTGAAATACAATCCACTGATTGTGTGGTTTTGTCCATCAAATATACCAGTGTATGGACTTGCGCTAGTTGCAATCGGTGTCCATTCCTTAAATGTTCCCTCATTCAAGGTTCCATCCGACTTCAGAACATTTGCATTCACAACAATATCCGCTGTCAGGACTGCATTGGCTGATTTATTCTGCGCTACGCCTGAAAGTGTGCCATTTACAAGTCCGGCAAACCAGTAGAGCTGACCTGCATTACTGATCTCGTAAACCGCATCCTTTGTCCCGTCCTCATTAATATCATACTTGTCCGTAGTGAGCACCGCCGGCTGATATGCGTCGCAATCTGTACAAAATCCCTGCGAATTATAATTGTGTGCTTCCGTCTCTTTAGTCACATATCCGATCGGACAGTCTTTGCATGCTACTCCTTTTGTATGTTCTTTGTCATCTTGCCAAATGTATGTAATATCACCGTTTGTATTATGTTTGTGTTCAGCTCCATCTACCAGAATTGTGGCTCCATCTTCAACAATAAGCTTGTCCAGATTGGTGATGCTTGCACTACTCTCAAATTCTATGCTTTCTCCACTTGCAATCGTTAAATCTTCTTTTAAAGCGGCTTTACCATATACATATGTTTTCGTTACATCATCACCGGTCTCAATGTCGTTCCATTGCTTTGTGATGACAGAGTTGCTGAAGTCACAATCACTTAATACAGGTTCTTGACAGGCTAAAGCACGGCTAACCACGATCTGGCTTCCTGATACATTAATTTGTTGATTTGATCTAATTACCTCACCTTCGTATCGTTCTGTTGTTGCTTTCGCTTCAACATAACTGTCTACTATATTAATTTTATCACCACTAATTACGTTTGAATGATCCTCCTCATTTGCTACCACATGGCTATTTTCAATCGTTAAGCTGCCGCTACATTCAATTTGGGAAGTCTCCAGCGTTGCTCCTATAATTTTTATATTATTATTATTTGAGCCTAAGTCATCTGCACTGATTTTTCCACAACTTAGACTTTCATTCTGATTGTTACCATTTATTTCTAATGTAGGCACAATTCCGCTTTCTGTTAAAATACTTTGAATCACCATATCTGATCTCATAGTATTTGTTCCGGATAACATAATCGAAAGATCACCGTTCTGAATCGTAATGTTTCCAGAAATATACGCATTTTCCAGTACAAGCTGATTCCTCGTGATGTCATAGTACCAATTGGTTCCCTGATATATCGTGTCATCATTACCAGAAACTCCATCATCTTGCAATTCCCCATTATCAATAAGCCTTGTTGAGCCCATCAATAAATATTTGGGTATTTTTTCCGTTGTAGTCTCCTCTGCCTTAGCATTCATCACTCCCCAGCCGCTTACACCCATCACCGGCGCAGGCGACGTAACCACCGCTGCAGCAAGTGCAAATATAATTCCCTTCTTAAATACTAATCCCTTTCTCATTCCATACCTCCATTTCCATAACAGTCTCTCCTGTGAATTCTGTTACTTTATCCCTTTTGTTGCGTAATCAAGTATCATTTCCTTAATCATTATCAGCTCGTCCGTGTAGTCCTTGTTGTCGTCCGATCCCCATATGAAGCCCTCCGCATAATGAGCGCAGGCCGTCATCATGGAGTGGACGGTGACACGCATGAATTCTGCTTCCGGTATGTCTGTCCGGATAGTTTTGTCCACCCTCGCTTTCTCGTACATCATGTGAAGTCTTGTATCCACCGAATACAGTGAACTGTGAAAATCTACAAGCTGATCATTGTTCTTGCCTTCATGTGTCACATAGTAGTTGAAGTTGTCATTGTACCTGAGCAATGCCTTGTGATGCTGATACATATCTATGTAGCTGTCCATGGTAAATCTCAGTCTGTCTATGGCTGGTATGTCATGTACAGACGATATAGGTCTTCTCGCGTCCAGGCCATCCAGGTATCTCTTCCACTGATCAGCACATACCGCTATGACCAGCTCAAGCTTACTTGGATAGTACCTAAACAATGTAGCCCTTCCCACGTCGGCAGCCCTTGCGATATCTCCCATGCTCACCGCCTCTATCTTCTTGTCTACGAACAGCTCAAATGCAACATCAAGGATCTTTCTTTTGCGCTCGTCCATTTCCTCTTTCAGTTTTTCCGGATCTCTCATATATTACTTTTCACTCCAAAGTTATATTGTGATACTCCCTGTCTCACAATAAATATTTTACAGGACTATCTTATGTCAGTCAACAAAAATCCCAGAAGTCACATTTCGAATCACATTTCGATAGTAAGTAACTTCTGGGATTTCGTATTATATTAAATTTTTATCAATCTGCCAAAATCAGCATTCTTTCCTCAATCAAATGATTGAAGTCTGATTTCATTTTTTCAGGTATATAAGATTCGTCACACATCTTTTTCATTTTATCCTTATTTTTAACTACCAAACTTATCATCTTCTCCGCTGATATCCGACTTAAACCACATACATCAGCAAATATAAGGAAATCTTTTCTTCTCACATTTCTCTTTTTCCCATTCATCGGTATCGCCAATTGCTCTGTATCCTCAGGCATGATAACATTTATCGGCAGCAGATCATAGGCTGGTGAGAGAACATAATCTCCGCTTCCCACCTCTGTTTCAATAAGCGAAAAATTCTTCAAATGCATATCGGAATTGCCAGTCACGAAAGAAAATACAATTCTCATATAGAATTCTGCCATATCCAGACCTACACGACTTGAATATTTTTCTATGATCTTTGCACATCGCTCGTATGAACCTTTATATTTGTCCTGTGTAAGACGATAGTCCAACTGACAGAAATCTTCCATTGCAAGCATTTCAACAGTTGTTTTCTCGAATATCCTATCCACTCTTTTAGTAATATATGCCATCTGCCCATTTCCTTTGATCAATGCATGCGGCACCGTTGAAATTCCTATCATATCAGCCATAGACATCACAAGCTGCTCCGCTTCAGGCATCGCTTTAAATTGATCAACCTGAGGTTTAAGTATATATCCTGTTGGGTAGTTTACCAATGTAAGTCTTGGATTACCTGGTTCAGAAAGCAGGTGTAACGACAGTTTCTTCTGTACACCCGGGACCGTATACCCCTTGTTTATACTTTCCTCTGCAAGAACTTTTAGTTTCTGATCATCTATATCTATGTCTGGCAGCTTAGTCGTCATAAAAAATCTCTTCACACAAGCTTTATGCCAGCCTGTTTCGTCGTCATTTTTCAAAGTTTTTCCACAGCACAAACAATTCATATGCGATCCTCCCTGACACTTACATTGCCTATCGCATCGCGGCATGCAACAAGCAGCAATCCAAACCTGTCCCTTACATCTATTTTCCAATTTCTACTGACCACATCAAGCAGCCAGCCCTCGGGGATGAGTCCATCAAAAAAAGAAAATAAAGTCTTGGATCGATACATGTCCTTCGACAATGGCATGGTAAGTGATACAGCACTGGCATTTTCTCTATCAAGATATTCTTCATCGTAAGAAAATGTATATCCCTCGTCGGTCTCACATAAAATTCCCGCAAATTCATTTCTTATATATACATAAGCCGTTCTAAAAGTATTATCCACCATCAATCATCCTTTCTCCCTGGAACCGCCTCCATGCCGAACATTGCAAGAGCTTCATTGACCTTGTCCATACGCACAGTTTCTTTCCCCTGTTCAAGTTCGCGGACAAATCTGAGTCCGAGGCCTGATCTTATTGCGAATTCTTCCTGTGTAAGACCCGCTTCTTTTCTGTTAGTCTTTATAAATTCAGCTATCTTATTCATCGTTATTACCTCTTATATGTGATTCCTCCTACACGTGATTCCTCTTACACGTGATTCTTCTTATACGCTATTCTCCTTATATATTACACCCGATAAGGTATAATTTCAATCAAATATAATATTTTTTATACCATAACGGGTATAAAAAATATTATATAAAACAAAACTACACCCGATGGGGTATAATAGCCGCAATAAGCAACAAACTTATACCCTATCGGGTGCAGTAAAACTACTTTATGAGAACCGGCTGTATCTGCCTTCCCTCAAGAGCCTCCTCTATGGTGGCTGGGATGAGATCAAGTCTGCTTATGAGTGAATTGGGTTTCTTCACACAGTTATCCTGTTCAAATGGAACAAAATAAATATTTTTCATGTTCATGAGCTGGCCGATATTCTTGAAGTTCATACCCATGGCATCATTTGTCGAAACCGATATGATGAGCGGCTTATTGTTCCTCAGATGTGCCTTCGCAGCCATGAGAACCGATGTGTCTGTTATTCCATTTGTCAGCTTGGCGATGGTGTTTCCGGTACAAGGTGCTATGACCAGCGCATCAAGATAGGCCTTGGGACCTATAGGCTCAGCCTCCTGTATAGTGTAAATACCCTTTCGCCCTGCTATCGTCTCAACGTCATTTACGAATTTGTCAGCTTTTCCAAATCTTGTGTCGTACTCTGCGGAGTGAGGCGAGAATATCGGATACACATTTATTCCCATCTCAACCATTTTCTTTATTTCTATCTTAATCTTATCAAAGGTACAAAATGAACCGGTTATAGCCATACCTACATTGCACTTTGATAAATCCATGTTATATACACTCCTATTTATTAAGCGTCAGTTCATACAAATCCATTTCAGCGGTGAGCCGACACTGCCTCTATCACTGCATCGGCAAGAATCATCCCCGAGGTCTTTGGAGACAGCTTACCCGGGATTCCCAGGCTGTGTTTATAAGGAATATCATGTTCCTTGCAATAATCAAAATCCACCCCTCCCGGCATAGATGCTATATCTATTACAACCGCATGTCTGCTGAGCAGAGACAGGATATCTTCACATACAACTCTCGCAGGTACTGTATTGAAGCAAAAATCCACTTCTGACAGTATATGCTTATATATCGGAATATCCTCAAATGACATAACCTTGTAGCCTATGAGCGCCGCATCACTCCTCTGCTTTGGACGTCTTGCCATAACTATTACATCTGCTCCCCAGGATGCAAGCCTTTCGGCAAGAACCCTGGCACATTTGCCAAATCCCGTCACCAGACATACGCTTCCGTCTATATTAATATCAGACAGCTCCTCCGCATCGCAGACTGCCCCCTCCGCGGTTGCAACTGCATTTCTCTCGGCCACAACATCATCTGCAAGAAAATCAAATACATAAGGACTATTTTCGTTTGTATCAGACATATATTTGCCTATCCCGCCTCCAAACACAATGTCAAATTCCTTGCTGCATTCCAGAATGCTGTTCACAGTGAGAAGGGTTCTGCCGTTGACAAATTCACCATCCCTCGTAACAGGCACAGGAAGAATGATAGCTTTCAGCATTTCTACAGATGGAGACGCACATTCGCCCTCTATCAGTCTGCGAAAGCCCACTCCTGAAGCCCCCGAAATAATGGTGACCGGCGAATGTCTCAGCAGATCGGCATCATATGGATCGAAATGAAACACATTACTGCCTTTCTCCGCCAGACTGAGAGACATATAGCAGCTTCTCCTGTCACCGCCTACCACGTAGTATACACAATCCATATCCATACCTCAGTGCACCGCCCTTATATTATTGATAATTTAGGATATGCCTGTGCCAGGCAAATGTTACATTGCAGCACGATATAAAACTTTTATTATCTCATCCTTAAATGTCACATCTGCTATCTCCTCGGACACAATAACATTCTCAACATCTATAAGTTCATCGTCCAGGTACACTTCAAGCGAACCGGCCACAGCGCCTTTATGCACAGGTGCCTTTAATGTATCCGCGACTTTGTATACATACTGTATACTACCTTCAGATGCTGTCACAGTCCTGTTCAGCCTGCATTTTGTCGCTGTGCTTCCATCTGCCGACGAGCCCGATGAATATGTTATCCTGATGTCAGGCGAAGCAGGCGCCTTAAGCTCCGTGTATATGGTGTGTTCCTGCGCAAATGCCACAAGCGCCCTGGAATCTTTCCATTTATAAGTCTTATTATTCGGCCATCCGCAGCCAAGGAGAGCCCATATATATGTATGTCCCTCAACCTCCGCAGCTCCTATATAGCAATATCCAGCATCGCAGGTAAAGCCGGTCTTTCCTGACAATGCGCATGGCATCATATCGAGAAATGCATTGTGATTAATGCATGCAAATGTTCTATTTCCGGTATTATCAGTGAATGTGTATGATTTTGTTCGGGTAATCTTCAGAAATTCATCCTTTTGGGGTGAAATAAGAATACAATACCTCATGATCCTGACAAGATCCTCCGCAGAGGTGCCATGGACGCCATTTTCGTCCTGGGCATCCAGACCATTTGGCGTGATAAAATATGTAGAATGGCAGCCTATCTCCTCAGCCTTTGCGTTCATCATCTCCGCAAAGTGCTGTACACTGCCACCGATATGTTCTGCTATGACTACAGCGGCGTCGTTGTAGCTCTCGAGCATCATGGCGTACAACATGTCTTCAAGTGTGTACTTCTCGCCGTCACGAACCCCAAGTCTGACCTCAGGCATCTTGGATGCATAGGATGAAGCTGTCACATCATCCGCCAGATTCCCGCACTCGATTGCAAGTATACATGTAAGTATCTTGGTCGTGCTGGCGTTGGGCCTGTGCTCATCACTACATTTGTCATATAGTATATCTCCAGTCTCCCCATCCAGCAGAATCGCATTTCTGGCAAATAGCTGTACATCCGCTGTATTGTCTTCCTCAGCATACGCTTTTATAAATATATTGTTACCAACGAGAAACTGTATTACCAGACTTGCTGCAGTCCAGGCTGCAACAAGCAACATAAACCGCCTTATGCGTGATCTTTTTCCTGTAGAAAACATATGCATATACCGTCATATCCTCATAATATTGGTCATGATATTATATTACAGGAACATGTCTGTTATTCTTCGGATGTCGTATCTACACTGAGCGTGAAATCTGCTTCCTCCAGCGCTTCTTTCTTGAAGTCCTCTATCTTATCAGGGCTTATCATCGGAAGATCATTTGTCGATGACACTCCAAAGCATCTGAGGAATTCCTCTGTTGTTCCAAACATGATAGGTCGTCCAGGAGCATCAAGTCTTCCAACCTCCTGCACGAGATTGTACTCTATAAGCTTGTTTATGGCATGTACACATGAAACTCCTCTTATAGCCTCGATCTCGGGCCTTGTTATCGGCTGTTTGTATGCAATTATAGACAAAGTCTCAAGAACAACATCCGTGAGGGAAAGCTTCTTCGGTGTATTGACAACCTTGGCGAGAATTCCATAGTATTCGTTGCGCGTACAGAGCTGAAGCGAACCGTCAAGATCTATGATCCTGATACCCCTGTCGCTGTTGTTGTAATTATATATGATACCCTCAAGCTGCTTTGTAAGCTTCCTCTTGTCCATCTCAAGAGCTGAGGCAAGTCTGTCGATCGATACAGACTCACCCACTGAGAAAAGTATAGCCTCGATGGCGGATGTGAGATAATCGTCACTGTACTCCTTGTCCGTCCTGGCCTCCTCATTCTCTTCTGAAGGGGTATTTACTTCATCTATTTCCTCATTCTGTAAATCTTCGTTATTCATCGTTACCTCATCTCTATATAGTATCCAGAGAATCAATGATTATCTCTCCGAATATATCTTCCTGTCTGATCGCTATTGCGCCTATCTTCATAAGCTCAAGTATGGCAAGGAATGTGACTATGATATTCATCTTTGATGCCTGCATCTCAAGCAGTGTCCTGAAGTTTATGCCCTCCAGTCCTCTGACTTCTTCTCTTACCTCCGCCATCTTCTCCTCAAGGGAAATCTCCTCCCTCTCGATCTCTTTGAATTTGCTTCGTATCGGATCTACCTTGTCGACCTGCTTACGCATAACCGATTTGAATATCTCATTGAGCTTCTGGAGATCCACATCAGCCTTGGAGATCAACTCATAAGGATCGACCTCCTGCTTGACATTCTTCACCTCAGCCGGTATGGTCGCCTTCTTGAAAAATACCTTGTTTCCCTCAATCTCCAGATCCTTCAGTTCACCGGCAGCATACTTGTACATCTTGTACTCAAGCAGTCGTCTGACGAGCTCTTCTCTAGGATCCTCTTCATCCTCAGGATCCTCCTCATCCTTCGGCAGGAGCATCTTGGACTTGATCTTGATCAGAGTCGCCGCCATGACCAGAAATTCGCTCATGACGTCAAGATCTTCTTCCTCCATGTTGTTCACATATTCCAGATACTGCTCTGTGATAGTGACGATCGGAATATCGTATATATTGACTTTGTTTTTCTCTATCAAATGCAAAAGAAGATCCAGTGGACCCTCAAATACATTAAGCTTTACATCTATCGCAGACATATGTACGTCTCCATCCTGAATTGATAACCACCATAATGTTCCATGCCCGGACAATCAAATGTCTAAGGCATCCACCAGAACACCTTAGACATTTTAACATAGCCTGCCATAAATATGCAATCTTATATTATTATGCACACCATTCCGCCATTTCCGTCATTTACGATCTTCTCCATGGTATTCTGAAGCTTCTGCTGACTCTCCGCACCTATCTTGCTGACCTTGTTGTTAAGTCCATCGTCAACGAGTTGTTCTATGGTCTTGCCAAATATATTAACTCCCCACATATCTCCATCATCGCTGTTGTCAGATATGTATGTGACAAGATCATCCGCCTGCTCCTTGCTTCCCACAAGAGGCATGATCTCGGTGGTGATATTCGCCTTGATCATATGTACCGATGGCGCGCTCGCCGATATCTTCACTCCAAATTTTCCTCCGGTCTTTATAACCTCAGGACTTCCGAGCTGGACATTCGACTTATCCGGCATAACGAGGCCATAACCTCCATTGTTCACCTGCTCAAGCGCTCCCATGACACTCACACAATACTTACGATTATCTGCCATGGATTTGAGCTCAGTGATAAAATCGTACTCGTTTGTTATATCTGCGCCCATCATATCTGACAGCATTGCGTAATAATAATTATCGTAGATATCGACGTTTATATTCACACATCCATCCGCCATATTTATGCTGGAACACTTATATCTCTTGACATATTCATTCTCAGGGTAGTCCATATGATCGATATCCCTCAGGCTGTCTGCAGCCGCCATTATCTGGACTGCATCACATATAACGCTGCTCTTGATCTCATTGTCATCATCGACAACCTCAAGCCATTTCGGTATCTCAAAATATATAGATGTGACAGGGAAGCTCATAAGAAGTTCTGTAAAAATATATGTAATATCCGATTCTCTGAGCTGCTCCACGTTTACCGGAATAACACTTGCACCATATGTATCGCTCATTTCTGCCGAGAGCGCGGCCGTCTGACTGCTGGATGGTTTGTCGGTGTTGAGAAGAATGACAAATGGCTTCCCAATGGCCTTCAGCTCATCAACAGTCTTCTGCTCAGCTTCAAGATAGCTCTCCCTCGGAAGCTCACCAAAGCTGCCATCCGTGGTCACAACAATCCCAACAGTTGAATGGTTATTTATAACCTTGTTTGTGCCTATCTCCGCCGCCTTGGAAAACGGAATGTCATAGTCAAACCACGGCGTTCTCACCATTCTCTCCTTGCCATCCTCAAACTGACCCTCGGCATCCTTGACGACATATCCCACGCAATCGATCATCTTTACCTTCATATCCAGATTGTCAGCAACATTGATTGATACAGCTTCCTTTGGTATAAATTTTGGCTCAGTCGTCATTATGGTCTTTCCTGATGCCGACTGCGGCAGTTCATCCTGTGCAAGCTGCCTGTCATTTTCCCCTGAAATGTTAGGAATAACCATCTGGTTCATAAATCTTTTTATAAATGTGGATTTTCCTGTTCTCACCGGTCCAACTACGCCGATGTATATTTCTCCGTTTGTTCTCGCCTTGATATCCTGATATACCTGATACTCCTCCATACATCCTCCTGACATGCTATTTATTTACATAATTATATTACTGTAAACACAACAGATCTACGGTCATTTTCTATATATAGCATATGAATGTAACTGCTGTTTTATGAACAAAAAAATCCCCCAGAATACCACCATATAAGGTGATATTCCCGGGGGACATGTCACAGCTTTGTATTACTTGCTGCTCTGATTATCTTTTCTCTTTTTAGATGCCACAATAACACCGCATCCGGCAAGACTTATTAAGAGCACAACTGCTATTGGTACAACAGGAGCTCTGTCACCAGTATCCGGCTTGTTCTTGTCCTCTGTTGTTATTTCAGTAGTCTCAGTTGTCTGTGTTGTCTCGGTTGTCTCTGTGGTTTCCGTAGTCTCGGTCGTTGTTGTCTTCTTATCAACCATTGTGATAGTAACAACAATATCCTCGCCAGCTGCAACCTTATCATCAGAAACTGTGAACAGTATATCATCAGCCTTGTCATAGCCCGAAGGAGCCTTAACCTCTATGAGTGCATAGATCTTGCCAATTACAAGTACATTGTTGACTTCATGCGCACTGCCATCTGTTACCCACTCATCAATGAGTTTTCCATCAGCATCCTCGAGTCGAAGTGTTGCGCCCTTTACAGGAACACCCTCCTCATCTACTTTCTCAAAGCTGTATTTTACTGAAGGTTCAAGCCATGTAATGTTTCCATTCTCATCAACTCTGGCTGTGACTTTACCTGTGTCAGTATTAAAACCACCGTCAAATGATTCAACTGTAATCTTTCCGTTCTCATCTTTCTTGAACTTGATTGATATTGGCTGTTCAGATACATAGTATCCATCCGGCGCCTGTATCTCTCTGATCGTATACTCTGTGCCGATCAAAATACCGTCAAACTTGAGAACTCCGTTGCTGTCTGTTGTAGCCTTAGCGACAAACTCTTCCTCACCATTCTCGTTCTCCTTGTAGAGTCCGTATACTGAATTTGGAAGCTTTATGCCATTGTTCTCCTCTGCAACCTTCTCTATCTTGAGATCTGTTCTAGGAAGATCATTTATCAGTGTGTTATCCTGAACACCATTTAACACTGCATAAGTGTCAATGTTTGCCTCTGTTACCTCTGCTGTGTAGACTGTGTTATCGATAATATAATCTCCGATAGTCTTACTCTCTTTTACAAGATACGTACCAATCTTAAGATCCTTGAATGTCACAACACCATTTACACTTGTTGCTGTCATTACAGGATTCTCACACTCTGTATCTGTACCCTCATAGAGCGCAAACTCTACACCATCAAGCATTTTTACATCATCAGGGTCTTCAGCACATGACTCCTTATAAAGTCCAGCCTTAGTGAACTTGACAGTGCCAAGCTTGTAGGTATCAACGAACTCTACATCGGCTGTATTTCCACCAATAAGTGTTATTCCGGATGCCTCTGTTCCTTCACCGTCTATTCCATCCACAGTATAGCTGACTGTTACCGCTGCTCCATCATATGCATATGATGTTTCCTCAACTGTATATGTACCATCCGGCATATTTACAAGAGTTATCTCATACTTGCCATTTCCAAGCTTTGCCACCTCAGAGTCTGTAAGCTTTATGATCTTACTGTAGCCTGCATTGTTTGTAACATTGAACGTTACATTTGCCGCTGCATCATCTGCTGTAATATCTCCATTTATGGTCTTGGTAAGTTTTATAACATTTGGCTTGTATGTGTTTGTTATGTCATATCCAGTAACAGATGCCTTGTATCCCGAAACAGCATTCTCTGATACAGAATACTTGATCAGGGTTCCATTATCTTTGTACTTTGGTAAATCTGTAAAGCTGTAATTCCAATCAGTATCTGCTGTAACCACGAGGCTCTTTATAACAGTACCATCTGCAAGAAGCTTAACTGTTATTGAATCTGGTCTCTGACCATCGTGATCATCGTCATCAACCCACGTCTTAGTGCCTGATACATTGATCGTCTCAGGTGTGTGCTGATTGTCAACCACATATCCATCAGCTGCATTTCCTGTTATGACTGTTGTGTAACCATCTATAGTTGTAGTCTCCTCAACTGTGTAGTCGATGGTCTGTCCATTTTTCTTCTCGTCAAGAGCATTCCATGTATGTGTCCAGTTATTTGCCTTGCTGAGCGTTACCCCAGAGCCAGCTACAACATGTCCATCAGCCAGAAGACGAACCATTACGCTAGGTGTTCTCTTGCCGTCCTGGTTATCATTATCACTCCACTTCTTTGTAACTGATACACTTGTCTTTCCCGGTGTGTAACTGTTCGTGATATTATAACCTGTAACCTCACCTGTATATTCTGGTACATCAACCTCAGATACAGAATACTTGATCTGAATTCCACCATCTCTATACTTTGGAAGATTTGTAAAACTATACTCCCAATTTTCTGCCTCGGTTACCGTCTTTGTAGCATATACGCTGCCATCTGCAAGAAGGTTTACCTTGATATTTCCAGGTCTCTTGCCATCCTGATCGTCCGCATCATCCCATGTCTTGCTGCCGCTCACTGATGTCGTCTCTGGTGTATAGCTGTTCTTTATTGTGAATCCTGTCTCAGCATCGCCTGTGACTGTGGTTGTATATCCATCAATTGCGGTTATCTCTCTTACACTGTAGACGATATTCACACCGCTCTTCTTGACATCAAGTCCTGCCCATGTATATGTCCAGTTGTTGTCAGCACTGAGAGTTGTTTCTGATCCAGCGACAGGAGTTCCATCAGCAAGGAGTTCAACCTTTACTGAACTCTCTCTCTTGCCGTCCTGATTGTCGGCATCATCCCAAGCCTTTGTAACTGATACACTTGTCTTTCCTGGTGTGTAACTGTTCGTGATATCATATCCATTTACAAGTGTCTGATAATCCTCAACAGCATTTTCTGTGATACCGTATGTGATCTCGTTGCCACCTGCGTACTTTGGAAGATCTGTAAAGCTGTACTTCCAGCCGTTCGCAGCTGTAACTTCCTTATCAGCCACCTTCACTCCGTTTGCAAGAAGATTTACTGTGATCTTTCCTGGTCTCTTACCATCCTGATCATTTGCATCATTCCATATCTTCTTACCACTTATTGAAGTTGTCTCTGGTGTGTAACTGTTCTTGATGATATAACCGGTCTTCGCAGATCCTGTGATAACTGTTGCATATCCTTCAACCGATGTAATCTCTTCAACAGTATATTCAATAGGTGATCCATTCTTGTTGATATCAAGATCACTCCATGTATGACTCCAGTTGTTGGCATCACTGAGATCCACCTCAGAATCTGCAACTACGTTTCCGTCGGCAAGAAGTCTTACTTTTATATTTCTAGCTCTCTTGCCATCCTGGTTATCAGCATCATCCCAGGTCTTTGTAACTGATACACTTGTCTTTCCTGGCGTATAACTGTTCGTGATATCATATCCGTTGACAAGTGTCTGATAGTCCTCAACAGTATCCTCTGTGATGGTGTACGTGATTTTATTGCCATTTTTGTACTTTGGAAGATCCGTGAAATTGTACTTCCAACCATCTGCCTCAGTTACTTCCTTCGTAGCATATATGTCTCCATCTGCAAGAAGATTTACCGTAATCTTTCCTGGTCTCTTGCCATCCTGATCGTTTGCATCGTTCCAGGTCTTTGTTCCTTCTATATTGATCGTTTCAGGCGTGTGACTATTGGTAAATGTATATCCGTTTTCTGCGTCTCCTGTCACAGCTGTAGTGTATTCGGAAACAGCATCCTCAGTTACTTCGTATGTTATCTCTGATCCATCTGCATATTTAGGAAGGTCTGTAAAACTAAACTTCCAGTCATTTGCTGCTGTGACTTCAAGACTCTTGATCTTTGTTCCGTTTGCAATCAGGTTGACTGTGATACTTGGAGGTCTGATACCATCCTGATTCTCACCGTCGTCCCAGATCTTAACGCCCTTTACTGATGTCGTCTCTGGTGTGTAGCTGTTCGTAACTGTGTATCCTGTTGTCATATCTCCGGTTATCACTGGAGTATATCCTTCAGTAATATCTGTTTCTTCTACAGTGTAAGCTATCGCAGCTCCATCCTTGTTCACGTCAAGATCTGTCCATGTATGTGTCCAGTTGTTATCTGCTTTTAATATAGTCTCTGAGCCATCTACTGCTATTCCGTTCGCAAGCAGCTGAACCTTTACACTCGTAGGTCTCTTTCTGTCCTGATTGTTTGCATCATCCCAGCTCTTTGTGACTGATACACTTGTCTTTGCCGGTGTATATGTGTTTGTAATGTTATATCCGTCTATTACAGTAGCATAATCACCGACCGCATCCTCTGTAATGGTATAAACTATCTTGTTGCCACTGCTATACTTTGGAAGATCTTTGAAACTATACTTCCAGTCTTCCTCAGCTGTAACAGTCTTTGTCTTGTATAACTGACCATCCGCAAGAAGATTTACAGTTATGCTCTCAGGTCTCTTTCTATCCTGATTGTTTGCATCATCCCATGTCTTTGTACCAGCTATATTGATGGTCTCTGGTGTGTAGCTGTTGGTTATTACAAATCCTGTCTTGGCATCACCCGTGACCTTCTTCGTATATCCGGTTACTGTGGCTGTCTCATCTACTGTATAACCTATAACTGTACCGTTCTTATAAACTGCAAGATCTTTCCATGTATACGTCCAGTTGTTGTCCTCTTTAAGAGTTACCTCTGAACCGGCAACCTCTGTGCCATCAGCAAATAATTTGACAGTGATTTCTTTTGCCCTCTTGCCGTCCTGATTTCCAGCGTCATCCCAGATCTTCGTGACATTGACATCTGTAGTCTCTGGAACATGTGTGTTTGTAATATCATAACCATTTGGAGCTGCTGTATATCCCTCCACACTGTCCTCTGTGATGGTATACTTTATCTCCTGACCATTGCTGTACTTTGGAAGACCTGTAAAGCTGTACTTCCAACCTTCTGCCTCTGTAACAGTCTTTGTCTTGTAAGTCTGACCATTTGCAAGGAGATTTACTGTGATGCTCTTAGGTCTCTTACCATCCTGATCATTTGCATCATTCCAGGTCTTTATTCCATCGATATCTATCGTCTCAGGTGTATGACTATTGGTAACAGTGAAACCTGTCTTGACATCTCCTGTAACTTCAGCCTTATATCCTGGCACATTGCTTGTCTCTTCAACAGTATATGTTATATCCTTACCGCCGGACTTAAGTGGAATATCGTTCCATGTGTTTGTCCAGTTGTTATCGGCATTCAGTGTTACTTCTGAATCTGCAACATCTGATCCATCAGCAAGGAGCTTGACCTTAACACTGGTTTCTCTCTTGCCATCCTGATTATTGTTATCATCCCAAACCTTTGTCACTGAAATGCTTGTCTTACCAGGTGTGTAGCTGTTGGTGATGTTATATCCATCTATCAAAGTTGTATAATCTTTAACAGCATCCTCTGTTATTGTATACACGATCTCTGATCCGTTGTCATACTTAGGAAGATCTGTGAAACTGTACTTCCAGTTATCATTCTTTGAAACCTTCTTTGAAGCAACCTCATTGCCATTTGCAAGAAGTCTTACTGTAATCTCAGGAGCTCTCTTTCCGTCCTGGTTATCTGCATCATTCCATGTCTTTGTTCCGCTGATATCAATTGTCTCAGGTGTATGACTGTTGGTGATGACAAATCCAGTCTTCACGTCGCCGGTTATCTTGGTATCATAACCCGCAACCGCATCCTCTTTAACGGTATAAGCTATCTCATTGCCGTTATCATCGTACTTTGGAAGATCAGCAAAGCTGAAATACCAGTTACCTGACGCATCAGGGGTAACCGTCTTACTTGCGACCTCAGTCGTTCCATTCATAAGACGGACTTTAATATCCTCAGCTCTCTTGCCATCCTGATTATTATTGTCATCCCAAACCTTGGTTCCACTTACCGTGATAAATGCCTTGTATTCATTCGCCACAGTCACAAGTGATGATGACGATGATGAAATAACAACATCCGCAGCCGTATTGCCTGTTGATGAACCTACAGTATATGTAACTTTATGTGTATATCCATCAAACGCTGCACCTGTCTCTGTTACAGTGTATTTTCCATATGGAGCATTATTGATAACGTAGCTTCCTAAGTAAAACTGATCATATGTTACGATTGTAGGTCCCTTGTATCCCTCAGGGCCTGATATTGTAAATGTGATCTGCTTCTTCTGTGCATCTGTAAGCTTTGTATCATCGAGGTCTCCGCTGAAGAACTTCGTGATAACAAGGCTTCCAACATTCAGCTTGTTTGTGATCGTTGCAGCGGTAACTACATCGTTCTCATCCTTTGTGAGCTGAACATCGCTTGTATATCCTTCTACGTCATCCTCATCTACAGTGTAGTTGATAAGATTGCCATCGGCATCCTTCTTATCAAGATCTGTAAATGTTCCACTCCAGTTATTTGAATCATTGAGTGTAAGTGTCTTGTCAACGATCTTTGTTATATTGCCCGCCGCATCCTCTGTGGCAAGTGTAACTTTGATGTTCTTTGGTCTTGCTGACAGAATGTTGTCGCTGTCATCCCACTTCTTGGTTACAGGAATATCGATCGTCTCATTTGTCACCTTTGTGTTGGTGTTCGTGATGGTGATCGTTCCGGTTGCTGTTCCATTATTACTTATTGTGACCTGGTAATCAGCATTATCGAAATCCTCTTCTGCAAAGTAGTAGAGGTAGTTGCCATTTGCATCAGCTACTTTAAGCTCTATCTCATCGCTTGTCCACTTATTTGCACTATTTAAGGTAATTGTCTTTACAACAGGATCTGTGTTCTTGTCGTAACTTGATGGATTAGTTGATGCATAGATCTTAACTGTTATACTGTCAACCGGAATATCCTTCAGTGTTCCACCTGCAGCATCCTTCCATACCTTTTTAACAGTTATCTTTCTGTTCTCAGGAGTGTTATCTACTGGCAGTGTATAATCCTGTGAACCTTTGCTGTCAAGGACTATGTCTGAGATAGAATCAGTTGTCACCTCAGCAGGTTTCGGTCCTGTCAGGCTGGATGAGATATTGTTCTCATATATGTATATAGGATCTGTGAGCTTCTCATAACCCTCTGGTGCTTCCACCTCTATAAGCTTGTAATAGTAATTATAATACAAACTTGATAATGTAAGTCTTCCCTGTTCGTTAGTTACTCTTTCCTCATCGCTTCCAGGTACCATGAGATTCCAGTTAGTGTCTGCACTGTTGTTTGGATCACCATATCTGTAAAGCGCAAACTTCGCACCAGCAAGCTTGATTCCTGTCATTATAGAGTCAGTTTTTATTATCGAAAGATTAAACTGCTCTGTATCAGTTCCCATTGATGAATCCTGATCATTGATGTTCGTGTCCGTTGATGACGAATCTGCCGAACTTGTAGATCCAAGAATACCAACGCTGTTCTTAACATCCGCTGTAAGCTTACCTGTATATACAAGAGTATATGTATACTTCAGAATAAACTTTGTCTCATCCGGCATGGTGAGTGTCAGTGTAGACATCTTAGCTGTCGTATCATCTGCATATGTATAGCTGTATTTGTCCGCCGGAACTTCAGCGCCTGTATCTGCGTACAGAAGCTTAAACGAACCATCCTTGATAAATACTCTCTTTACTGCATCCGCATTGCTGTAGTCATACTTGTCAACTACAGTTATGGATCCTGTATTGCCAAGAGCCTCACCCTTCTCATTGATATGCACAGTATATTCAATACTGTTGGTGTCATTATCATAGTTTCCTGCAGTTTTGGTAATATTCGGTCCAGTCACAGTAACCTTTGCGCTGTCATCCTTGGTCTTAGTTGAACCGTCGGTTCTGACAACTGTTGCCGAACAATTGTTGGTGAATTCCACGTCACTGCCACCAACAACGGATGATATATCCTTTGTGACCTTGACTGCATAGTAGACAACAACCTTGACATTTCTGGTATAAAACTCAAGTGACTTTATGTCAAAACTAATACTGTTGCTTGCCACATTAAAGTTCTCTATATAATTATTTGCACCTGTCTGAGGTCTCGTCTTATTATCTGCATAATAAGAAACAAAATATATTCCAGCATGGCCAATAGTCTCTCCTACACCCTCTGGAAGCATATCACTCTTAAGGTATGTAGTATCGAGCTCAGTTCCTGCAGGAAGTGTATCTGTAAAGGAAAGTCTGTCTCCATCTCCATACGCAAAGTCACCGTTGAGAACTACCTTATATACGAACACATTGTTAGCCTTGTCATATACTACAATGCTTTCTTTCTCATCAGTACCATTAGTGTAGCTGTACTTCTCTACAACAGACCCCTTCGTTATTCCAGATACAGGATGTGAATCCTGTGATGTCTTGGATGAACCATCAATAGTAAGAGTACCCTTGTTGACTGCCGTATACTTGCTGTCAGACTTTACTGTCGTATTATATGTGATAACATAATCTATCGGGGTCTCCTCCGTGCCTGTTATATCTCTGAGGAATTCTATTGTATATCCTATTATGTAGTTATCAGATGATGCCGGAACATCTGCAACGCTGTCAATAGTTGAAAGCGTTGGTGCCCATACATTTGAGAAGTCAGCGTATGTTACCTTTACCTTGTAGTCAACTCCCTCTGTGAGGCCAGCTATTGTAAGTCCGTTTATCTGATCTGCCGTAAAGTAATGCTTTGGAAGTGCTCCATTATCATATGTTACAGAGTCAGTATATGTATCATTCGCATTGAGCTTGTCAACGCCAGATATTGTAGACTTCCATGCAAGGGTATATGTATCATCGTTCTCCGTCTCTGATACGAATTCCTTCTTTACTGAATCACCGGCCACCTCTACAGTCGCCTCGGCGCTGTCCGTAACTCCGTTCTTCTCTATTGTCGCTACATTCTTATAAACATCAGTCAGCTTATCAAGCTTGGATGAATCTGTTGTGTAGGTGAACACGATCTTGGATTTGTTCTCTGTCACATCAACCCTTGAAGTTCCATCCGTCAAATAAAGTTTACCATTCTCTTCCACAAAGCTTGCAGGAAGATTGATAGTGGTTGAAACATCTGTGTCATTTATGGATACGCTGCACGTCTTTTCGTCTGTGAGCTCTGTCCCATTCTTTGTGAGTATATCCGATACTGACATTCCTGTCAGATTCTTCTTCTTATCCGCATTCACGGTTACTGTCCATGTTATGGTTGACTTGTCACCTGACAGTGAACCGGTCTTACTTATGGATGCTGTAGACTTGCCGGCATTGTACCATGTACTGCTGTCGTTATCAGTATGCTCGTCATGTGAATCATCTGACACGTCTACACAATTCTTATTGTGTACATTTATGCTTCCGATGTCATCGGCAATATCTGAGACAATAACCTCGTATGTGATCTCATACTGTGAATTAGCGTCAAGCTTCGGAAGCTTTCCATTTATAACTGTTTCACCATTTCCTATGGTTCCTGTTGCAGGAGTCACATATCCATTTGCTGTGACATCCGTGTACTGTCCGTTGCTGTCCTTGAGCTTGCATGTAACATTCTGTACTGTTCTCTTGGCATCAGATCCAAGTTTTGAGTCAAGTTCATTTGCAAGAATATCATCAAGTGTAATATCACCATCGCTTCCATACTCAGAACTTACTATAACCTTGTATTTGTAAACTATCTTGTGATCGTCAGGATCAATGCTCACACCATCTGAGGATTTTGTAACCTTGAGATCTGTGGCACCGTCCTTCACATATTTGTAGCCCTTGTTGGTCTGATCCTTATCATCAACCTTTGAATTCTTAGCCTCTGCAATATTGCTCTGGTTCAGATTGATCACGTCCTGAGAAAGATCATCGACTTTACTCTTTACTGTATAGGTTATCTTATATGACTCCTTTGCACCGAGTGCAGGAAGAGTTCCTTCTATAGTAGAGGTACTACTGTTATATGTGAGTGATGAGCTGCAGTCTGTGTTGTCAGACTTAATCACCTTTATATCTGTAACTTCAGGTATGACACCTGCTATGTCGTTGGCTATAACATCACTAAAGTTCAGATCCTCACTGGCACTTCCATGATTGGATGAAACTTCTACGGTATAGTCAAAGTATACATATCCATCCTTAGGATCTGTAACTCTACCCTCGGATGCGGTCTTCTTCACATCCACATCAGGCTTGAAATCCACATCCACAGTCACAATCACAGTGCTTGTGAATTTGTTCTCGACCTGGTTTTTCTCATTGTACTTTGTGAGATCCATATCGATCCACGCCTTGAAGAAAGCCTTGAGCTGGGCTCCCCCCTCGAGTGCTGTATGATCGATCGTCGCAGTAAGGACTCCGTTCACAACTGAATACGAACCGATCCTGTTACCACTTCCATCAGTTATATTCTCATTCAGAATATCGGAATTAAACTTTATGGTATCCGGCATCGTATAAGTAAATGTTGCATCTTCACCAGACTCCACTATGCTATTAACAACATTTTCCGGAAACACTATATCCATAGACATCTGGATATCTACACCGGCTTTTGTAGGATCATTTGGATCTACAGGAAGCGGCGTTGTGGACGGTCTGGAACTGCTACCATATATATTACCTGCTTTATCAGCAATCGTAGCTCCAGTAATATAATCTTCAAGATTTCCGGTTACTGCTGCACTCGACAGCATTGCTATCGAATCAGTAGCCGTGGCGTATGCGTCTCCCCCTCTCGTCTCGGCCGCATTGGACCAACTATAATTAGAAGGCGAAATCAACGTAGTTATCATAACTACCGCCAGCAGCAGTGCTATAAGCTTTTTCGTAGTTTTTGCCATTGTAATACCTCTTTTCTAATTATTTTTCGACTTACACACTTGCTTTAAATTTATCATAACACATGGTAATTGTAAACAGTTTGTGAACAAAAAGAACAGTTTTCTGTTGCTTTTTTGTTCACATTTACTTTATCGTTTAATTATTAGTTGATTTTGTACTACTATTCTTCGGCAGCATAATCTATCGAAATATATCAAACATATAAAATATAATCGATTACAATTCACTCTTTCTGTCTCTGTTGAGAAGCTCTGTGAGAGCCTCTTTTGCCGTCATGCCATTAAATAATACGTTATTGACTGCTTCAACGATAGGCATCTCAACCCCATGCTCCCTGGCAAGTGCCAGTGTTGCCTTGGCAGAATAAACACCCTCAACAACCATCTTGACCTCCGCCATAGCTTCCTCATAGGTCTTACCCTGACCGATGAGATATCCGGCATTCCTGTTACGGCTGTGCTTGGATGTACATGTAACTATAAGATCTCCCATTCCTGAAAGTCCTGACAGCGTCTTGACATCTGCGCCCATGGCAAGTCCAAGTCTCATGATCTCCGCCATTCCTCTGGTCATAAGAGCAGCCTTCGTGTTGTCGCCAAGTCCAAGTCCATCTGATATTCCGGCTGCCAGAGCTATTACATTCTTCACTGAACCACCCAGCTCAATACCAGTCACATCAGTGCTTGTATATACCCTGAAATAATCGTTCATAAATGCGTTCTGGATCGTCTTTGCAATCTCTATATCACGGGCACCGGCAACTACCGTTGTAGGTATTCCGCGGCCTACTTCCTCTGCATGTGACGGACCCGAAAGGACAGCCACCTTAGCCTGTGGGATTTCTTCCTCAATGATCTCCACGAGAGCCTTGAGTGTGGACTCTTCTATTCCCTTGCTGACATTCACGATAAGCTGTCCGTTGCTCACCTTGTCAGCGATGTTCTTTGCTGTGCTTCTGACAAACGGAGAAGGCACTGCGCACACTATCATCTTCTGACCAATAACAGCCTTTGACGCATCTGTTGTATATTCAATACTGCTGTTAAGTATAACACCCGGAAGTCTGTCTCTCTGCTCATGAAATTCCTTGAGCATGGCAACCTCTCTCTCATCTATAGACCACACTATAACCTCGTGTCCATTTCCTGCCAGCAGATTAGCAAGTGCAGAACCCCATCCACCTGCTCCGAGAACACCTATTTTCATCGTAAAATACCTCCAAAATATTTATATTTCTTTTTTCAATCCTTGAATCATTTTTTTCTATTTTAACTTTTTTTCATCATTTAATCCAGTCTATAGTGACAATACATGGATGTTTTTGCAAATTTTTACTGTATTTTTAGATTTTGGGCTAGTTATGTAAACTCACATTATTCTAATCAACAGTTTTTAATACACATTTCACTGCGTATAAATATCACATAACCATAATCTCGGTTTTATGTATACTCATTATGTTATCTGATTTTGTTTTATCCAGACATCTATAAAACGTTGCTCACTACAAAAAATCCCCTCCTTCCTGTTTTATCCAGTAAGGAGGGGATTCAATAACTCTCTATTCGCTTCCGCTTTCCATCAAGCCTTCTTAGAACCAAACGACAACTTATTCTCCGTTCCCGCTATCAGTCTCTTGATATTCTGCCAATGTCTTATCACGGCCATTCCGGCTATGATTCCCGCCATGATTATTCCTTCGATCATTTTTGCATTCGATGTGAAATTATAATCTCCATGAATTGCAAATACTGTGTATAATATGAAGAATCCGATCATGATCGTAAGTGATCCAACCGATACATATCTTGTTATCACAACACTTATAACGAACGCTGCAAGGAGTATCACTACCAATCTCCAGTCCCACAGACCTACTATCATTCCGCCGCTGGCAGCAATTCCCTTGCCGCCCTTGAACTGCATATAGAATGGGAAGTTATGACCAAGCACAACTCCAAGTCCTGTATACAGTACGAACATGTATGCATTACCTATACCTAGCTGGCCAAGTATGATATGTGTCAGTGAGCAGGCGATTATTCCTTTGAGGAAATCCCCCAGGAAAACTATCAGTCCAGCTTTCTTTCCAAGAACTCTCAGTGCATTTGTCGTTCCCGCATTTCCACTTCCATACTTTCTTATATCAACACCTTTTATCCTGCCGTAAATATACGCTGTCTGAATGAGTCCTACTCCATAGCCCCCAACCAGACATATAGCCCTAATCAACATCTCCATGACTACTTCTCTTTCCTCTCCCTGATTATGAATTTTAGAGGTGTACCTCTGAATCCAAAGGATTCTCTTATCCTGTTCTCTATATAACGTGTATATGAGAAATGCATAAGCTCCTTGTCATTTACAAATATGACAAATGTAGGAGGTTTAACTGACACCTGGGTAATATAATAGAGCTTAAGTCTCTTACCCTTATCTGATGGTGGCTGCTGCATAGCAACCGCCTCACTCATAATCTCATTCAGAACACCAGTAGCTATGCGGAGTGAATGATTCTCTATAACAGCATCTATGGTCTCGAACAGCTTTGGAAGTCTCTGTCCGGTCTGGGCTGATATGAAGAGCAGCTCCGCATACGGCATGTATGAAAGCTTGTTTCTGATCTCCTCTGTAAACTTATATATGGTCTTGTCATTCTTCTCGATGGCATCCCATTTGTTCACAGCTATTATCATTCCCTTGCCACGATCATGTGCGATTCCCGCGATCTTGGCATCCTGATCGGTTATTCCCTCCGTTGCGTCTATTACGAGGACTGCAACATTACATCTCTCAACCGCTGATACTGTTCTTATGATACTGTATCTCTCTATATCCTCTTTAATCTTGCTCTTTCGTCTGAGTCCCGCTGTGTCTATGAATACATATTCTCTGCCATTTCTGACGATCTCTGTATCCACGGCATCTCTTGTGGTTCCGGCTATATCTGATACAATAACCCTGTCCTCACCGAGAAGCTTATTAATTATAGAAGATTTTCCTACGTTTGGCTTTCCTATGATGGCGATTCTAGGTCTCTCATCCTCCGTGTCATCCTTTGCAGACTCATTGAAGTGTGATACCACCTCATCGAGCATATCTCCTATTCCAAGTCTGGATGAACCTGATATAGGATGTGGATCTCCAAGTCCAAGATTATAGAACTCATACACATCCGGCATGAACTTTTCAAAGCTGTCTACCTTGTTGACAACGAGAACTATAGGTTTCTTGGATCTTCTGAGCATATCGGCAACCTTGGCATCATCATCAACCATTCCCTGTCTGACATCCGTCATGAACAGGATGACGTCCGCTGTCTCTATGGCTATCTCTGCCTGTTCTCTCATGCTCTTAAGTATAATATTGTCTGACTCCGGCTCAATTCCTCCTGTGTCTATCAGAGTGAAATTGTAATCCAGCCAGTTGATATCGGCATAAATTCTGTCTCGCGTAACTCCCGGTGTATCCTGAACTATGGATATCTTTTCTCCGGCAAGCACATTGAACAGAGTTGATTTACCTACATTGGGTCTGCCCACTATGGCAACTATAGGTTTACTCATTCTATCTTCCTCCATATATAATTAATTACATATCATCGCCAATTACTGCATGAATAAAATCAGCACCACTTGATTCTACAATACAAACATCGACTTGTAAAGCATCTGTGAGCTCTGCAAGCGTCACATCATCAAGGAATTTTGGCTCATCCGCCATAAGAGTATTGGAAGGCAGTATAAGCCGCTGCCCAAGAGGCTTTCCTGTGAGCTGCTTTCTTATATCTCCACCCGTAAGCAATCCTGTCACGGTTATTCTATGTCCAAAAAAATCATTAATGATCTTATACAGATGCACCTTCACATTAGGGAACTTCTCAGGGATCCTGTTAGCAAGGAGCTTTATGGAATCATATACGAGCACTCCAGTAACCATGGACACCTCATACTCTCTGTCATCGCCCTCTACGCAGCTCCACTCTTCATCAAACTCATCTATGAGCAGTCTCACCATGCCCACACCATTTTCAAGCTGGATAAAGCCATCATACCTATCAGCCTCAGGGAAATCCCTGCCAGCATTTATATACCATTCATCACTTGCCTGGACAAAATGTGTGCCATGCTTTTCAAATGCCTTTTTCTGAAAATGTTCTATTATATCAATAACCTCGCAGGCGTCCTCTCTGTTGAACGGTTCAAGATGGAACAAGCCATCTCTGTAATCTGACAAACCGACAGGGACCACGGATAAGCTCTCCATAACAGGAACAAACTCCATAAGATCAGAGATCGTACGCCACAATTCCTCCCCATCATTTATCCCCTTGCACAGAACTATCTGTCCATTCATAGGAATACCAGCTTCATAAAATTTCCTTATATAGTCAAGTATGGCACCGGCAAATCTGTTGTTCAGCATACTGCAGCGCAGCTTGGGATTGGTAGTGTGCACCGATATATTTATCGGAGCAAGGTGATAATTTATTATTCTGTCAATATCCTTTTCCTTCATATTAGTAAGGGTAATATAATTTCCCTGAAGAAATGACAGTCTGGAATCATCGTCCTTGAAATATATAGTGTCTCTCATACCTTTCGGGTTCTGATCAATAAAGCAGAATATGCACTTGTTATAGCAAGACTTGTAATTATCCATCAAGGAATTTTCAAAAACAATCCCTAGATCCTCGTCATAATCCTTATCTATCTCCAGAAGCCACTCCTCGCCGTCAGACTTCCTCACGAGAAGTTCTATATATTCGTCATTTATGAGATACTGATAGTCAAATATATCCTCTATAGGATGGTCATTGACCGCCAGAATATTATCTCCCGGTTCGATCTCCATCTCCTGGGCTATACTTCCCTCAAGTATTTCCTTTACAATATGTTCCATAATTTCCTCTTTTATATTAATTGTCTACGGATCAAAAGCTGCAGCAAATGAATAACGCCCTATCATTCAGGGAGCATGATCACCGCCGCAAGATTACCCCGCAGGCCTTTGCTCGCCCTGTGTGAAAAAAGCCATTCGCTGTTACAGCATGTACATATATTTGTCACGTCAATATTCTCAGGTTTTACACCTGAATCAACAAGATTGTAATAGTTGGCCTTGTGGAGATCAAGCAGATATTTGCCATTACCCTTGCTAAATACGATCTGAGCCGCCTCTGCTTCCGTATATGCCGCCATAAAGCGTTCAGCTACATCTTCACTCACCTCATAGCAATTCTTGCATATAGAAGGTCCTATGGCGCAAATGAGATTCTCTGGAGATGTTCCATATTCAGACTTCAATCTGTTTATCATATGTCCGCTTATCTTGCTGACGGTTCCCTTCCACCCGGAGTGATTCGCCGCAACAACCTTTTTCACCGGATCATAGAACAATACAGGGACACAGTCCGCATAAAATGTCATAAGTGGTATCCCCGGAACATCCGTCATAAGTCCATCGATCTCCAGAATATCCGACTCTCTGATTATTCCCTTTCCGGCATCCTTCTCTGTAACTTTATATATGTCTGTCTTATGCACCTGATCTGAGAACACAAGCTTTTCGTAATCATACCCCACTGCAGTGGCAAATCTGCGGTGATTCTCCATTACCAGATCCGCATCATCGCCTCTGTGGAAGCTCAGGTTCATGGAACCCAGATATCCCTCACTCACTCCGCCGATCCTGGTGGAGAATGCATTTACAACTCCGGCTCTGTCCAATTTGTCAAATGATATATAATCCACGCCATCCACCGTGTGGACATGTGTTGAATTGTCTTTCCTAATATACTTTATATCCATATCCGCCATCCTATCAATATCCCGAATACTCAAATGCATTTTCTATATGATGTATATCCTCACCAAGTATGGTTATCACATCAAATCTAACCGGGGTGTCCATTCCATATCCATATTTGTTCAGGAAGAATAATGCAGTCCTACATATCTGTCTCTGCTTGCGCACATCGACAGCCTCCTCCGGCAAGCCCTTATGTACTCCGGACCTATACTTCACCTCGATAAACACTATATATCCATCGTGTTTTGCCACTATATCTATCTCACCGCTGGCCACCCTGAAATTCCTGCACAGGATCTCATAGCCCCTGCCAGCCAGATGATCAGCAGCTAAAGCTTCCTTTTCATTACCGGTTGCTCTGCTGTTATACATCATTTCACCTTTCCATGAATATATGTGTGATGAACAATTGTTATACAAAGTTCTTGATAAACGTCCTTCTGTGTATTGCGCACGGACCGATCTTCTTGAGCGCATCAATGTGCTCTGCCGTACCATATCCCATGTTTTTTGCAAATCCATAACCCGGATACAGACTGTCATACTCAACCATAAGCCTGTCCCTTGTAACCTTTGCAATTATACTTGCTGCCGCAATCGACGCAGACAGCGTATCACCTTTTATTATGCCTACCTGCTCGATATCAACACCCGGAATATTAACCGCATCGTTTAACAGGAGCTGTGGTTTAACCTGAAGCTTCGATATAGCCTGCTTCATCGCCTCGTAATCTGCATTGAGAACATTTATCTCGTCAATTACTTTCTCGTTTGCCATACCCACGCCTACAGCTACAGCCTTCGCCATGATCTCATCGTATAGAGCCTCCCTCTTCTTCGGTGTGAGCTGCTTGGAGTCGTTGAGGTATAAAATATCACAGTCCTTTGGAAGAATGACTGCAGCAGCCACTACAGGGCCTGCAAGCGGGCCTCTTCCGACCTCATCTATACCACATATATATCCCTTATCAGCGTATTTTCTCTCAAATTCAAACATTTTATAGCTGCGGGCTTTTTCCTTTTCAAGAGCATTGATCTTTTTCTGAGCGGACGCTATGATCTTCTTTACCCCATCTCTCTCATCGTCGCCATACTTCTCGATAAGCCCCGAATATTCACTTACATCAGCATCAGCAAATACTTTTTTTATCTCCGCTATACTTTCCATATGTCCTCCACCTAAAAACAAGGACCATTGCCACTTTTTAGGCAACAGCCCCTGATATCTTATCCTATTCTATCTTGCCAAAACCGCCTGTAAATCTGAATACAGCCCTGCCGATGATGTCTTTCTTGTGTATATTGCCAACATCCTCCACACGGCTGTCACGGCTGTTGTTTCTGTTATCTCCCAGAACAAAGTACTCGTCATCACCCAGTGTGATCTCCTCGGCTGCAACTCCGCGCTTGTCGCTGGCTATGGCCTCTCTGCCATACACATCGCCCTCCAGAGGCTCGTCATTTATATAGATAACACCATCTTCGTCTATATACACTGTCTCACCCGGAAGTCCGATTATACGCTTGATGAAGAAGGTCTCATCATCGTCTCCATACGGGAATACAACCACATCAAATCTCTTCGGCGAGCCAAATTCATACTCAAGCTTGTCGATCCATAATGTATCTCCGCTGTGAAGAGTATTGCTCATGGACTCTCCACTGACCTCTGTTCGCTGTCCGACAAATGTGAGCACAGCCCAGCATATGCCAATTACTATTATTATATAAATACACAGAAATATGAGATCCTTGACAATATTGACTTCCTTTTCGGCCTTTTCTTTCTTTTTTGCCTCTTTCTTCTCTTTCCTGAGCTGCTTCTTTAAAGCCTTCTCGTCAAGTTCTCCATCCTCATTGTACACTTCTTCAGAAGAGTCTGTATTAACCGCTTCTGCAGTTTTATCTGAGCTCTCAGATTTAGCTGCTCCTGCAGCTTCTTCCGATGTCTCCTTCTGAGATGCTTCTTCCGATTTATCTGCTGTCTCCGCCTTTGCATCAGCCGAACTCTCAGCGACTGCTTTGTCCCAGGACCAGGAGGACTTCTCCTTATTTTCCTGCTCATCGTCGGCAGTTTTCTTTTCAGCTTCCTTTGCTTCCTTCGCAGCCTTTTTTGCAACCTTCTTCTGTTCTTTATCTATCGCTTTCTGACGCTTCTTCTCATATTTGGCGATCTCTTTGTCCCTTTCCTTCTTCGCAGGGTCATCCTCAAATATATCGTTTAACGCATCAGCAACATTCTTGTTTTCTTCACTCATCTAGTCTTCCTTCGGGGTCTCCAATGTAATACGCCCCAGCTTTCCCGATCTGAAATCATCGATCAGCAGAGCCGCAGCCTTGTCATAATCGAGCTCCCCGCCCTTCTTAATGCATTGTCTCTTCTCTGCGATACCTGTCAGCATCTGTACAGGATCATCAACACTTTCAATATTATACCTTTGAACAAGGGTATTACAATAGTTTGCCTGTAAAAATTTAATTAATTCAACCGCTATATCCGTTATGCTGAGTATCTCATCATTGATCGAACCTATGAACGCAAGTCTGAGACCAACGGCCTCATCATCGAATTTCGGCCATAAAATACCGGGAGTGTCCAAAAGCTCAATATTCTTTCCAAGTCTTATCCACTGCTTGCCTTTTGTGACACCAGGCTTATTTCCAACCTTGGTGCAGGCCTTTCTCGCATAGGAATTGATAAACGTGGATTTGCCGACATTCGGGATGCCGACTATCATCGCCCTTATCGGACGGTTTATGATTCCCCTTTTTCTATCCCTCTCTATCTTCTCTTTGCAGGCCTCCTGCACGATATTGTTGATACTCTTCATCCCCATACCGTCACGGGCATTTATCTTTGCAACGGCAAAGTCTTTATTCTTATAATAGTTTTCCCACTTTGTTGTGACTGCATCATCCGCAAGATCTGATTTGTTGAGGAGTATGAGTCTGTATTTGTTCTTTGCAAGCTCGTCTATATCAGGATTCTTACTACTGAATGGGATTCTTGAATCCACCAGCTCTATGACGATATCTATAAGTTTTATATCCTCCTGCATCATTCGTCTTGCTTTTGTCATATGTCCGGGATACCACTGTATATTCATATCTCTACCTCTATTTTATCTTTACTCTGCCCAGCATCTCGCTCTTTTGCACATTGCCAGCCGCCTGAAATCTTGAATCCTGGCTGTTGTCCGGATTGTCTCCGAGCAGGAAGTATTCATTCTCTCCAAGTGTGATCGCAGATTCCGCTATTCCGGCTGTTTTTATCTCACAGTCGACGGGATAATCTGCAAGCGGATTGCCATTTATATATACCTGACCATTCTGGATAAGCACAGTCTCACCCGGCAGGCCTACCACTCTCTTGATGGAATAGTATTCGTCCTGATTCTCAACTATACGATACGCTACCACATCGTATCTTTCCGGGGATGTCACCAGATAAACAGCCTTATTGACCAGATACGATTCTCCATCCGTCAGTGTTGGCTCCATGGATGGTCCTACCATATATACCGTCTGGAATCCAAATGCAACAAAACCATAACCAAGTATAGCCGCTGTCAGTATCGATATGAACCAGCCAAGTGCGCTCTTCATAGTCTTTTTCAATGATCTCTGTTGTCTTCTCTGACGCCTTTTTTCTCTCCTTATCCTTCGGAGTCTGTCATATCTCTCACTCATGAATTCTATCCTTCAATCATCAATATATTTGTTCAGTTCATTTCATCCATTCTAAAAATGGCTGGAGTAGAAATACTCCAGCCACTTTTACTTTCATGTTACAAGCTTTATTATTTAACAAGCTCCTTAACCTTTGCTGCCTTACCAACTCTTGAACGTAAGTAGTAAATCTTAGCTCTTCTAACTTTACCTTTTCTTACAACTTCAATCTTCTCAACGAAAGGTGAGTGTACAGGCCATGTCTTCTCAACACCGCATCCGCTAGAGATCTTTCTAACTGTGAATGTCTCTCTGTTGCTTCCGCCCTGTCTCTTTACTACAGTACCCTCGAAGATCTGGATTCTCTCCTTGTTACCCTCTTTGATTCTGTTGTGTACCTTAACAGTGTCTCCTACGTTGAACTCATCAACGCTCTCCTTCATCTGTGAAGCTTCAAGATTCTTAATGTAATCGTTCATTGTGTTCCTCCTTAATATTCTGATGTTCTTACTACCATATCCACCGGATATATGGGCACAGAGGACCATCACTCTTTTCACAACTCATTTAATATAACATACTGAAATTGTAGATGCAAGAAGAATTTTCGGATTTTATCCGTTTTTTAGCAAACAGGGCATATAGATTGATTTCTATATGCCCTGTTGCATTAAATATCTTGTTCGACTTAATTCAGTCAAGTGGAGCAGACGCATTAGAAGGCGAACTTCGTTCGCAGGCGTCTGCGTGCTTCACAAGGATTCCTCCCACCTACGGCGGGCCCCTCCTTATGAAAATTAGTGGAGCTGGCGGGAGTCGAACCCGCGTCCAAAAGCTCATTCACTACAGTTTCTTCCATCACAGTCAGTGCTTTAACATTCCCTCAGCCTATCGCCCACTAACATGCTATAGACCTTAGTAGCTTCATGGATTTTCCTACATCGCAAAGCTTAGATGCAGGAGTTTGCCGAAAATCGACGCCATTCCTAAAGGCTCGGCGTTCCTAAAGGATGACGACTGCCCTTAGGCAGCGTATGCTAAATTATCGTTAGCGTTTATTTTTTTTCCAGCTTTTAGCGTGGCTCTGGTCCACGGATGGCTTCCATAGCTTCAAAACCCCTGTCGAAACCAGTCAACCCCTGATCATAGATCAGTGATAACCAATCATTTATAATATATGCAGCAAATATCAAAATAATACCTGCGCCTATATATCTTAATTTATCAGATGCTCTTACTCAGCGTCAGCAGTTGTATCTTCCTCTGCATCTGTCGCCTCTGCTGTATCTTCTGCATTTTCAGTTGTGTCTGCTGTGTCTTCAGCATCGGAAGCTGTAGCAGAAAACAGAGTGTCATAACCGCTGTCCTTCCAAGTCTTGTCTACATATTCTGACAAGCCTGAAGCATCAACATACTTAGGTATCGCCTTATATATCTTCACACCCGCAACGCTTCCAACTATAGCAGCGATAACAACGATCGTAACTGTTATAGCAATAATCTTCTTGATCTTCTGCTTCCTAAGTATCTCCTTGCGGTGCTTTTTCTCATATTTCTTCTTATCTACTTTACTCTGACTCATAACGCCCTTCTCCAGACTATCGTTTATTTGATTCCGATACACACATTATATCTGAACCAGCTTATCTTATTCAACACCTTGCTAGTATAACACAAGCTGCATTATAATTCCAATAATAAGTTTGATTTCACAGAAATTCCACAAACGCTCACGATCAGAAGTCCTTGCTCCTGCTCTTGAGATCTCTCTCCATCTCGCGCTTCATATCCTTCTTGGCGATATCCTCACGTTTGTCGTAGAGCTTCTTACCTCTTGCCAGACCTATCTCCATCTTGACAAGTCCATCTCTGATATATACCTTGAGCGGCATAATGGTATAACCCTTCACCTTCTGCTGTCCGATAAGCTTGTTGATCTCGTACCTGTGGAGCAGCAACTTTCTCGTCCTGAGCGGATCTTTATTGAATATATTCCCCCTCTCATATGGGTTGATATTCATTCTGTACACATACACCTCGCCGTGGTCTATTCCGACAAATGCTTCCTTGATACTGCAGTGTCCCTGTCTTATGGACTTTACCTCGGTTCCCACAAGCTCTATTCCGGCCTCAAACTTCTCTTCTATAAAATACTCGTGATATGCCTTTTTGTTATTTGCGATGAGAGTGTTTCCTCTTTCCTTTGACAAATGTATCCTCTCCTTTATATACAATACTGAAATCTATCGACTTCGTCATCTTGTCTGTATTCTTCACCTTTATCTGTATAGGATCACCGATGGCATATTGTTTGCCCGTGTCCTCACCTATCATAGCATAATCTTCCTGAGAAAAATAGTAATAATCGTCGCGCATATCTGCCACGTTCACAAAGCCTTCCACCGTATTCGGCAGTTCCACGAACATTCCCCGGTTTGTAACTCCTGAGACAAATCCGTCATAGACCTCGCCAATGTGAGCTGACATATATTCCACCTTCTTGAGCTTCTCCACATCACGCTCAGCTTCCTCAGCTCTTCTCTCCTTGCGCGAATTGTCATCAGCCACCCTGTCAAGTATCATGCTGTAATGTTCTATTCTCCTCGAGTCAAGTCTGCCATGTATATTTTCCTTTATTATACGATGTATCTGCAGATCTGGATATCTCCTTATAGGAGAAGTAAAATGACAGTAATACTTACACGAAAGTCCAAAATGTCCTGTGCACTCCGTTGAATACTTCGCCTGTTTCATGGTCCTCAGCGCCATCCTGCTCACAAGATTCTCATAAGGCTCACCCTTTATCCTGTTAAGCAGCTTCTGGAATTCTTTCGGATGTATATTCTCCTTTGATGCCTTAAAGTACATTCCAAAATTACTTATAAGGAGCGCCAGCTGCTCAACCCTGTCTGCATCAGGTGTCTCATGGACTCTGTACTCAAATGGTATATCCTGCCAGAAATAATCCTCAGCAATCGTCTCATTTGCAGCAAGCATAAAATCTTCAATGATCTCATTGGATCTGCGTCTCTCATATACACCTATTGATACAACTTTGCCGTCGGAGTCTATCTTGATCTTCGATTCGTCAAAATCAAAATCTATTGAGCCTCGCTTTCTTCTGTTAGCTCTGAGAAGATCCGACACATGAAGCATCATCTCGAACATAGGCACAAGCTCCTCATATTTTCTGGTCTCCCCTGGATCGTGATCCTCGACAATTGCAGACACACTTGTATATGACATTCTACGGTCCACATTGATCACAGTCTCACATATCTTATGTCCTACTATGTGGCCCTTCTGATCTATGTCCATAAGGCAGCTCAGCGCCAATCTGTCCTGCCCTTCATTCAGCGAACAGATACCATTTGACAGCTTGTGCGGAAGCATAGGTATTACCCTGTCCACGAGATAACAGCTTGTACCTCTGTTAAGTGCCTCTTTATCCAGAGGGGAATTCTCCTTTACATAGTGGGTCACGTCAGCTATGTGCACACCAAGCTTGTACATTCCGTCCGCCTCATAGAGTGTTATGGCATCGTCCAGGTCTTTTGCATCCTCGCCATCTATCGTCACTGTCTGAAGATGTCGGAGATCCGTTCTGCCTGCCATCTCCGATGCGCTGACAAAATCAGGGATCTGTGAAAGGCTGTCCATGACCTCGTCAGAAAAATCGACTGGAATGTCCAGAGCTCTGACCACAGACAGCACGTCACTCTCCGGATCATTTATATGTCCAAGTATCTCTATAATCTTTCCCTCCGGAGACTTCACTTTGTCTCCATAACTGATGATCTCCGCCACAACCTTATGTCCAGCCATGGCGCCCATGGAATTTGCCTTGGATATAAATATGTCTCCATCTATTTTCAGATTGTCAGGTATGACAAATCCAAAGTTCTTATTCTTCTGATAGACTCCGACAACCTTCTTTAGTCCACGCTCAAGTACCTTTATAACCGATGCTTCCTGCTTCATTCCCTTCGGTCTGTCCTCCGCACGTATGAGGACTGTATCACCGTGGAACGCTCCCATGGTATTCTTCTCAGGGACAAAGAAATCCTCCTTCATGCCCTCAACGCGGACAAATCCAAAACCTCTCTGATTGCCGATAAATGTTCCCTTGTATGTCCCTTCTCCGACCTTCTGATATCGTCCTTTTGCCGATCTGATGATCAGTCCCTCCTCTGTGAGGTCATTCAGTATATCGAGAAATGTCTGTCTCTCATCTCCCGGGACCTGAAGGAATGTACACATCTCCTTGAACTTCATAGGCGGATAATCATCATCGCATATAAATTCATATACCGTCTGTTTTCTTCTGTTGTATAACTCCAAATCCTTATTATCCATAACAAACCCTTTCTATATACATTATGCCCGCATCCCTACCGCACAAATACATTGCATAATGAGCAAAAAAATGCTTACATATATCAGTTAATATATGTAAGCATCAGAAATCATTATTAGTTGAAAAGCTTTGAGTCAAGCAGTAATGCAAGTACAAAGAAGAGAACTGTGAGAACTGCTGTTATCTTCTTAAGTATCTCCTGCTTTGAGCTTCCCTTATTCTTGCTCCAGTAGGAATTGTCAAATCCGCCGCCTGCTCCTGATATGGAACTTGTAAGGCTCGCATCCTTTCCTTCCTGTGAAAGAACCACTATTGCTAATACTATACATACTATAACATAAATTACCATTAATATTGTCTTCAGCATCTTAACACCTCCGTTTCCGAAAAAATGGTGTGTGTATAATTTTAACACCAACTTGAAACATAATAACACAACAAAATAATATATTCAATAACTATTTTCTTCGTTTTCTGTAAAACTCCGCAAATACCAGCATTGCGATACCTATTATCGAACAGGCAATACCTGCGCCTGCATATTTCACATGGAATTTCATCTCAACAACATTCTCACCCTCAACAAGACTTATAGAATACAGGCTGTCTACCACCTTATCCGGCTGTACCTTCTGGCCGTTAACTTTGACTGTCCAACCATCACAGTAAGGAATAGATGTGAATAAACTCTGTCCTTCCTTGGCATTTACAACAATTTCTGCGCTGCCATTTTCTATATCCATCACATCAGGGGTATATTTCTCAAGCTCCTCTGCTATGCTTTTCAGCAAATCCAGATCAAGAACATAAAACTGCTCTGCTCCATCATCCAGATCTAGCTTCTGCTTTGAGTGAAGCACAACCTTGTAGTAATCACGATCCTCATTTACAGGAATATTGAACACTGACGGCGAAAGCCATCTGGCATATCCGGTCCTGTATATTCCATTGACATTCAGCTTTGCATTAAACAGACTGTTCCATGGGATATTGCCATAAGCGATGTAATTGCCTTCCGGGATCTCCATCTTGTATACACGCTTCTTCGCTTTACTTACAACCGTCTCGTACTTTAAAGGCTTATAGATCTCAACCTTTCTGCCGAGCAGCTCGCTGTAGAGCTCATTTTGATATTCAAACGGATTGCCGTTATATTTTGCCGCTGTATATTTGCCTGAATCATATACAAATGCCATAGGCAGGCTGTATGGGTTCTCGTATACACCGGCTCCATTTGCATTGTCTGCAATATCCTCTACTTTATCCATGCCCTCCAAAGCATAATCAGATACGATGTATCTGACTCCCAGCAGTGAATCAGTTCCAAGCACCGGCATGTTGACAACACTTAGGTTATCGCCTTCGCTCCTGTATCCCGTGTCCACAAGGAAGTTCAGCACTGTGCTGTCAGCGGTTGACACATACGATCCTATCGCCCAATACCCATAACCAAACGACTCGTCATAATTTGCTCTGACATTGTTCTTATATTTAAAATTATCATCCGTATCTTTGCCATTATTGTTTTTCTTTTTTTCGAGTGATCTTGTCGCCCTTGATCTGGTCTGGCTGATCCTGTATGTATCGGAATCATATTCTTTCAGATCATTTATAAGGCCTTCCATAGCCGTCTCATACTCAACAAAACTCTCACCGTTGTCGATATGGATATTGTCCATTTGCAACATCACGCTGTATCCTGTCTCAACAGTCAGCACTGCACACAGAATGACCGTAAATATAATCCCGAACACTCTTCCGGCTCCTACGTTTTTCGAAAGCCTGCTTATGAGTGCTATCAAAACGGCTACCCCTACAATAAGCGCATCGGTCAGCCATACAAGTTTGTTATCCTGGACTCCATGCAGATAGTTTACACCAAGCATAGCCGCACTGAATATCGCACTTGCAATGATAACCCGCCATTTTACAGCATTCAGATCCTCCGAGAGGAAAAATTCAGCGGCAAAGAATAATATGCAGAATATTCCAACATGTGAATATCTGTACCAATATGATCCAACCTCTTTGAACAGAGAAAATGCCATGCACAATGGATTCCAGTAAAACATGAGCAGCATTACCACAAGCGTGACAAATGCTAATATCTTCTGCTTTACATTGTGTTTCTTACCGATGAAGATTCCAATAAATCCTATCAACGCCAGACATCCGCAGTACAGAGACACGCTTCCCTTCTGACTCTGTGCGCCAAGCGAATATCCGTCTATCACAGATGAAACATCACCGATAAATGACATGTCGAGCAGAGAGCCTAAATCAAGACTTCCTCTTACACTGTAACGCATCGCACCTATCGTCGGAAGGAACAACACCCCACTGATCAGAACTCCCGCCAGCATTGAATATATAAACCGTCCAAGTTTTCCGGCAAAATCCTTTATGACAGTCTTCTCAGCCTTAGTATCCCCACTGTACAATCTTGAATATGCAAATTCAAACAAAAACCAGAAACAGGCAAATACACAGTTGATTCCGCCCATATACCAGTTGAACAGAACTGCCAATGCAACTGATACGGAAAGCATAACAGGCCTGCCACCGTTAACCACTCTGTACACGCCCAGCATTATGAGCGGTAACATATAGAAGCCGTCAAGCCACATTATATTACATGCCTGGGCGATTCCATACTGACTCACTGCATAGCTCACCGCCAGAAAAATGATAAGTGCCTGTTTTTTCACAGAACCATCATTCCACTCTTCAAATCTCCTGTTGAGATAAAATGCAAATGTCGCCGCCGCACAGGCAAGCTTTAACGTTATGATCACATGTACGAACAATACAAGCTGGGATTTGTCGAATAACAACAGCAATAAATTGAACGGGCTGGAAAGATAGTAACTGAATACTCCTATGCAGGCCCCTCCTATAGATTTGCTGAAAGAATAATCTATATTATTTTTGCCGTCAAATACATCCTTCAGATATGCCAGAAAATCAAGATACTGAAAATCAGCATCCTTGGATGCGAGTGAATGTACTCCGAACGGCACATACTTTTTTATATAAAACAGAAGCCACAGCAGGCAGAATGTGATAATGCCCGCTGTAAGCATCTGAATAACGAGCTGTTTTCTCTGTTCTTTCTCCATCATATTCTTCTCCAGATTATTTAGTTTTAATATAATACTACACAATCTGTGAAAATACTATATAGATTAAAAATTTTTAATGAAAGAATTTCTAACTTTTACATACTGATTTATAACATATACCTACTTCGTATATCGAAACCATGATTCAGCGGTCCACTGCCCGATCCCAGATCCAGCATGGCCGCCAGGGCACCGGATATATATTGTTTGGCCATTCTAACTGAATCACTTACATCATATTCCTTTGCGAGATTTGAAGCGATCGCACTTGAAAGCGTACATCCTGTGCCATGTGTATTCGGATTATCAATACGCTTACCCGAAAACCAGGTGATATTCTCCCCGTCAAAAAGCATATCATTTGCATCATTTATGCTGTGTCCACCCTTTACAAGGACAGCGCAGCCATACTTTCCGTATATACATCTGGCAGCATTCTCCATATCAGCTACGCTCTTCACCGATATACCAGTGAGCGCCTCAGTCTCAGGTATGTTTGGCGTTATGAGCTTTGCAAGTGGGAACAGTTTACCGGTCATGACCTCCACCGCATCATCGCTTATAAGCTTAGCACCACTGGTCGCCACCATCACAGGGTCAAGCACGACATTCTCCGCATTGTATCTGGCAAGTCTGTCAGCTATCACATCAATAAGTTCAGGAACAGATACCATTCCTATCTTGACCGCTTTCGGCCGTATATCGGTAAACACCGCATCTATCTGGGCGCCAAGTACATCAGGGATAACGTTCATGATAGCAGTCACTCCTGTGGTATTCTGAGCCGTGAGGGCTGTGATCGCACTCATACCAAATACGCCATTTGCCTGCATGGTCTTGAGATCCGCCTGCACACCTGCGCCACCTGAGGAATCGCTTCCGGCTATGGTGAGGACAGGCACAAGACGGCTTCTGTCAGAATTTATACTGCACAGCATGTCATCCATACTCTTAAAATAATGATCACAATGTGCTATAAGATCTCCCTGTCTGTCCCTGCTGGATTCGTCAAAGAGACCGACCACAACAAATCCTCCGTTCTGTGCTGTCTCCGCCGCATGATATGCGTCCTCGAATACAAATGTATCCGAAGCCGGAGTTCCCATAAACTCAGCCGCCATCTCATATATCTTAGGTGAGGCTGCCTTGCCCACGCCCACCTCAGAACATGTAAATATCCTGTCAACATACTTCATAAGTCCTGTCCGCACAAGTGCTGCCTCAACATGGCATCTGTCTGTGGATGTTGCAACAGTGACCGGGATATCATATCTCTTTAAGAACCTCAGCAGTTCAGGCACACCTGACTTCGGCTCAACTTTATTTGCATAGAAATCGCGCACAGTCTCATTGATACCGTCTATAATCTCCTTCGCGCTGAGTTCAAGTCCATAGTGTTCCTGCATATATTCTGCGCCCTTCATCATGGTCATGGTGAAAAGCACCTTCTCAAGATCAGGTTCTGCCTGTATCCCCTGTCCCGCCAGATACATCTCTCCGGCATGATCCCACATAGGCATAGAGTCAAGCAGAACCCCATCCATATCAAATATCGCACCTTTTATATCACTGATAACTATTTTTTTCATGTACACCTCTATATCATATATTTAGTCAGGCATCAAGCATATTCTCTACAGAAAACTTGAGCTCCTCTGTGGCCTTCTGTATGTCCTTCTGTCCGAATATGGCACTTATAACTGCCACACCGCATATTCCGGAGCCCGCAAGCTCGGCCACATTATCCTTTGTTATGCCGCCTATGGCAATGACCGGTATGGACACCGCCTCACAAATGGCCTTGAGAGTTTCATGGCTCACATCGTCCGCGTCATCCTTTGAACCTGTTGTAAACACTGCTCCTACACCAAGATAATCTGCGCCGTGCTTTTCCGCTATAATCGCCTGCTCGACAGTCTGTGCAGACACTCCAAGTATCTTGTCAGGGCCGAGTATCTTTCTGACGTCCATGGCCTCCATATCACTCTGTCCCACGTGTACACCGTCAGCATCTATATCTTTTGCTATGCTGACCTCGTCATTGATGACAAATGGAACTCCATATTCCTTACAAAGCTTCTGTATCTCCTTCGCCTCAGCGAGGAAGTCTTCTCTGTCGAGCTTCTTCTCCCTGAGCTGTACAAATGTTGCACCGCCGTCAAGTGCCTTCTTTACCTGATCATACAGAGTCTCTTCACCAAGCCAGTGTCTGTCAGTTACTGCGTAGAGCAAGAGCTCTTTCTCACTGCAATTTATCATACTATCCGTCCTTCCTATATGTTTCGATCCCGATCTGATGCAGATCCAGGCAATTATTAGACTTCCGTCAATTATCTGATTTCAAACTTTGCACCCTGTTCAAGTGTATCCCCGTCCATATTGTATATGGCGTCGATTATCCTGTTCCTGTATGTTGAATTCCCCTCAAATGCCTGCAGATGGGAATAACCAATCTCCCCAGCAAGTCCCATGACCATGACAGCCACTGCAGCAGCCTCAAGCTTGTTGTCCTGATTTGCCACAACATATGCTGTCATCATTCCTGAGAGCTGGCAGCCTGTTCCAGTGATCTTACCCATCTCAGGACGGCCGTTTCTGATTACATAACATTTCTCGCTGTCCGCAACAAGGTCTATTGCGCCTGTTACAGCTATGATAGATCCCGTTTCAGCAGATAGCTTCTTGACAAATGCCACTGCATTATCAAGCGTATCCTCCGTAACCGCATCTGCCACATCGGCATCAACACCCTTTGTACTGCCGGAACCATATGCCAGAGTTTTGATCTCAGAGATATTTCCCCTTATAACATCAAATCTAATCTCCTTCATAAGTCCAACAGCCGTATCAGTTCTGAGCTTACTTGCTCCTGCTCCAACAGGATCGAGAAGTACAACATGTCCAAGTTCATTTGCCTTCTTCCCTGCCAGGTACATTGATGGAATAGTGTTCTTGTTAAGTGTTCCTATGTTGATATTCAGACCACCACATATACTTGTGATATCCTCCACGTCACCCTCATCATCCGACATGATAGGACTTCCACCGCACGCCAGAATGACATTTGCCACATCATTTACAGTTACATAGTTTGTTATATTGTGTACCAGAGGTACATTCTTTCTCACATTTTCAAGGCACTCTTTTATCATGTTTTTCTGTCTCCTTTATATATACTCTGTTGTTTATCTGCTAATCTTTTTTGACGAAAAGCGGCCATACCATAAGGCACAGCCGCTTTTCTTATGCTGTATGTATCCCTACGCCGGCGCTGATCCAGGTCAGACCTGATCTACTCCTGGGCAGGAGGTACATCAGATGTACAATGCATACACTTTGTTGCTTTGATATCTATCTCACCCATACAGTATGGGCACTTTCTTGTGAGAGGAGCTGCCTCCTCTTTCTTCTTACCAAGATCCATGATCGCATTGATCCCCTTCATGATGACAAATATAACAAATGCCATGATTATGAAGTTGATAACTGCTGAAATAAACGCTCCATACTCGATATACTGTCCTGTATGGAATATCTGAAAATGTCCACCAATCTCTGCTCCACCGATACTGTTGATTATTGGTGTGATGAAACAGTCTGTAAAAGATGTAACCAATGACTGGAACGCTCCACCAATGATAACACCGATTGCAAGACTCATCACATTTCCCTTAAGGGCAAACTCCTTAAACTCTTCCAAAAACTTCTTCATATGTATCCTTCCAACTGAATACAGCACCAATCATAACAAACTTATATTATAATTCGGTGCCGTATCTTTTATTTATTGTTTCTCGCGCAATTGATATGACATATATCTACATTTGCTGTCATCGCTAATCGCACATCATCTTTTTTTACTTTCTTACAATAAGTGACTTGCCTGTCATCTCCTTAGGCTGAGGAAGTCCCATAACCTCAAGAAGTGTAGGTGCGATATCTGCAAGACATCCGCCCTCACGAAGCTCTACATCTTCACCATAGTTGTAAAGGATAAATGGTACAGGGTTAGTTGTATGAGCTGTATGTGGAGCACCGGTCTCATAGTTGATCATCTGCTCTGCGTTACCATGATCAGCACAGATAAAGAGAACACCATCAACCTTATCAATTGCCTCTACAGCAGCGCCAACGCACTTGTCAACTGTCTCTACAGCCTGGATAGCTGCTGGGATAATACCTGTATGACCAACCATATCAGGGTTTGCAAAGTTGATGATGATCACATCATACTCGCCACCAAGGATAGCTGCATTGAGCTTCTCGCTTACCTCTGGAGCACTCATCTCTGGCTGAAGGTCATATGTTGCTACAGCAGGTGACTTTACAAGGATTCTGTCCTCGTTCTTGTTAGGCTCCTCAACACCGCCGTTGAAGAAGAACGTTACATGAGCATACTTCTCTGTCTCAGCAAGTCTGAGCTGCTTGAGGCCCTTAGCTGCAAGGTACTCACCGAATGTGTTGTCAATCTCTTCCTTCTTGAATGCTACAAGCTTGTTAGGTATTGACTCGTCGTAGTCCTTGAAACATACATATGTGAGTGGCATGCGGCCATTTGCTCTCTCAAATCCATCAAAATCATCACAGCAGAATGCTCTGGTGATCTCGCGGGCTCTGTCTGGTCTGAAGTTAAAGAATATAACTGAATCATTTGGCTTAACAAGTGATACAGGCTTACCATTCTCTGTGATTACTGTAGGAAGAACGAACTCATCATATACTTCCTTGTCATATGACTCCTGCATAGCTGCAACCGGGTCCTCAGCCTGAACGCCCTCACCTGTTACAAGTGACTTGTATGCAAGCTCTACTCTGTCCCATCTGTTATCTCTGTCCATTGCGTAGTAACGGCCTGACATAGATGCAACCTTACCTACACCAATCTCCTTCATCTTTGCGATAAGCTCCTCAAGGTATCCCTTACCTGATGCAGGCGGTGTATCTCTTCCATCGAAGAATGGATGAACGTATACGTTCTCAAAGTTCTGCTTCTTGCAGAGCTCAAGGATCGCATAAAGGTGTGTATTGTGGCTGTGAACACCACCATCTGAGAGAAGTCCCCAGAGATGAAGATCTGAATTGTTCTTCTTGCAGTTTTCTATTGCAGCAAGCATCTCCTCGTTCTCAAAAAAATCTCCATCAGCGATTGCCTTTGTGATTCTTGTAAGCTCCTGATATATGATACGGCCTGCGCCGATATTCATATGACCTACCTCTGAATTGCCCATCTGACCGTCTGGAAGTCCTACAGGAAGTCCTGAAGCTGCGCCCTGCACAAATGGTGCTGTAGCCATAAGTTTGTCCATAACAGGTGTCTTTGCAAGTGCTACTGCATTACCCTCTGTCTTGTCACTGAGACCATATCCGTCGAGGACCATTAAAACTACTGGTTTCTTACTCATAATTTTTCTCCTTTTTATTTATTCCGGCTAAATGCCTCTTAATCATAATTCACTCATTTGAGATTATACTTATATAATGCCTATTTTTCAAGTTCAAATCCAACTCAAATCACAGGTCAATATCCAGTTCAACCGGGCAGTGATCAGATCCCATGATATCAGTGTGTATCTTGGCATCGACAAGCTTGTCCTTCAAACTCTCAGATGTGAGAAAATAGTCGATACGCCAACCTGCATTCTTCTCCCTTGCCTTGAATCTGTACGACCACCATGAGTAGATATTTTCCTGATCCGGATAAAAATATCTGAATGTGTCGATGAAGCCATCATCTAGAAGCACCGTCATCTTCTCTCTTTCCTCATCAGTAAATCCCGCATTCTTCCTGTTTGTCTTTGGATTTTTCAGATCTATCTCATTGTGAGCCACGTTCATATCGCCGCACACTATAACAGGCTTATTCTCCTCAAGCTTTTTCAGATATGCTCTGAAATCATCCTCCCACTTCATCCGGTAATCAAGCCTTGCAAGCTCGTTCTGTGAATTTGGTGTATATACAGTCACCATGTAGAAGTTCTCATATTCAAGTGTTATGACACGACCCTCATGGTCGTGTTCATCTATGCCTATACCTTTTGTTTCACTCAAAGGTTTCTCTTTTGTGAAAATAGCCGTACCTGAATATCCCTTCTTATCCGCATAGTTCCAATACTGATAATATCCTGGCATATCAAGTGTGAGCTGTCCCTCCTGCATCTTGGACTCCTGTATACAGAATATGTCTGCATCTATGCTGTTAAAAAAGTCCATGAAGCCTTTACCGGCGCATGCCCTTATTCCATTTACGTTCCATGAGATAAGTTTTTTCATAAATTTATATACCATTTTATCCTTTCATTATTATTTGGGGAAAATCATGTTTTATTTTAACATGTCGCCTACCGGCTCCATGCAGGCATTCGCATTATGACGGCTTGCGCAAGCGCATCCGTCGCAATGCTCATTATATCATACAAACACCCATTCTGACTGTCAAATCATTTAAAAATTCACCAAAATCCTGCTATGGCCACAATGAAAAAGGCAGCGACGATTCGCCGCTGCCTAAGGGTATATATTATTTTTTAGGGGTCAAATTTAATTTTTTACAAATGATACATTTGATATAGAAACTGTATGTGCTCCAAGTGTGTATCCTTCAACATATCCCATTGAGAAGAATAATCCGGCACCTGTATCAACAGTGATACCATCTGTGAAAACTTCTTCCTTAGGTGTAATTGCGAGTGTTACATCCTTAGCCTCACCAGCTGTAAGAACTACATCTTCACCGCCATGCCATGCATATCCGGCTGAAGGAGTCATAACAGCAACCTTCACAACTCTATCAACATCAGAAACCAATGTACATTTAAGCGTATATGACTCGCCCTGCTCAAGAGATAATCCCATCTGCTTAAGCTGGATGTTCCAGTCTGCCTCACCCACGTTTTCAACACTGTATGTGATCTTTCCATCTCCAGCCTCAAATGTGGCATCTCCAGGAGCAGTTACTGCATTTTCCCAACCGGCAAGGCTACCATCCTCACTCATCTCAAATTCTGAATTTGTGATAAGATTCTTGCCTACAGGCACATCTATCTCTGGAGCTGAAGTCTTTTCAAGGACAATATTGTCAATACAGATTCTATGCTGATCAGTAATTGCCGAACCATTTTCTCCGCCTGCGCCAAGTGCAATATTGAAAATACTCTCTTCGTCTGTGTCACAGGCCATCTGGAATGTGTTTGAAACAGTCATATATTTCTGATCAGCCTGATCGTATGCATCAAGCTTTACTGTTTCCTGAACATATGGTGTCCAGTCCTCTGCACCTGTACTATCCTTATGCGTGCTTCCATCTCTCTGTATCGCGTACTGAACAGTTCTCGACACAGAGCTCTTTATATCAAATGAAAGCTTGTACCACTGTCCTTTCTCAAGCTTGATATTATTCTGCTTGAGCTGTATCTTCCAGTTTTGGTCACCTGAATTCTTTATTGTGAAGTCAGCAGCATTGTCCTCCTTCTGGCTGTCCACAACAGACTCTGCATCCGCACTGCTGTCTATATACACATCATATCCAGCAAAATCTGCTGAAAAGTTCCCATTGAGAAGAAGTGAATCCTGCATTATCTTCACATTGTCTAACAGAACTTCTCCGCTGTTACCAAAATCAATGCTGATTGAACTGTCAGTCACTTCTTCTCCGGTCTCAAACTTGTAAACATAATTCTTAATTCCTTTATCCAGAGTTACAGCAAACTTTGAATCTCCTGTAGTGATAATTATATTCTTTCCCTCAGTTGCAGTCTCAGCATCAAATTTAAGTACATACTTTGTATTTGGGGCATACGCAAGCTCATCCTGTGATAATACGAAGTTGCCATCTATACTCTCATCCAATGACTTGTATGAAAATCTTCTTCCGTCAGACAGACCTGTCACCTTATACTCAGCACCGCAATTGTTGCTGACTGTCCAATATCCAAGTCTTCCTGTTCCTTCCTGAAATTCTCCATTGTAAACTAGGTTTCCATCAGCGAGGATCGTCTTCTTGTCAACTATCTCAGTCTGATTTGTCTTTACCAGCTTTACATTTGCAATATGTACACCAGCCACGCTTCCCTGATTGCCGAAGTTGAATTCTATTCTTCCCTTGTCATCAGATGAATCAGTCATCGTATACTCATACTCAAATGTCTGTTTCTCTGTTGTCATATCAAATTTTGTATCCTTAAGATATCTTCCCCATGATCTGGTTGGCGCTGAGACATCAATTATGCCTGTTCTCGCCTCATCCGCCCACGCATCAAATGAAAGCTTGTATGTGGCACCTTTTTCTACAGGAATATCAGGCTGTACCAACTGTATGCTGTAATCAACCGTTCCTGCATCAATTGTATTTATGTTGATTGTATTGTTCTCGATGACCGCTGTTCCTTCGCCGCCATTCTGCGCCATAAAAATCCAGTTTTCTGCATCTCCCAGATCCTCGGTCTCACTAAAATCACCATTTATTACATAATTGCCATTTTCATCCGGATCACGAATTATAACTTCACGCTCTGGCTTTGTCACATTTTCGTCATAAGACTCCTTCTGGTATACTCTCACATAATCAACATATAAGCTCTCACTGTTAATATAATCTGCATCTGCATCCGGATTTCCTGGCCAATTGCCGCCAACTGCAAGATTGAGTATTACATAGAATGGCTGATCAAACGGTGCCGGATAAGTAACTGTACCTTTTCCGGCAGTTGTAGAATACCAGTCATTTTCCTCATGCATCTTAACTCCATCTACATACCACGTAATTTTTCCAGGCTCCCAGTCACATGTAAATACATGATAGCTGTCCGCAAATGACTTTCCATTTGAAAGTGTATATTTTCCCTGTGACTCTGAATGCGGATTGCCATAGTGAATCGTTCCATAGGTTGTATATGTATTGTCTCCAAGAACCTCCATCACATCTATCTCACCACATCTAGGCCACTGTCCATACAGGCTCTCATTTGTAGGCATCATCCATGCTGCAGGAAGATAGCCCTTACCTGTAGGTACCTTTGCTCTGAACTGTACTCTGCCATACTTGAAATCCTGCTTATTCTGTGTGTTTACTCTTCCCGATGTATATGATATAGAACCATCCTCATTCACTTTTTTCTTTGAGCTTATAATAAGTGTGCCATTCTTGACTTTTATATTATCTTCAGAATCAACATATGACTGAAGCTCATTATTGACCCAGCCAGGCTCATGGAGTTCAACATTCCAAATATCACGGTTGAGCTCTGTTCCGTCAAATTCATCATGCCATAAAAGTTTATACCCCTGCGACTCGTATTTATTTTCTACAGTCACCTTCTTATTTACAATCACTTTACATGTTGCTTTCTTTCCTGAACCGTCAGCAGCTTTTGCTGTGATTGTAGCTGTACCTGGTGCTATAGCCTTCACAACGCCTTTTGCTGAAACCGTTGCAATCTTTTTATTGCTCGATGTCCAACTTAACGTCTTGTTGGTTGCCGATGCAGGAGCGACAGTAGCTGTAAGAGTTTTACTGCTTCCCTCTGTGATAGTGAGTGTTGCCGCTGAAAGCTTGATAGAAGTAACTGGCTGTTTTACTGTAATCTTACATCTTGCATATTTGCCACTTCCATCCATAGCCTTCGCAGTTATATATACTCTTCCAACCTTAACTGCTTTTACAACACCTTTCGAGGAAACTGTTGCTATTCTTTTATCTGATGATGACCACTGAATTCTCTTATATGTGGCATTCTTTGGAGCAATTGAAGCTTTTAACGTCCTGCTGGTTCCTTTAAACATGTTCACAGCCTTTGCAGACAATTTAACAGTCTTCGTAGGAACCCCAACATAAACATTAAACCTATACATTACCTTTGGGTTTGCAGCACTCTTCACTGCTACAACCGCTTTTCCTGATTTTACCGCTTTGACAACACCCTTGTTATCTACTGTAACTATCTTCTTATTTGATGATACATATGTTACTTTTTTGCTGATCTTACCTGTAACTACAACTCTAGGTTTCACCCGAAACTTTGTACCCTTTTTTAGTACAAGTTTATTTGTGACAAGATTTGTCACAGTTACAGACTTTACCGCAGCTTTTGATGTTCTAGCGCTAACGTCTGATGGACACAGAGTGATCAACATACAAACTACAAGTATCATAGCCACAAGCTGTTTTAACCTTCTCATAAAATACTCCTCTCCAAAAATAAAATAATAATATTTACGACGTCGCATCTTTATAAAGTATTTTGATAATAACATCTTATACATTTGCCATATATCGTTTTATTGCTTTTTATATAGTTTACATGATATATTATAGAGGAGTTGTAAAGTAAGACTTTTATAAACTTTTGATAACATATAAATTTTTACCCTGACACAATTTACTGGAAAGGATTTATACACATATGAAATACTCAAAGGAAATATTCTACCAGGAATTTATAAGACGCGAAGATTCAACCAATAGAGCGCCCTATAACCCTGAACTTGAATTTTACTCAATAATACAAAATGGAGATATAGAACAGGTTAAAGAATTGTGTAAAGCCTCACCACTTAAGGATAAAAAAGGACTCGGCTTACTATCTGAAAAGCCGGTCAACAACATAAGATATCATTTTGTCATAACAACAGCCCTTGTTGCAAGATACTGTATTGAAGGTGGTCTCGATGTGGCAACTGCTTACAATCTCAGTGATTTTTATATAAAAAAGTCAGATACAATGAAGTCTGTGGAGGATATATCTGAATTACATGCGTTCATGTGCATCGACTATGCAAAAAAAATGCGAAACCTTAAGAAAAATTCCATATGCTCCAAACCGGTCGCAGAGTGCATAGACTACATATACGATCATCTGCATACTAGGATCACTGTTGAACTTCTGGCAAAACGTGTCAATCTCACCCCGTCATACCTGTCAAGGCTGTTCAAAAAAGAGACCGGAGATAATATCGGACATTATATAAAAATGCTAAAACTTGATACTGCAAGGAACATGCTCATATACTCTGATTATAGCCCTGCCCAGATAGCACAGACTCTCGCATTTCCAAGTCAGAGTTATTTTACCGAACAGTTCAGATTACATACTGGTCTAACACCTGCGAACTATAGAAATATAAATTTAAGGCAAACCCCATTTCATAAAAACAATACTTAGTTCCTGAAATATACCACCTTGTTTTTCTAAGCGTAAACAAAAGGGATTACCTTGTGATAAAGCACTTGATAATCCCTTTCAATATTCTATATCAGATTTAATCTAAAACTAATATATTTTGGCCTGTTTAAAATTACTTTCCGGCATTTACAACCTGACCGAAATCAGCCTTGAGTGAAGCACCGCCGATAAGACCACCGTCGATGTCTGGCTTTGCAAGGAGCTCAGCAGCATTGCCAGCGTTCATAGAACCGCCGTACTGAATTCTTACCGCCTCAGCTGTATCTGTATCGTAGATCTCAGCGATGAGATCACGGATTCCCTTACATACTTCCTGTGCCTGATCTGATGTAGCTGTCTTACCTGTTCCGATAGCCCAGATTGGCTCGTAAGCGATAACCATTGACTTAACCTGATCTGCTGTTACGCCAGCGAGATCTGACTTGATCTGAAGACGGATCCAGTCCATAGTAACACCGAGCTCTCTCTGCTCAAGTGACTCACCACAGCAAAGAATAGGTGTGATACCAGCCTCAAATGCCTTCTTAACCTTCTTGTTGAGAAGAACATCATCCTCCTTAAAGTAATCACGACGCTCTGAATGTCCGATGATAACGTACTTAACACCAGCATCAACAAGCATTGCTGCTGAGATCTCGCCTGTGTAAGCTCCGCTCTCCTCAAAGTACATGTTCTCTGCACCTACAGCTACGTTTGTTCCCTTTGTTGCCTCAACAACTGGTACGATATCGATAGCTGGTACACAGTATACTACATCTACGTCATCATTCTTTACTAAGTCCTTTAACAGGTTAACAAGCTCAACAGCCTCGCTAGGAGTCTTGTTCATCTTCCAGTTACCTGCAATAATCTTCTTTCTTGCCATTGTAATCTACCTCTTATATTTGTATTTTTTGATGAGTACCGGCCTGAACCGGCACCCACCAGTATAATCTTTATATCTCAGCGATATACAAATTACTTGTCGTTAGCTGCTGCTACGCCCGGAAGCTCCTTACCCTCAAGGAACTCAAGTGAAGCTCCACCACCTGTTGAGATGTGGCTCATCTTTGAACCGTAACCAAGCTGGTTAACTGCTGCTGCTGAATCTCCACCACCGATGATTGTTGTAGCATCTGTATCAGCAAGTGCTGCTGCAACTGCCTTTGTACCGGCTGCAAGTACAGGGTTCTCGAATACACCCATAGGTCCATTCCAAACAACTGTCTTAGCTGTCTTAACTGCGTCTGAGTAAAGCTCGATAGTCTTAGGTCCGATATCGCAGCCTTCCTTGTCTGCAGGCATCTTGTCAGCGTCAAATACCTCTGTCTTGATGCTTGGATCGTCGATAGGGTTAGGGAAATCCTCGATCATAACTGTATCAACTGGAAGAAGAAGCTTCTTGCCAAGGCTCTCTGCCTTTGCCATCATCTCCTTGCAGTAATCGATCTTAGAATCGTCTACAAGTGACTTACCGATCTCATATCCCTTAGCCTTAAGGAATGTGTAAGCCATACCACCACCGATGATAAGTGTATCGCACTTCTCAAGAAGGTTTGAAATAACGTTCAGCTTGTCAGCAACCTTAGCACCACCGAGGATAGCTACAAATGGTCTAACTGGGTTCTCTACTGCATTGCCAAGGAAGTCGATCTCCTTCTGCATTAAGTAACCAACTACTGCTGTGTCAACAAGTCCAGCAACACCAACGTTTGAGCAGTGAGCTCTGTGAGCTGTTCCGAATGCATCATTTACAAATACATCACAGATGCTTGCAAGATCCTTAGAGAAAGCCTCTCCGTTCTTTGTCTCTTCAGCTCTGAAACGTGTATTCTCAAGAAGGATTACATCTCCGTCCTTCATAGCGTCAACTGCAGCCTTAACTGTGTCGTCAACAACCTCAAGGCTTGGTACGAACTTAACCTCCTGTCCAAGGAGCTCTGTAAGTCTCTTAGCAACTGGTGCAAGGGTCTTAGTCTGCTTGTCTTCCTCAGTCTTAACCTTTCCAAGGTGTGAGCAAAGAATAACCTTTCCACCATCAGCAATAAGCTTCTTGATTGTTGGAAGAGCTGCAACAAGTCTGTTCTCGTCTGTAATCTCTCCGTTCTTTAATGGTACATTGAAGTCGCATCTGCAAAGCACGCGCTTGCCCTTAACATTGATATCATCTACTGATTTCTTGTTTAATGACATTTCTAATTCCTCCTAAATAATGTTATAGAACAGAAAACTATAAGTTGTCCTCTGCCCAGCTACCTACCCGCTCTTATGCGGGAACATAGAAACGCATAATTGCTTCCTACGAAGAAAAAAGGGCCCGGTCCTTGGAGACCGGACCCTCTATTAGGTCTAATAAATACTTTTAAATGAGCTTACATTATAAAAGCTAATTATAGCTTGAAATAACTTATGCTAACTCTGCGAAGTACTTGATTGTTCTAACCATCTGGCTTGTGTATGAGTTCTCATTGTCATACCATGAAACAACCTGAACCTCATATAAATCATCAGCGATCTTTGATACCATTGTCTGAGTTGAATCAAATAATGAACCATATCTCATACCGATAACATCTGATGAAACGATTGGATCTGTGTTGTAACCGAATGACTCTGAAGCAGCAGCCTTCATTGCAGCGTTGATTCCATCAACTGTTACATCAGCACCCTTAACAACTGCTGTAAGGATTGTTGTTGAACCTGTTGGAACTGGAACTCTCTGAGCTGATCCGATAAGCTTGCCATTTAACTCTGGGATAACAAGACCGATAGCCTTAGCAGCACCTGTTGAGTTAGGAACGATATTAGCAGCACCTGCTCTAGCTCTTCTTAAATCGCCCTTTCTGTGTGGTCCGTCAAGTATCATCTGATCGCCTGTGTAAGCGTGGATTGTTGACATGATACCAGACTGGATTGGAGCATAGTCATTAAGAGCCTTAGCCATTGGTGCAAGACAGTTAGTTGTACATGAAGCTGCTGAGATGATCTGATCATCAGCTGTTAATGTATCCTGGTTAACTGAGAATACGATAGTCTTAAGATCATTACCAGCTGGAGCTGAGATAACAACCTTCTTAGCACCTGCGTTGATATGAGCCATTGACTTCTCCTTTGAGCAGTAGAAACCAGTACACTCAAGAACTACATCAACACCGATCTTACCCCAAGGAAGGTTGTTTGCATCTGCCTCCTTGTAGATTGTAAGAGTCTTACCATCAACTGTGATTGTGTTAGCCTCATCATCAGCTGAAACTGTGTGAAGGTTCTCACCGATCTTGCCACAGTATCCACCCTGTGCTGTATCGTACTTGAGAAGATCTGCAAGCATTGAAGGCTTTGTTAAATCGTTGATTGCAACAACTTCATAACCCTCTGCACCGAACATCTGTCTGAATGCAAGACGACCAATACGTCCAAAACCGTTAATTGCTACTTTTACTGCCATTTTTTATTCCTCCTAGGTTTTTGAAATATAATAAAAGTATTTATCAATCTGCTACGCGGGAACGTAGCAAATAAATCGTGTTAAATACACAAGCTAATCATACATTCTTTAGGTAAAAATTTCAAGCCTTAATCTCATTTTTTTAGTTATCATCTATCCAAAATAGACAAATTTGTTTTAACAAATTATACTAATGGGCTGAGGCTATAGAAAAAATGTTTCTACTACAATTTGATAATAATAAGATTACTCAACAGCTTTACTTTATATATTTTTTTCAGTGTTTTATGTTATAATATGAAACGCAATGATTATAAACGGAGGTATACAGAAAATGATCATCTGTGATTCGCATATACATTCGGAGTTCTCAAGCGACTCTTCTGCTCCACTGGACAGTATAATCCAGAAGGCAATACAACTTGGAATTCCAAAGATCTGTCTGACAGATCACCACGATATAGACTTTCCTATCAATCCGGAGGACGGTTTTGACTTCCAACTTGATTTCGATTCGTACTTTGCTGCGATAGACGAAATACGACACAGATACGGAGATCGGATTGACGTGAGAAGCGGCGTGGAACTCGGTCTCATGAATACGGTTGCCGGCAAGGCAAGGGACATTGCTGATAAATACAAAAATGAACTGGACTTTATCATAGGATCATCACACCTTGTCAGGGGCCTCGACCCATACTATCCAGCTTACTATGAGGGACGTACAGAGATAGAAGGTATACGTGATTACTTTGAGTCCATTCTTGAGAATGTGACTCTGATAGATGACTTTGACGTATATGGTCATCTTGACTACGTAGTAAGATACTGCCCATCAGGCGAGAAGATCTTTAGGATGGCAGATTATAATGATGTGCTTGAACAGATTTTCAAAATAATCATCCCAAAGGGAAAAGGTATAGAGATCAATACCGGAAGCCTGTACAAGAATATGAGTTACGCACATCCTCACATGGATATCCTGAAACTCTACAAGGATATGGGTGGCGAGATCATCACAGTGGGATCTGATGCACACAAGCCCGAATATCTGTGCTATGATTTTGAGACATATGCAAGGGATGCCCTCACATCACTCGGCTACAGATACTACTGTACATTCAAGAACAGAAAGCCAGAATTCAATCCGCTGTAAAAAAAAATTGCAAAATATCAATTTATATACTTATAAATATAAAAAGATGGAACACATACGCCAGTTCAATGGCTTATATGTTCCATCTTTTTTATACCGTAAATTCAATTCCGGCAGTCACCTGACTGCTCTATTTGTTTCATATCTCATTATGTATTGTTTCCTGTATAGTACGGACTATGTGGTATATCATGAATGTCTGTTTTTCTCATTTTTTCAAGATAATCGCCTCCGGCGCCATCCAGATCACCATATATCGCATTTGGGCAATAACTGAGGAGCATGTCAAGGACTTTCTTTTTTCTCTTTCCGGTCACAAGTCCTCTTAAATTAATATATACATTATTTTCATGATTTCCAGTATACATACAGTAATATTCCAATTTGCCTCTTCGCATACTCGTATATACATATGTTATAAGATACACATCCCATCTGTACGCAAGGTTGTATCTCATTGTCTTTGATGCGATAACCTCATGTGAAGCCATAATGTATTTATTCTCATAGATAATATCACCATACAATTTGTCTGCCATTTCAAACACACTGCCACCATGATTTTTATTCTCTCGGTTGAGCAACTTCTCCGGAGTCCGTATCATCCTAATGCCATCCCATATGCATATAACCGAAATTACAGTCAGAAAAATCAATGGCCCTGTGAAACTATTCAATTCAAACTCTCCATTATGTATCATGGAGCATATAGTGATTATCATAAAAACAAAAATCACTGAAAAGATACCAAACAATATCCATCCACGCACTTTGACGTCTTTGCGCAAAACTTCTCTGCCTGTATCACCCATACGAAATCTCCTTATGTCAGACCATCACCCTTTGTAAAACCCTGTCAACAGATGCTTCCTCCGCCAAGCACATGATCATCTTCATAGAACACTACAGCCTGTCCCTTTGTCACAGCTCTTACCGGCTCGTCAAATACTGCTTCTACCAGATCTTCATCTATCTTTCTGATGGTACACATACTTCCCTTATGATTGTATCTGATCTTCGCCTTGACATGCATTGGCTCCGTGAGATCCTCTATGGACATAAAGTTCAGTCCGTTGCATATCAGCCTTTCTGAAAATACATCTCCGTTCTCTCCTATAACAACCTGATTTGTCTCAGGTATGATGTCCACCACAAATACCGGATGCCCCATCGCAAGCCCAAGTCCTTTTCTCTGTCCTATGGTGTAGTGTATGATTCCCTTATGTCTTCCGATCGCATTGCCATGTATGTCTACAAAATCTCCCGGAACCGCCTTAAGTCCTGCTTCATTCTCAAGATAACCGGCGTAATCTCCATCTGGCACAAAGCATATATCCTGGCTATCCGGCTTGTGAGCCACCATAAGTCCGTGATCCTCTGCAATTTTTCTGATCTCAGGCTTGCTGTACTCTCCAACCGGCATGAGTGTCCTGGCGAGCTGCTCCTGGGTGAGATTGTAGAGAGCATATGTCTGATCCTTCTCTATTCCCCTGGCCTCCTGGAGAGTATATCTTCCATTTGGAAGCTGTATGATCCTTGCATAGTGTCCCGTAGCAATATAATCGCCCCCGATGGCCATGCATCTCGTAAGCAGAGACTCCCATTTTACATATCTGTTGCATGCAATACATGGATTCGGAGTTCTTCCGCATTTGTATTCGTCCACAAAATAGTCTATTACGTACTTCTTGAATTCTTCCTTGAAATTCATAACGTAATACGGAATATCGAGCTGCGATGCCACACGCCTGGCATCATCCACAGCAGAAAGTCCGCAGCATCCGGCATGGGCACTCACCACGTCCCTGTCCTCATCCTGCCATATCTGCATGGTAACTCCTATTACATTGTAGCCCTGCTCCTTGAGCAAAAGTGCGGCAACCGACGAGTCGACTCCGCCTGACATTCCAACACACACTGTCTTCTTATCTGTATCGACCAAATTTTTTCCCTCTTTATACATAGTTATATCTTGTGTAATTTACATGTTTCTCCTGGCAAAATCCTGATACGCAGGTGACATTTTTCTGAGATTTTCCACGATTCTCTTGAGATTATCTACCACCGCATCCGCCTCATCCATGGTGTTCTCATATCCCAGAGTCAGTCTGACCGCACCATGGGATATCTCCTTCGGAAGCCCTATAGCTGTCAGCACATGGGAGGGATCAACAGAACCCGATGTACATGCGGAACCGGCAGAAGCACATATGCCCGCCATATCGAGCATGATGAGGATCGTCTCGCCCTCAACGAACTGGAAGCTGACATTTACATTGTTCGGAAGTCTGTCTTTGTCATGTCCGTTCAGTCTGGAATAAGGAATCTCCGATAAAATTCTGTGTATCATATGATCTCTGATATCTGTCTCCTGCTTCATCCGATCTTCCATTGAGAGCATCGCAAGTTCCGCAGCTTTGCCCACTCCTACAATCCCCGGTACATTCTCTGTTCCGGCACGTCTTCCTCTCTCCTGCTGGCCTCCGTGGATAAAGCTTCCAAGCTTTATTCCGCTCCGTATATACAGGAACCCGATTCCCTTCGGGCCATTAAGCTTATGTCCGCTGCTGCTGAGCATATCTATGTTCATGGCATTTACATCCAGTGGTATCTGTCCATACGCCTGAACCGCATCCGTGTGGAATAGAATGCCATGTTCATGCGCAATAGCTCCTATCCTGCTTATCGGCTCTATGGTTCCTATCTCATTGTTTGCAGCCATAACCGAGATGAGGATCGTATCCGGTCTTATCGCCGACTCCAGCCTGTCAGGATCAACCATACCCTTCTCATCCACATCCAGATATGTCACGTCAAAGCCCCTCTTCTCCAGATACTGACATGTGTGAAGAATGGCATGGTGCTCTATCCTGGTCGTAATTATATGTTTTCCCTTATCCTGAAAGGCTTCCGCTACAGCCTTTAAAGCCCAGTTATCCGATTCCGAACCACCGCCCGTGAAATAGATCTCCTCAGGCTTTGCGCCAAGCGAATCAGCAATTATATCCCTCGCCACATTTATCACATCCTTATTTCTCGATGCAAATGTATATACGCCTGAAGGGTTTCCAAACTTTTCTGTAAAATAAGGCAACATGGCGTCGAGCACTTCAGGTCTCACCGCCGTCGTCGCTGCATGATCCATATATATTAACTTTCCCATTTTCGCTCTCTTTCCATTACCTTTTCTGTCACTTGTCAATGACAAATGCAACACTGCATTCATCACACGAAACTATATTACTATATAGTATTCTACCACTATACAAATGCCACGTGCTATGTATATATTATTATGCTCTCATCATATCTCATTATCTTCGTCTCTTAATCTCTTTGGACGCTTTCCATAGGCTTTACTATTTTCTTATAGACCCTGAGAAGAAAGATCGTCGATATGATCACACTGAAAACCTCTGCGATAGGGAACGCTGCCCACACACCATTCACGCTGTTCATTGCTTTCGACAGGAAATATGCCACAGGAAGTATGACAAAAAGCTGTCTCGCCATAGACACTATCATACTGTACACGCCCTTTCCTACAGCCTGAAACATTCCCGAACATGTGACAGAAAATCCTGCAAATATAAACGCTGTACTCATGATCCTGACCGCTGGTATCCCCATCAACAGCATCTCATCTGTGGCATCAAATATTTTAAGTATCTGTCCCGGAAATACCTGCATGATAGCAAGACAGAATACCATAATGGAACAACCGACCATCACACCAAGCTTCATGGTGCGTTTCATTCTGTCAGGTTTCTGCGCTCCGTAGTTGTATGAAATTATCGGTATCATTCCGTTGTTCAATCCGAATACAGGCATAAATGCCATACTCTGCACCTTGAAATACGCTCCGAACACTGCAACGGCCAATTTCGAGAATGAGTACAGTATCAGATTCAGGAAATAATTCATCACAGAACCTATTGCAACCATGATAACCGACGGCACACCTACGCTGAGAATCTTACCAATTATCTCGCCATGTGGCCTGAATCTTCTGAGTGTTATATGGAGATCCGGATTCTTCTTGATATTGAATATCATAGCAAGAGTTCCAGCTATACACTGTCCACATACAGTTGCAATGGCAGCACCCTTTACTCCCATTTGTGGACATCCGAGAAGACCAAATATCATTATAGGATCAAGTATAAGATTGATGACAGCACCGAGTATCTGGGTTATCATACTGTACATTGTACGTCCCGTGGACTGCAGCAATCTCTCAAATGTCATCTGGAAAGCTATACCGAAAGCACAACAGCAGCACACCTCGAGATACTCTGTTCCATATTGGATTACCCGTGCATCCCCCGTCTGACTTTCCATGAATGTCCTTGCAAAGAATAAACCTATTATCAGGAATATCACATATCCTATCGCCTCAAGGAATATTCCCTGTCTGGCAACTTCATTTGCCCTGTCAAATTTCTTCTCTCCAAGTGCCTTGGATATAAACGCATTAAAGCCAACTCCCAGTCCCGAGAAAACTCCTATCATCAGATTCTGTATCGGAAATGCCGTGGACACAGCCGTAAGTCCGTCCATGCTGAATCTTGACACAAACACACTGTCCACAACATTGTACATAGCCTGGAACAGCATGGAAATAATCATAGGAAGTGACATTGACATCAGAAGCTTTCCCTCAGACATCACTCCCATCTTATTTTCTCTACTCTCACCTGCGAACGCTTTTCCATTAGCAGATATTGTTTTATTATCAGATATTATTTTCTCACCAGATTTTTTCCTGTTATCAGGTGATTTTTCATTATTTTCGACGCTGTCTTTCTCTTTCATATGTACCTCTCCTCTGAATGCTCCTGCTGTGCATAATGTACTGTACCTGCCATTTGTGCTTATCCTCACACACACTTATCTTCACTTGCACTTATCCGCACATGCATACTCTCTTTATCTACTATACTCAAACTAATTAATACTACATTATTTTTGTATTATTTACAATACACTTGTATTTTGATTTTCGATCTCTATTTTCTGATTTCTAATTTTCGATTTATCGATTTCTCATCGACTCAATTCACCGACTCGTATATTGGACCCATATATTCACATTTACAATCATCAATTCATTTATAGCTCACTAATAATGCTATTCACTCATCATCGAGCAGAGTATCCCTAGTAATGAAAACGGACACTCAGCAAAGAACAGCACGTTATTTTTCGCCAGTATATCCTCAACACGACCCTCACGTAGCCGCACACAAATCGTTCCGTACCTGAATTCATCCTGCAACAGCCCTATGCAATTCAAACGATTCTACAATTCAGACCACCATACAGCTCAAAAAATCCCCCTCTTGAACATCAAATCCAAGAGGGGGACTTATAATTGATAATCTAAAATTATCTATATGACAAACAAGCTGTTAATTACTTATTAGCAAGCTCTGCCTTGATAGCCTCTGTAAGAGCTGGAACGATCTTGTTGAGATCTCCAACTACACCATAGTCAGCTACATCAAAGATAGGAGCATCCTCATCCTTGTTGATAGCAACGATGATGTCTGACTCTTCCATACCAGCTACGTGCTGGATAGCACCTGAAATACCGATTGCGAAGTATACCTGTGGACGAACTGTCTTACCAGTCTGACCAACCTGAAGCTCCTTTGGCTTCCAGCCTGAATCTACAACTGCACGTGAGCATGATACCTGTCCACCAAGTACCTCTGCAAGATCATCAAGGAGCTTGAAGTTCTCTGCTGAACCAACTCCACGACCACCTGAAACAAGGATTTTAGCATCCATGATATCCTTGATATCTGAGATAGCCTTTGAGATCTCAAGAATCTCAACATACTTGTTGTTAGGTACGAATCCTGGATTGTACTCGATAACCTCTGCCTTCTTACCAGCTACCTTGTCAAGCTTCTGCATAACACCTGGACGAACTGTAGCCATCTGTGGACGGTTGTCAGGACATGCGATTGTAGCGATTGTGTTACCACCGAATGCAGGACGTGTCATAAGAAGCTGATTGTGCTTCTGCTCCTGATTTGGAAGTGCAACAAGAGGGAAATCACCGATCTCAAGTAATGTACAGTCTGCTGTAAGACCTGTAGCAACTCTTGCTGAAACTGTTGGACCAAGATCTCTACCGATTGCTGTAGCACCAACTAAAACGATCTCTGGCTTGTACTCATTGATAACTGATGCAAGTGCGTGTGCATATGGCTCAGTTCTGTACTCCTTGAGCTCTGGATCGTCAACAACGATAACTCTATCTGCGCCGTACTCTGCAAGCTCATCTACAAGACCCTTAACGTCTGAACCGATAAGGACTGCAGTTACCTGCTCATCAAGCTTCTCTGCCAGTCTCTTTCCTTCGCCGATAAGCTCGAAAGAAATACCACTTAACTTATTATCTACCTGCTGTGCAAAGACAAATACGCCTTTGTAGTTCTTCATTTCTTCTGCGTTCATTGCGCCCATTTTATTCACCACTTTTCCTTTACTATATTAGATTACATGCTTATCCTTTAACTTGCCAACAATATAGCTAACTGCCTCATCTGGAGAATCAGGAACAACCTTCTCGCCTGCACCCTTTCTTACCTTATCTGAAGCCTTAGCGATCTTTGTAGGTGAGCCCTTAAGACCGATGTTAGAATCATCAACATCAACGAGGTCTGCTCTGCCAAGTGTTGTGATCTCTGCATTAACTGCATCGAAGATTCCACCTGGAGTCATGTATCTTGGCTCATTTAACTCAGAAAGTGCTGTTACAAGGCAAGGCATCTTAGCCTTTAACATATGATATCCGTCATCATACTGACGCTTAACGATAACTGCGTCTCCGTCAACCTTGATCTCCTGTGCATATGAAATTACAGGAATTCCAAGATGCTCAGCGATCTGTGGTCCAACCTGAGCTGTATCTCCATCGATAGCCTGACGACCTGTTATGATCAGATCATAATCAAGCTTTCTGAGAGCTCCAGCGATTGTTGTTGATGTAGCCCATGTATCAGCTCCACCAAGAACACGGTCTGTTACAAGAACACCCTTGTCAGCTCCCATAGCGATTGCTTCCTGAAGAACGTCAGCAGCCTTTGGAAGACCCATTGTAAGAACTGTTACCTCTGCACCATACTGATCCTTTAATCTAAGTGCAGCCTCAAGTCCTGCCTTATCATCAGGGTTCATGATTGTAAGCATTGCTGCTCTGTTTAATGTACCGTCTGGGTTGAACTGTACTCCACCCTTTGTATCAGGTACCTGCTTTATACAAACTATAACCTTCACGTTAAGTACCTCCTATATTACTTTAATAAGTTTGCAGAAATAACCATACGCTGAACCTCTGAAGTTCCCTCGTAGATCTCTGTAATCTTAGCATCACGCATCATACGCTCAACATCGTACTCCTTGATGTAACCGTAACCACCGTGTAACTGAACACACTTTGTAGTAACTTCCATAGCAACCTCGGCTGCGTAAAGCTTAGCCATAGCTGCCTCTACTGAGTAAGAAACCTTAGCACCGCTCTGGTACTCATCCTTCTTTCTTGCTGCCTTGTATACGAGAAGCTTAGCTGCCTCGATCTTTGTTGCAAGGTCTGCAAGAACAAACTGTGTATTCTGGAACTGAGCGATTGATCTGCCGAACTGCTTTCTCTCTTTAACATAGTTTACTGTTGTCTCGAGAGCGCCCTCTGCAATACCAAGAGCCTGAGCAGCGATACCGATACGTCCACCGTCAAGTGTGTGCATAGCGATATTGAATCCCTTACCCTTCTGTCCAAGAAGAGCGTCCTTTGGAATACGGCAGTCTGTGAAGATAAGCTCGTATGTTGAAGAACCACAGATACCCATCTTGTTCTCCTTTGTACCGAATGTAAATCCAGGTGTACCCTTCTCTACGATGAATGCTGAGATCTCCTTCATCTTTCTGCCACGCTTCTCAACGATACCAGTAACTGCGATAACGATATATACGTCAGCCTCTTTACCGTTTGTGATGAAGCACTTTGATCCGTTAAGTACCCACTCGTCTCCGTCAAGTACAGCCTTTGTCTGCTGTCCCTGAGCATCTGTACCAGCACCTGGCTCAGTAAGACCGAAAGCACCAAGCTTTCTGCCTGAAGCAAGATCAGGAACATACTTCTCCTTCTGAGCTGGTGTACCAAATGTTACGATAGGATCAACACAGAGTGATGTGTGTGCTGATACGATAACACCTGTAGTACCACAAACCTTTGAAAGTTCCTCAACGCACATAGCATATGTGAGAATATCACAGCCCTGTCCGCCTAACTCCTTAGAAACAGGGATTCCTAAGAAACCATACTTTGCCATCTTCTCTACAGTCTCTCTAGGAAATCTGTGCTGTTCGTCAATTTCCTGAGCAAGAGGCTTTACTTCATTCTGCGCGAACTCTCTGAATAAATTCTGCGCCATTTCATACTTCTTGTCTAAAGCGAAATCCATTCTAATTATTCCTCCATGAATATATTATATTACTTAGCACTATTACTGAGCATCAACTGGTGTCTTTGTACGATCAGCATTGTATACATAGAATCCTCTGCCGCTCTTAACACCAAGGTTGCCGCCACGTACCATCTTACGAAGTAATGGACATGCACGATACTTGCTGTCACCTGTCTCATTGTACAGAACGTCCATGATTGCAAGACAGATATCAAGGCCTACGAAATCACCTAACTCAAGTGGTCCCATTGGATGGTTAGCACCAAGCTTCATAGCAGCGTCAATACCAGCTATGTCTGATACACCTTCCATCTTGATGAATGCAGCTTCGTTGATCATTGGGATGAGGATTCTGTTTACTACGAATCCAGCAGCCTCGTTAACCTGTACTGGAGTCTTACCGATCTCCTCTGAGATCTTAACGATCTTCTCTACAATCTCAGCTGGTGTATTAACACCTGCGATAACCTCGATGAGCTTCATTCTGTCAGCTGGATTGAAGAAATGCATACCGATCATAGGACGTGTAAGACCATTTCCAATCTCTGTGATAGAAAGTGATGATGTGTTTGAAGCAAATACACACTCTGGCTTGCAGATCTTGTCAAGCTCAGCAAATGTTGTCTTCTTTACTTCCATGTTCTCGAAAGCAGCCTCAACTATAAGGTCGCAGTCTGCACATAAGTCTTCCTTAAGACCTGGAGTGATGCTGGCAAGAATACCATCAACCTTCTCCTGTGTCATCTTTCCTTTTTCTACGAGTCTTGCATAACCCTTAGCGATCTTGTCCTTACCGCCTTCAGCCCACTCCTGCTTGATATCACAGAGTGCAACCTCGTATCCGTCAACCTGAGCAAATGCCTTAGCAATGCCCTGACCCATGGTTCCTGCACCAATTACGCCAACCTTCATTTTTATGTCCTCCTAAATCTTTTTTTCCGGTAAACATGAGAAATTCATATACGTTTCGTTTAACATGCTACCATAATACTTATATCACACATTTAGGATGGTTTACCTTTATCAGATTCCCCACCCTAAATGTTAATATCAGAACTGTTAATTATTACTTATTCTGGAAAGGAACAACCTTAAGTTTCTTCTCCTTGTCTTTCTCAAGGAAATTGCCCATTCCTGCCTTCTGATCCTCTGTCTCGAAACAGTCACCAAAAAGCTTCTCCTCAATAACAATTGCCTGATCCATATCTACCTGTAAGCCATCGTTGATAGCCTTCTTGCAGTTTCTTACTGCAATAGGAGCGTTTGCTGCGATTCCGGCTGCCATCTTCTTAGCTGCTGGAAGGAGCTCCTCAAGTGGATAAACAGCGTTCACAAGACCGATTCTGTAAGCCTCATCTGCCTTGATGTTTCTTGCTGTGTAGATAAGCTGCTTAGCCATGCCTGCACCTACAAGACGTGCAAGTCTCTGTGTTCCGCCAAAACCAGGTGTGATTCCAAGACCAGCCTCTGGCTGACCGAATATTGCATTCTCTGAGCAGATTCTGATATCACAGCTCATTGAAATCTCGCATCCGCCGCCAAGAGCGAATCCATTCACTGCTGCGATGACTGGGATAGGGAATGTCTCAATGGCTCTGAACACATCGTTACCCTTCTTACCGAAGGCCTCTCCCTCTGCCTTTGTGAGTGTTGACATCTCACCTATATCAGCTCCGGCAACAAATGACTTCTCACCGGCACCTGTAAGAATAAGACATCTTGTTGTATCAAGATCAACTGCCTTGAATGTTGCATCAAGCTCTTCAAGAACTGCACTGTTGAGTGCGTTCAGAGCCTTTGGACGGTTGATTGTGATAATTCCTACATATCCATCCTGTTCGTATGTAACAAACTCCATGATGTATCTCCTTTATTATCTAAAATTAGTCCTCGATCTTAACGACTGTTGAGCAGCCCATTCCACCACCGATACAGAGAGTAGCAAGACCTGTCTTAGCACCCTTTGCCTGCATCTCATGAAGAAGTGTAACAAGGATACGACATCCTGAAGCTCCAACTGGATGTCCAAGAGCGATAGCACCACCGTTAGGGTTAACCTGCTTGTCAACATCAAATCCAAGTTCCTTAGCAACTGCTACTGACTGTGCAGCAAATGCCTCGTTTGCCTCGATAACATCGAAGTCCTCAATCTTGAGACCAGTCTTAGCCATAACCTTCTTGGTTGAAGCTACAGGTCCGATACCCATGATTGAAGGATCAACTCCGCCAAGTGCTCCAGCTACCCATGTAGCCATAGGCTTAACGCCAAGCTCCTTAGCCTTCTCCTCGCTCATAACAACGATAGCTGCAGCACCATCATTGATACCTGAAGCGTTACCAGCTGTAACAAATCCGTTAGGATTGATTGTTCTGAGTCTTGAAAGTGTCTCAACTGTTGTACCAGGTCTTGGTCCCTCATCCTTCTTGAACTCAACCATCTCTTTCTTCTTCTTTACCATAACTGGAACGATCTCAGCATCAAATGCACCTGACTCCTGAGCTGCAACAGCCTTCTGCTGGCTCTTTGCTGCAAACTCATCAATCTCCTCACGTGTAAGACCCCACTGCTCACAGATATTGTCAGCTGTCTTGATCATGTGATAATCATTGAATGCATCCCAGAGAGCATCGTTTACCATTGTATCTACGAGTACACCATTGTTCATTCTGTAACCGAAACGACCCTTCATCATAGCGTAAGGAGCCATAGACATATTCTCCATACCACCTGCAACTACGATATCAGCATCTCCTGCCTCGATCATCTGTGCAGCCATGTTGACACAGTTAAGACCTGAACCACAGACAACGTTAACTGTAACAGCAGTTGTCTCGATTGGAAGTCCTGCCTTGATTGAAGCCTGACGTGCAACGTTCTGTCCCTGACCAGCCTGGATAACACATCCCATGTATACGTGGTCTACCTGATCTGCAGGAACTCCTGCTCTGTTGATAGCCTCCTTGATAACGATTGAACCAAGCTCTGCTGCTGGTGTTGTGCTGAGTGATCCACCCATTGTTCCGATAGCTGTACGACATGCGCCTGCTAAAACAATCTTCTTTGCCATTTTCAAATCCTCCATTTAAAAAAATATTAGTGTGACATAAGACTACATATAAAAAAACCTTAAAGGTTCACACAATCTGCCATAATTCTAGCACAAAAGCATGTGCCACGCAACCAAAAATGAACGACTCCGCGAAGGAGCTATTTCCTTTTATTCCTGTTTTTGCCATTTTTAGCATTCTTCTGCCCGGATGATTTTGTGTTTTTCTGTGGAACAACTTTATTATTTTTGCTGTTTTTACCATTATTGATTGAATTGTTCTTACTTTTATCATTTTTGCCATACGAACGTTGTCCCTGGTGTTCACCTTTCCTGTCCATCTTTCTCGGCGCTATCAGACATTTTTTATCAAAACCGATAAGATCCTGTCTGCCGGCCTTTATGAGCGCCTCTTTGACCAGATCATAATTCTCCGGTTTTCTATACATCATAAGAGCCTTCTGCATTGCCTTTTCATGTGGATTATGAGGTACATATACCGGTTTCATGGTTCTAGGATCGACTCCGGTATAGTACATACATGTGGATATCGTGGACGGCGTAGGATAGAAATCTTGCACCTGTTCAGGCATATAGCCTATATCCCTTACATATTCGGCAAGCTCCACCGCCTCCTTCAGCGTAGATCCGGGATGTGATGACATCAGGTACGGAACAACATACTGCTGCTTTCCAGTCTTTGCATTTACCCTTTTGTATCTATCAATGAATTTCTCATATACACTGTTCTGTGGCTTGCCCATCATCCTGAGAACATTATCCGATACATGCTCCGGCGCAACTCTGAGCTGTCCGCTTATGTGCTTCTCGCAAAGCTCTTTCAGGAATTCATCATTGCTGTCCGCCATCACATAATCGAATCGTATTCCCGATCTGATAAATACTTTTTTCACACCCGGAACCGCTTCCAGCTTCCGCAGAAGCTCAACATAATCCTTGTGGTCAACCTTCAGATTCCTGCACGGTTCCGGGAACAGACACTGCTTGTTGGTGCATACACCATATTTATCCTGCTTTGCACATGATTTATGCCTGAAATTCGCAGTCGGCCCTCCGACATCATGTATATAGCCTTTGAAATCAGGATCATGCGTCATGCGCTCCGCTTCCTTTATCAGTGACTCGTGGCTTCTTGTCTGTATGATCCTGCCCTGGTGAAATGTCAGTGCGCAGAAGCTGCATCCTCCGAAGCAGCCCCGGTTGCTCGTCAGGCTGAATTTTATCTCTGATATAGCCGGGATACCGCCCGCCTCCTCATATATCGGATGGTAGTTATTCATATATGGCAGATCATACACATCGTCCATCTCCATCTGGGTGAGCGGATAAGCCGGAGGATTCTGAACAACATATCCTCTGTTTCCGTATCCCTCAACCAGCGTTTTAGCCGAGTATGGATCTGTATTTATATACTGTGTATAAAAGCTTCTTGCATATTCCAGTCTATCCTTTGAAAGACTGTCATAATCCGGCAGTATAATGGAATCCTCGGGCACACCGGATATATCCTTTGTCCTGTAGCATGTACCCCTGACAAATGTGATATCTTTCACATCTATTCCGCTGTCGAGCGCCTCCGCTATCTCTATCATGCTGTGCTCGCCCATGCCATACGAAAGTATATCGGCGGATGAATCCACCAGAATGGAATGTTTCAATTTATCAGACCAATAATCATAGTGTGCCATACGTCTGAGGCTGGCCTCTATACCTCCGATTATGATCGGAACATCCTTGTACGTTCTCCTTATCAGATTACAGTATACCGTGGTGGCATAATCAGGCCGAAGTCCCATCTGTCCACCTGGAGAGTACGCATCCTTCTGTCTTCTCTTCTTGGACACAGAATAATGGTTCACCATGGAATCCATATTGCCTCCGCACACCAAAAAGCCCAGTCTTGGTCTGCCAAAAACATCAATGCTCTTGTCATTCTTCCAATCAGGCTGGGCAATCATACACACCTTATATCCATATCTCTCAAGCAATCTGCTTATGATTGCAGGGCCAAATGAGGGATGGTCAACATAGGCATCACCTATGACAAACACAAAGTCCGCCTGTGTCCACCCTCTCTTCTTCATGTCCTCCATGCAGATCGGCAAATAATCTCTTTCCATACATTTAATCTTCTTTCTTATCGCTGAGGTTGACAGACATTCCAGCGCCGAGAGCCACTGCCTCAAGTGCTTTTTCCGATACATATGCCTCTATCCCTGTGCGCTCTTTGATTATTCTGTCCATTCCGTATATAAGACTTCCTCCTCCGGTAAGCACAATGCCCGATACCGCAATGTCAGCCACCAGCTCCGGCGGTGCAGTCTCAAGAACATTGTGTATTGCTCCAAGAATATGCTCTGTAGTCTCCTCAAATGCATCTACTGTTTCATTCGCAGTTATTGTTACAGCCTTTGGAAGTCCCTTGATAAGATCACGGCCCTTGATCACATACTCAATATCTTCATCACGCTTTACGACTGAGCCAACAGCAATCTTCGCATTCTCCGCTGTCTGATAACCTATAAGCAGGTTGTATTTTCTTCTGGCATACTTGATGAGTGCATTATTATAGTCATCTCCGGCGTATTTTATGGAGCTGCTCTCCACTGCACCACCAAGGGATACGACCGCAATATCCGTGGTTCCACCGCCTATGTCGACCACCATATTACCCTTTGCCTCATAGATATCTACATTTGCTCCTACAGCAGCAGCCAAAGGTTCCTCCATGACATACACAGTCTTGGCACCGGTCTTGTACACTGCTTCCTCAACAGCTCTTCTCTGCACCTCGGTAACACCGCTTGGAACACACACGCATATCCTTGGTCTTCCAACTCCCGAACGTTTCTCCATTGCGCTTCTGATAAATGCCTTAAGCATTATCTCCGCTATTGTATAATCAGATATAACTCCCTTATTGAGAGGTCTGACGACCTCTATATTCTCCGGAGTCTTTCCTATCATTTTCTTGGCTTTTGTTCCTATTGCTATTACTTTTTTTGTAGATACTTCATATGCGACAACAGACGGCTGGTTTACAACAATTCCCTTACCTCTTACGCTGATCAATACATTTGACGTTCCTAAATCTACTCCAATATCAGTTGAAAGCATATAAATTCTCCTTTATCACAACAAAATAATACCAGTGCTATAACACAGATATTATAAGCACTGGTATTGTTTTTTTCAACAAAATTCTACAACGGTATATCCGTCACAAAACTTATTTTATCTCTTTTTTAAGAATCTTCTTGTCGATAGGATCTCTGGTCTCAGCAGCCTTCATGGCATCATCCATAGCACCGAGAAGTCTGTCGATATTTCCTGACTCCATCGCCATCAAAGCATTCTTTATAGCTGTATCTGCTCCGCTCTCAAGCTTGAAGCCCTTCTCATCAGCGTAGCACTCTGCCACATTGATCATTCCACTCTCATTGATCTGGTCAAAGTATACTCTGTTGTTGAACGATCTTGCCTGAGTCATATTTGCTGCAAGCATATTGCTGAGAGCTGTCTTCTCTCCTGTGAGGATGATCTTAACATCATTCTTCTCAGGTGAACACATATCAACCATCTCTTTGAATCTCTCAGGTGTTATAAGTCCTGCACTCTCAATGATAAGACATCCGCCCTTGAGCTTGCCAACTGCTCCTGCAAGCTTACCGCTGTTTATAACCTTTGCCTTAACCTTTGCCTTTGCCTCAGACTTGCAGATTCCCATATCATAATAGAACTTTGCAAAATCCTCACCGACCATGGTAAGTCCAAATCCGTGCTGTCCAAGAATAACAACATTCTTAGATCTCTTAGGATCTACCTTGAGAGTCTGGAGAACGTTAACGATCTGTGCACCAGCAGGCTCGACTCCGAGATACTTGTAGAGGTACTTTGCCTCCTTAGGCAGTGATTTACGTCTCGCAGCAACAGCCTCACTTACTGAAGCAGCCATAGTTGCTTCTTCATCCTGTGTGATAACCTGTGCAGCTTCCTCAACCTTGCCTTCCTTCAGAAGCTCTTCCTGCTTCTTGTACTCTTCCTCACGCTTTATAGCCTTTTCAAGTACCTTTGCAGCAGCAGTAGCCTTGCTTCTTATATCCTCGAGCTGTTTCTTGACATCAGCCTCGGCCTTGTCTATTGCTGAGAGATCTTTCTTCTTCTTCTCCTCAGCCTCGGTCTTGGCCTGATCAGCAGCCTCTTTTCTTGCAACAACGCGCTCAGCCTGTTTTGTCTTGAGCTCAGCGATCTTGTTCTTTAACTCTTCTTCTTTCTTCTTTGCATCATCGAGAAGCTTCTTAGCATCAGCTTCAGCCTTTGTCTTCATATCTGAGGCTTCCTTCTCAGCCTTCATAGCTGCAGTCTGAACCTTCTCGAGCTCACTTGCCTCTGCCGTAGCATACTTCTCTTCCTCAGCAGCAAGGAACACCTCATGCTTGGTCTCTCTATCTTTTCCTTCTGCCGTAAGCTTATCTGTCTTTTCCTTGGCAGCAGCTTCCGCATTCTGGATCTCAACCTCTTCTGCGATCTTAGCCTCTTCGACTACCTGCTCCGCTTCCTCGGCAGCAGCCTCTGCCTTTGCCAGAAGATCCTCAGCCTCAACAAGAGACTTCTTAGCTGAGTCGAGAGCTTCCTGAGCCTCTGCCTTCGCAGCCTTGAATGAGTCATTCTCCTTCTTTGCAGCGGCAACATCCTCACTGATCTTCTTGTTGTCGTTCTCAGCAGTTGTAATCTGATCAGCAACCTTCTTTATGAACTCTTCGCTGTCTGAAATCTTCTTCTGAACCTCTTCCTTGGCTTTCTTTGCTGCCTCAAGAGCCTTTGCAGCCTCCTCCTCAACCTTCTCTGCCTTCTTCAGTTCTTCCTTCTGTATTGCAAGCTTTGTGTTTGCATCATTTCTGCTATTCTTTGCATTCTTAACAGCCTTCTCTGACTCCTCAAGCTTCTTCTGGAGCTCATCAAGAGTCTTCTGTGACTGACTCTCCATCTCAGTGGTATTCTTAAGATTAGCATCAGCCTCTTCCTCAGCCTTCTTAGACTCGCTGAATATTGCACCAGCCTTTGTCTTGTCTGCCTCGGCAGTCTTCATGATCTTGGCTGCTCTTGCTTCCTCATCTGTGCGCTTCTTCTTGGCCGTCTCTATAGACTTCTTCTTATCCGCATCTATGTCTGCCAATTTCTTCTTATCAGCATCAACAGCCTTGTTGTACTCAGCAACACCCTTATCCACATTAGTCTTCTTGGTGTCTGCAAGTGCCTTTATAGCCTTGTCGGCAGCAGCCTGAGCCTCATTGATCATATTGTTCTTATATGTATCAGGATCACTCTCCTTGAGGATTCTGTCTGACTCTTTCTTAGCAGATTCATTTGTATCTGATATCTCTTTCTTGAGCTTTGCAATATTGGCATCAAGCTCTTTCTCCTCTCGCTCAAGCAGTTCAGCATCATTCTTCTTCTTTGCCTCAGCCTCCTGTGCCATCTTTGCATCATAGTTCTGCTTCTTGGCAGCAAATTCTTCAAGCTGCTTTTCGAGATCCTTCTCTGTCTTCTCGCATTCCTCGATGGTCTTCTTCGAGGTCTCAGCATGTTTCTTTGCCTCTTCAGCATTCTTTCTGGCATCGTCGATCGCCTGCTGCTTCTTTGCCTCAGCCTCAGCCTTAGCCTTTTCAGCGGCAGCCTTCTTTCTTGCCTCTTCTGCCTCTTTGCGCTTCTTCTCCTCTTCAGCCTTACGCTTAGCCTCTTCCTCGGCCTTCTTCTTAGCTTCTTCCTCAGCCTTCTTCTTGGCTTCCTCCTCAGCTTTCTTCCTAGCCTCCTCTTCAGCCTTCTTCTTGGCTATCTCCTCAGGACTCTCCTCGTCTATATTGGACAGGTTCTTTATTCCTGCTCCAAGGAAATCGTCATCATCGTCATCATCATCATCAAAATCATACAATGACTCTCCAGCCGCAGCCTGCTTGTTTCTATCTGGGAGAATGCTGAACAGATCTCCGTTCGCATCACTGCCTCCCTTAGGTGACTTAACTTTATTCACCTTTGCATTCTTATCAGTTACCCACTCAAGTGTCTCTTCATCCTCAGCATTTTCATCATCATCAGTGAGAACAATATTGCTTCCACCTGTTGACTTAACTGTACCTTCAGTTCCGGCGCCGAACTTAAATCCGCCACCAAGACCGCCTTCTGTTTTAGGTGTTTTTCCAAGACCGCCGCCAAGGCCGCCTGATCCAAGGCCTCCCTCTGTCTTAGGTGTACTTCCGAGTCCTCCGCCAAGGCCGCCTCCGAGTCCTCCAAGACCGCCTTCACCTAATCCGCCGCCAAGGCCGCCTCCGAGACCACCGCCCGACATATCATCAGCGATGCCTCCAAGGTTAAGACTGAGCTTAGGTGCAGCTCCCTCTGGTTTTTTATCTTCTTTTTTATCTTCAGGCTTCAGTCCCTCTCCCTCTTTTGGAACATCGTCCTGCTTTTCATCCTCAGTTGAAGTTTCCGGTTCATCCTCATGAACAATTCCAAGAGCCTCTTCTCTCTTACGGCGTTTCTTAGCCTCGATTCGTTCTAACTCCTCCTTGGACAAAGTTTTGTGTTGGCTTTTAGCAGTCTCAGCATCTTTCTTCTTGCTGCCGCTCTTGAGAAGTTCTTCCTCTTCTTCCCTCTTTTTCTTGGCAGCTTCTGCAGCTCTTTCCTTTTCAAGCTGTGCCTTGATCGCCGCAATCATTGCTTCTGTCTGATCTACAGCCAATTCCCTCGCCTCCTTCCGTTTGTTCAAATAAAAAGCAATACACTATATGTATGATCATGCTACTTTATTTCTTCTTTGATCAGCCCTTCAGTCTGAACGGCTTTTTCTTCGGTTGCTCTGGTTCAGCGTCAACCGTTTCCTGTTGTGGGGATTCCTGCTCATCTGTCTTCTCCTCGTCGGGAGCTGCCACATCATCCTCTTTATCTTCATCATCAAAATTCAATATAGAATTGAATTCCGTGTTGAATTTAATTCCAAGTCTTGCAAGGAGTCTGTCTGTTTCACCGATAAGATCCTCCTCTTTCTTAAGACTTTCCGATATCTTGGCTTCATCAGCCTCTATCTCTGCATTTATATCTTTCTCTGCCGACAGATCATACAGTGCTGCATTCTCTGTGTTGTAGTCAGGGAACAGACTGCTCTTAAACACCGGGAAGCCATTATTCTTTGGCTTTTCCGGTTCTGTCTCCATCGCAATTTTCTCTTCTGACTTATCCTCTGCTTCCATTGTGAATTCCTCTTCGACCTCTGATTCAGCTTCAGCCTCAGTTTCTTCGATCTCCAGTTCAGCCTCAGCTTCAAATTCTTTCACCTCTGGTTCGACTTCCACTGGAACTTCTTCCATCTCAGATTCCTCAGATTCCGCATCGATTGTATATTCTTCTAACTCTGGCTCAGCTTCAGTCTCAAATTCATCTTCAATCTCCGCTTCGGCATCGATTGTGAATTCTTCCTCAACCTCCGGCTCTGCCTCGACTGTTAATTCTTCCTCAGTCTCTGGCTCTGCCTCGATCGTGAATTCTGCACCAACCTCAAGTTCTTCTTCGAATTCAGGCTCAGAATCTGCATCTACCTCGAATTCTTCTTCGATCTCCGGTTCGATCTCAACTGAGACTTCATCAACTTCCGGTTCATTCTGCTCTACACCCGGCTCAACAGCAGTTTCTTCCACATCATTCTGAGACTCCGCATCTTCCATCAGATTCTCGAGATTTTCATCGTCAACCTCGAACTCCTCAAGAGATTCAAAGGCTTTATCAAAATCAAACGTTTCTGATTCAACCGGTTCATCAGGCAAAGTCTCCGGCTCTGCATCCGCCTCAAATCCATCCTCAAAGTCTCCCTCGAACTCAGGATCAAAGGTCTCCACAACAGTATCGTCTTCAGAATCGCGATCTGACGCACTGTCAGATACGTCATCAGAATCGTCACCATCAACTTCAACCATGACTACTTCCTCCGGCTCTTCTTCGATAACATAATTATCTTCCTCCACCGGTTCGGAATCCTCATACTCATTGTCGTTATCTTTGTTATACACCGCTGCATCCTCAGGAGTCAGCTCCCCGCTTATCTCGGTCATATCCTGCGACTTTCCCTCAGGAGCTTTCTCACTGTCACTGCTCATCGCCTTGAGCTCAGGCTTTGCCGTATTCCCGGCATCATCAGCGGTATCGGAAATAACTTCCTCGAGCAGTTGTTCCTTGTCAAGATTCTCGTTCTTCAGAGATTCCATCTCCTGCTCGACAAGCTCTTCCTCTTTCCTTGACATCAATCCAAATAAACCTCTGGATTTCTTCTTCGGCTCAGAATTCTCTTCTTCCTGACGAGCTTCCTTTTTCTGCTCTTTTTTATCCTTCGATCTAATCCACATCTGCTTGAATTTCATGGAACTCGTCACAGGTGCGTCATCCTCGACCATGATCATGATCTTAGCATCCTTTGGATGCATTCTCAGATCGTCTTCTTCCAATATCTTATTTTCATTTGCTCTTGTATCTGCCTGCTCAGGATCATCATCCGACATCTCCGTGTCAGGATAACAATAAATCATGGATTCAAGATCCACATCGCCGCCCATGAGCTTGTCCAGCATATACAAATGTGAAGAGTTCTTGTAATGCGCTCTGAATTCAACACAGGCGCTGTCAAACTTCTCCCTGTTTCTTATGTACGCATGAAGCAGAAGCATCTCAAAATCCCACTCTTCATCCGTCTCAACATCATTCGCCGACACCAGTATGCTGTAAAGTTCATTCACGGGCTTCCTGTGTGCCTTGGCTATCATATATTCAAGTCTGTATGTACCTGCATCCTTATTGGCCTGATTAAATGTATATATCTCAAAATAATGCTCTGCAAGCTGTGTAAATCCCATGGATAAATACAGTTTTATCAAAGAATATATTATCTTGTTACCAGCCGGAGCCATGGCATGTGCCTTGACAAGCGCCGCTCTGGCCTCAGGATATCTTTTGTTCTCGTAATACACCTCGCCGCATATTCTAATAAACTGTGGACTAAGTGACTTCGACAGATCCTGATGTTCAAGTATATCGAGAGCGAGACTGTAATCGCCATTGTCTGCAAGTTCCTTTATTTTGTTTACACTTGACATACTGATTCCAGTACTCATAACCCAGCCTCCCACTTTTTTATCATCGTATTATTTTATCATAAACGGCTATTCTTTACAACCTTTTGATTGGTCAGCAAAAGGACTATCCCGGCCACTAACCCGGCCGCAAATCCCGCCACATGGGCAACATTATCAATACCTTCTGACATCTTTCCGTTAACCAGTGTCAGAATAAATAATATAAGCATATTAATAAGTGACAGATCCTTCACCCGGCCTTTATTATAAAATGCTATGACAACCAGCACTCCCAGAAGACCAAATATCGCTCCGGATGCACCAGCCGAGTAAGCATATGTATTATTATAAAAACAATCTATGTATGATGCAAATGACGCAGTAAGACCCGTGGCAATATAAACTATGATATAATTGAATCTGCCTATTATATTCTCAACCCTCGCACCGAGTGCGATCAAAATCACCATATTTCCAACCAGATGTGCTATTCCAAAATGTGTAAACATTGATGTCAGGAATCTGTAATATTGTCCTTTTTCTGATATCGCAAGCACTTCCACAGCCAGTTCCGTAGGTTGATATACAAAGATACATGCAACGTACACCAGAATATTTATCAACAGTAATATCGGTGTTACAACACCGAACATTCTTATCAGATTGTGCTGGGATCTGCGGTTATCCACCACCGTTTTTTTATCGATCACATCATAGAGTGAGTCAAAGTCAGTGGGCTGATTCTCAAATATATACAGCTTTCCGTAATCCTCCGCGAACAGCCAGACATTGTCCAGTTCTTCAACTATCTTTTTTGTCATATCATCAAACATTCCGTTTGGAGTGATGAGTATATTGAGAAGATTGACTTTTATATGCGAATCCGAAGAAACATCAAGCAATATTTTATTATTGAACTTTTTCAGAGTCTCAGAATCAAGATTATGATTACTGCCTATAACAACAATATATACGGCATCGCTGTCTGCTCTGCCGTATACATTGTTACTTTCCGGATTGAGTTGTCTGTAACCCTTCTCCTTAAGATTTTTTATTATCTGTACCATGTACTGTTGCATATCGTCTTATAATCCCTATAATCCAAGGAAGAGATTCTCAACTTTCTCGATAACAGAGTCCTTCATGGATCCTCTGCTCTTCTCGTAATTAAGACCGGACTCCATGATCTCAAGAAGCTGCATTCTCATTCCTGTATCAATGTCCTTGATGTACTTCATGAGTACATCCTTGATCTCTATTACATACTCTTTTGTCTTCATCTCTTCAAGCATAGGCTCGTAGTTGAATGTGATAGAGTTCTTCATCTCATCCTGCTTTCTTCCACAGATCACACATTCCTCTGCGCCGCCTTCGTTTACGTGTCCACAGTTACATGTCCACACAAGTCCGTCTGACTTGTAGTTTGCAACTGCATCAATTCCCTTTTTGAGCTTGAGTGCCTTAAACTTAACGTCAGACATCTCAATTCCGATAGAATCCGCATCTATCTCGTATACTCCGCTGGCCTTGACATACTTCTTGATGTATACCTTGACGGAGGATATCATCTTTATATACTTGTCCGGAAGCTTACACTCCACATAATCCGACTTGAGGAGCTTGAGGTTGGTCTTATCAAATGTAAAATCAACATCCGGCAGTGTTATATTGTCACCATAGATATTGGTGAACTGAAGCTCTGCCTTAAGTGCCTTTATATCGTCGTTATTGTAGTTGTTGAACCACACGGAAATCTTTGTTCCCTTACCCTCTGATGCAAGCACCACCTTTGATGCTCTTGGCACGAGCAGGTCGTAATAGTTTCTTACATATATCTCGTTTCTGATGAAGCTGCTCTTGTCAAATTCCGACTTGTACTGCTCCTTTATGTTTACCAGAGTTCCACTGGCAACAACAGCAGTTACGTTGTTGGTGTATTCCTCAACACCTGTTCTGAATCCAACTACAGCATTGTACTTCGTCTCACGGACCATATCTGTGAAATTATTGATTGTTTCATTGAGGATCTCATCGATCTTCTCCTGATAGATATCTCTTCTATCCGTGGCAATATCCGCAATAGATGTTCCGAAATCCTTCAAAAAGTTGGAATTAAGTATCGTCTGTGTGAACTTGTATGTTCCATAGCCAACGATATCATATCCCTCAAAGCTTGTTCCCGATGTAATTAATACTTCCTTCATTAGCGCACCTCCCAAATATAAAAAAATTGTATCACAATAATCTTCATTTAACAAATGTTTTTTGTGAATTTTTAATCAAAAAAAGGTGCTTTTTTGTGAATATTATAAAAATAATTATAATTTATTTCTTCAGGTCACTATTTTTATATGTGACAAATGTGAAATTCACCTCTGACACATCCTCACCCGGTCTCTCATCCGTCACATCCCAGTTGTCCAGTTTGTCGAGATTCGAAATGAAGGCATCGGCCTCAAATTCCCTGTCTATTTTGGTGATTACTGCCTCATCACAATATGGTATGAGCTCATCGTAGATAGTCTGTCCGCCTATGACAAAAATGTCATCCGTGTCATATTTTGCCAGTTCTGTAAACAGTTCGTTCATTGAGTGGACAACCACCGCATCCTCAACTGCATATTCAGGATTCCTGCTGAGAATTATATTTGCCCTTCCCTTGAGCGGTCTTCCGCCCGGAAACTCCTCCAGAGTCTTCCTTCCGAGAACAACGACATGCCCCATCGTGGTCTGTCTGAAATTTCTCTGATCCTCCGATATCCTTATCAGTAATCTGCCTTTATTTCCAATGGCCCAATTCTTATCTACCGCTGCAATAAACTTCATATGTCCTCCATCTGTATAATTCCCGTCCCATGCTTCATAGTCTTATATCGCAATAGGAATATTCTTAATCTGTGGTCCTGTCTCATAGTCTTCTATCCTGAAATCATCCAGAGTAAAGTCATAGAAATCTTTGACATCCGGATTCATATAGAACTTTGGAGCAGGATGTGTAGGTCTTGTTATCAGCTCCTTGACTATCGGTATATGTCTGTCATATATGTGTGCATCCGCGATCACATGTACCAGTTCTCCCGGCTTAAAGCCCGTGACCTGGGCAAGCATATGTACCAGTACCGCATACTGGACAACATTCCAGTTGTTGGCCGCAAGCACATCCTGGGATCTCTGATTCAGTATAGCGTTGAGCCTGTCCCCTGTTACATTGAATGTCATGCTGTACGCGCACGGATACAGATTCATCTCACTCAAGTCCTGATGAACATATATGTTAGTGAGCATTCTTCTGCTGTATGGGTTATTCTTAAGGTCATATATCAGTCTGTCCACCTGATCCATCATGCCCTCTTTATATTTATGCTTTACACCAAGCTGATATCCATATGCTTTTCCTATGGAACCGTTCTCATCTGCCCAACTGTCCCATATATGGCTCTTGAGGTCATGAACATTATTTGACTTTTTCTGCCAGATCCAGAGCAGCTCATCAATAGCCGACTTCACATACGTCTTTCTAAGTGTTATCGCAGGGAATTCCTTTGACAGATCATACCTGTTGACAACACCAAAACGCTTTATGGTGTAGGCATATGTTCCATCTTCCCACTTTGGTCTGACCTTCTCCCCCTCCGTACTATATCCATTATCGATTATATCTTTACACATGTTTATAAAGAGATCATCTGCAAGACTCATTTTGGTAACCTCCGATTGTTTTTTCAGATAATTATATCATACTCTCCATCCCACATGTGATTAATTATTACATCAAACAACACTTTTATTACATTTTGATTTACAACGGACTATTTTTGTGTACAATGCAGAAAAACATTCAAAGGAGGTGAAACATGAAACCACATTCATCCAATCCACTACCTGCCCTTCTCAGATATTTCAGACAGAAGGCAGGACTCACACAGCAGGATGTCGCAGCAGCGCTATCTATTTCCAGATCCGGATATGCCAACTACGAGGAAGGGAGAAACATCCCTAATATAGAACAGGCCATAAAGCTGTCAGAGCTTCTCAACCACGATTTTCTATATGCATACACCCTGTCATCAAGATACATGCAGGGGCATCCAAAGCCACTACAGATCGTCATGGAGGACAATTCATACATGACCGCCATAGAATCTAACCAGAGCACAGCAGACATGCTGGGCAATTACAGATCTCTCAGCGACAGCGACCGTCAACTTATAGACACATTTGTGGCAAATCTAGCATCTAAAAATTCCAGACTGTAAATCCAGTATTATACCCACCAATTACAGTAAATATTATTTTTAAGGAGAAAACAGGAAAATATGAAAAAAAGAAAAGAACGCAACATTGATCCGTCGGTGTATGAAGACGATTCATCCGATCAGGATTTTAACTGTGCAGTGATAGGCGGCGCACTGAAGTCTCTAAGGCGCAGCCACGGAAAAAGGCAGCAGGAAATAGCCGCCATCTTGAAGGTGTCCGTCTCCGCCTACTCGCACTATGAATGTGGAGAGCGAATCCCGGATCTCATAAATCTTATCAGGATATCCAATTTATACAGTATTAATATGAGTCATCTGGTGCTGCTCACCTGCATCGATATAGCAAAGAAAAATAAGATGGACATCAGCGAAGTGTTCCTCGCCTACAGCCACGGCAGGACTCTTCCACCGGAAGCGACAGGAATAATGTCCGACTGTGATCAGCTTGACGACAACGGTAGGGAAAATCTCAGGCTGTTTTTAAAGTCTGCACTGAGCTGCTAGCAGACTCACAATTTCGAAATAATACGGTTCAGATCGTTTATAACTCTCTTCTTATCAGCACTCCACGGAGGCGCAACAAGAATATTCTTAGGCCCATCCCCGGTGAACCTGTGAACAACCATATCAGGAGGAAGCTCTTTAAGACAATCACACAAAATATCTGCGTATTCATCAAATGTCAGTGCACGGAACACTCCTTCCTCATACATTTTTTCAAGAACAGTTCCCCTGAGGACATGAAGCAGTTGGAGCTTTATACCATTTGCGCCGCTTCGCACTATGTACCTTACCGTATCAATCATATCCTCCTTCGTCTCACCGGGCAGGCCTATTATCATATGAACTATAATGTGAACTCCCAGTTCTCTGAGTCTGTTCATCGTCTCATCATACACACTTATGTCATAACACCTGTTGATGAGCTGTGCTGTCCTGTCATTTGCTGTCTGGAGGCCAAGTTCTATCCACACAGGTTTAACAGCTATTATATCTTTTATCATATCTATGACCTCTGGGCCAAAGCAGTCCGGTCTGGAGGCTATCGATACAGCCGCAATGTCATCCCTTCTTGCAGCCGCCAGAAACTTTTCGCGCAAAGCATCGACATCACCGTATGTATTTGTATATGACTGGAAATACGCTATATATCTGTCGCATTTGCATTTGCCTGATATCCTCTTTTTTGCCAGTTCTATCTGTTCACCTATGCTCAGGTCTGCATCCTCAGAGAAATCTCCGGAGCCACTGGCACTGCAAAAAATACATCCACCTGTCCCGGCTTTACCATCACGGTTGGGACAGGTGGTTCCTGCATTCAATGATATCTTATATAATTTCTCTCCAAATGTATCTCTTATATACGCATTTGTTGTATATATATCCATACTGTTACCTTCTATATACGATCCTGTCTATATCTGATGTGTCGCCTTTACAAGAGCAGGAACTATCTGTTTCTTTCTTGATACAACACCGGGAAGATATGCATAGCTATCCTCAAGCTGCACATCAAATGCTTTGCTGCACAGTTCCTGTGCATTCTCTCCCACGCATATGATACCTGAGCCCTCCTGAAGAATATTGGTCATTGCAAACAGGACCACATCACAGCCAGGCTCCATATATCCACCGAGGAATTCACGCATACCGTTTCTTATTCTGTCAATCTCTTTCTCATTGACGGAATTGATCTGTCCAACAGCAACAACCATATCTCCAATGTCGAATTTCTTGAAATCCTGATGAAGTATCTCATCCATGGTCTTGTCCTTGAGGTTGCTTCCCGCGTCGAACATCTCCATGGCAAATTCATATATGTCTATCTCTGCAAGCCTTGCAAGCTCCTTTGCAGCAGCCTCGTCTATGAATGTGCACGTCGGAGACTTGAATGCCAGTGTATCAGAAAGTATCGCTGCGCAGAGAAGTCCGGCTATCGGCTTATCTATCTTGACATTCTGCTCTTTGTACATCTGATAGATGATCGTAGCAGTACATCCAAGTGGCTGATTTCTGAAATACACAGGATTCATGGTCTCTATATTCGCGATCCTGTGGTGGTCGATTATCTCGAGTATCTCGGCATTCTCCACGCCGTCAACAGACTGGGTTCTCTCATTGTGATCAACAAGTATGAGCTGTTTCTTTCTCGCATTGATGTAATTACGCCTTGATACAAGTCCCTTGTAGTTGCCATAGCCGTCTGTAACCGGGAAGTATCTCACTCTGGTCTTTGCCATGGTCGTCTTAAGCGTATCTATATCGTCATCCTCATAGAATGTCATGATGCGGTCTCTTATCATAAAGAATCCGATAGGCATGCTCTGTCCGATAAGTCTGGCAACAGCATAGGTGTCCGTCGGTGTAACAACAACCGCACAGCCCTTGTTCTTCGCAAATTCAAGAACCACGTCAGATATACTGTTCACAAGACATACTATAAGCATGCTCGCACCGCAGTTTATGGCCGCAAGCTGGGCTTCGACTCTGTCACTCACTATGACTATGTCATTTTCCTTGACATGTCTCTCAAGGATGTCAACCTGGGCAGCTCCCACGATCACTCTTCCATCCTTAACATATTCGTCGGCGTCACCGTACACAAGCTCGCCATTTATAGTATCTATTATGTGTGAGAACCTTGTGGCGGCTATGAACAGGGAATTATCATCCTTCTCAAGCATATATGCCTCAGCAATATCTCCGACAGTTATGATTCCTTTTATTTTGCCATTATTGACAACCGGAAGTGTCGTGGCGTCGTTATCCTGCATTATCTCAAATGCTCTCTTCATGGTGATGTCTCCCGACACACCATCAACTATTCTGTATGCTATATCCTTCACCTGTACATTTACATTGCTCACAAGTGCCGGCGCCTGCACACCAAAATAATCAAGGACAAACTGTGTCTCTTTATTTATATTTCCAGCTCTCTTTGGAATGTATTTGTTCTCATGCTGATTTTTCAGATGGGCGTACGCAATCGCTGAACATATAGAATCCGTATCCGGATTCTTATGTCCTATGACAAACACCTCATCTGTAGGAACATTATGCATATTTCACCTCTTATTTCTATCAATTATAATGTATTCATTTCTATGCCACGCAGGGAAGATGCCTTGTGACATCCCACATGCTAACAAGCATAAATTGAATGAGGCAAAATGACAACCCCTTTTAACGTTGTTTATCATTTTGCCCCATTTTTTATCTGTTTAATCAGAACTTATATCTCGCTTATATCCACGAGTGAAAGCTTTGTGGTATCAGCGGTCTCAAGGCTTGTGAGCAGCGCATCGGCTGTATCAAGGCTTGTAAGACATGTAACACCTGTCTCAACTGCGTGACGTCTGATAATAAATCCATCCTTGCTTCTATCAACACCCTGTGATGGAGTGTCGATTATCAGATCGATCTCATGGCTCAGTATCAGGTCAAGCAGATTTGGTGATGGCTCCTCAACCTTGTTGATGAGCTTTGCAGGAACACCATTCTCATTGAGAACTCTGCATGTGCTTCTTGTTGAATATATCTCATATCCAAGAGCAGCAAATCTCTTACCGATATTTATAGCATCCATCTTATCTGAGTCCTTGACTGTGAGGATCATCTTCTTGGTTTTTGGAAGATTGATTCCGGCTCCAAGGAATGCCTTGTACAGAGCCTCATTGTAGTTCTTGGATATACCAAGGCACTCTCCTGTTGACTTCATCTCAGGTCCAAGGCTTATCTCAGCGCCTCTGATCTTCTCAAATGAGAATACAGGCTTCTTGATTGCGAAATACTCTGACTCCGGCTGAAGACCAGGTGTGTAACCCATATCCTTGATCTTCTCACCTGTGATAACACGTGTTGCAAGATCTACGATAGGTATTCCTGTTACCTTGCTTATATATGGAACTGTACGGCTTGAACGAGGATTTACCTCTATTACATATACCTCATCATTGTATGCAATAAACTGTATATTTATAAGTCCGATTACGTGCAGGCTGTTTGCAAGCTTCTTGGTGTAATCAGCGATGACTCTCTTTGTCTTTGGTGAGAGTGTCTGTGCAGGATATACCGAGATACTGTCTCCTGAATGTATTCCGGCTCTCTCAACATGCTCCATGATACCAGGGATAAGTATGTCATCTCCATCACATACAGCATCGACTTCGACCTCTTTACCCATGATGTACTTATCTACAAGTATTGGGTGCTCCTGGGTATGTCTGTTGATGATATCCATGAACTCTATGATATCCTTATCAGAGATTGCGATCTGCATTCCCTGTCCACCGAGAACGTATGAAGGTCTTACAAGTACCGGATAACCCAGCTCATTTGCAGCCTCAAGCGCCTGCTCTCTTGTAAATACCGTCTTACCAGCAGGTCTTGGTATACAGCACTTCTCAAGGATCTCATCGAAGAGCTCTCTGTCCTCTGCTGCATCTACATTCTCTGCACTTGTTCCAAGGATTGGTACCCCCATCTCCATGAGTGCCTCTGTGAGCTTGATAGCGGTCTGTCCACCGAACTGTACAACAGCTCCATCCGGATGCTCCAGATTTACTATAGCCTCAACATCCTCCGCTGTAAGAGGCTCAAAGTAAAGCTTGTTTGCTATATCAAAGTCTGTACTGACTGTCTCAGGGTTGTTGTTGACGATGATTGTCTCGTAACCCTTTCTCTCAAATGCCCATGTGCTGTGAACTGAACAGTAATCGAACTCGATACCCTGTCCGATTCTGATCGGGCCTGAACCAAGTACCATTACTTTCTTCTTTGAGTTATCCTCAGCGACCTCGTTCTCCAGAGAATCAAAGCATGAATAGTAATATGGAGTCATGGCATCAAACTCTGCTGCACATGTATCAACCATCTTGAAGTGTGCTGTTACACCGTAGTCGTAACGCATCTGTCTGATCTCTTTCTCTGTCTTGCCTGTGAGTCTCGCGATAACCTTGTCAGGGAACTCAACTCTCTTGATCTCCTTCATTAGCTCCTTGGAGATATCTCCCTTGGACTCGATTATCTTTCTCTCAGCCTTAACAAGGTTGTGGATCTTGTCTATGAACCATCTGTCGATCTTGGTGATGTCATAGATCTGATCGTATGATATTCCACGTCTGATAGCCTCAGCTATGACATAGATACGTCTGTCATCAACATGTCCGAGAAGCTTTATAACCTCTTCGTCTGTCATATCCTTGTATCTGCTTGACCAGAGACTGTCTACATGCTGCTCCAGTGAACGGAGAGCCTTCATAAGTGCACCCTCAAAGTTTGTACAGATACTCATAACCTCACCGGTTGCCTTCATCTGTGTTGTCAGATCATGGTCAGCGGCGATGAATTTATCAAATGGAAGTCTAGGGATCTTGACAACCACGTAATCAAGTGCCGGCTCAAAGCTGGCATATGTCTTCTTTGTAATAGCGTTCTTGATCTCATCCAAGTTGTATCCAAGGGCTATCTTGGCAGATACCTTTGCAATAGGATATCCGGTTGCCTTTGATGCAAGTGCTGATGATCTTGAAACTCTTGGGTTTACCTCGATAACACAATACTCAAATGAATTAGGATTCAGAGCAAACTGAACGTTACATCCACCCTTGATGTTGAGCTCTGAGATAATGTTCAGTGCTGAGCTTCTGAGCATCTGGTACTCCTTGTCACCAAGTGTCTGTGATGGAGCCACGACTATAGAGTCTCCAGTGTGTACTCCGACAGGATCAAGGTTCTCCATGTTACATACGGTTATACATGTACCATTTGCATCACGCATAACCTCGTACTCGATCTCCTTCCATCCTGCGATACATCTCTCGACAAGAACCTGTCCTACACGTGAAAGTCTCAGACCGTTCATGAGGATCTCCTTGAACTCTTCCTCATTCTCAGCGATACCACCACCTGAACCTCCAAGTGTATATGCAGGACGGAGAACTACAGGGTATCCAATCTTCTTGACAAAGTTAAGACCGCCCTGAACTGTTGTAACGACCTCTGAAGGTGCTACAGGCTCATGGATCTTCTCCATAGTCTTCTTGAACTCAAGTCTGTCCTCGGCCTTCTTGATGGTCGTTGATGATGTTCCTATGAGAAGCACGTCATGCTCTCTGAGGAAACCTGACTCATCAAGCTCCATGGCGATGTTGAGGGCTGCCTGACCGCCGAGTGTCGGCAGAAGGCTGTCCGGCTTCTCCTTCTCAATGATAGCCTTTACAACATCAACCGTAAGAGGCTCAATATATACCTTATCTGCTATATCCTTGTCCGTCATGATGGTTGCAGGGTTTGAGTTGATGAGGACAACGCACAGTCCCTCTTCCTTAAGAGAACGGCACGCCTGTGTTCCGGCGTAATCAAACTCAGCAGCCTGACCGATGACTATAGGACCTGATCCGATAACTACAACCTTTTTTATATTAGGATTCTTTGGCATTACTTTGACACCTCCATCATATTCATAAATGTATCAAACAGTGAATCTGTATCCAGCGGACCTGCACATGCCTCCGGATGGAACTGAACTGTCTGTGCATTCTTTCCAAGATAGTGAACTCCCTCTACTGTTCCGTCATTTACATTGACGAAGCTGACCTCTGCGATCTTTCTGTCGAGGCTGTCTTCCTTGACCATATATCCGTGATTCTGTGTTGAAATATATACCTTGCCGGTCTTCATATCTCTTACAGGATGGTTTGCACCTCTGTGTCCGTACTTCATCTTCTCTGTATCACCGCCGTTGGCAAGCGCCATGAGCTGATGTCCAAGACATATAGCAAAAATTGGAATATCTGTATCGAAAAGCTTCTTTACCTGAGCTATTGTGACCTTACACTCCTTTGGATCTCCAGGACCATTTGTAAGCATGATTCCGTCCGGAGCGTCTGCGATGATCTCCTCAGCAGGTGTCTCTGCAGGATATACAGTAACCTGACAACCTCTTGCAAGGAGGGACTTGACGATGTTCTTTTTAACACCGAGATCGATGACTGCAACCTTGAATCCGTCACCAGGATAGAATATTTTCTCCTTACATGTAACATCGAGAACAACATGTCCCATCTTCCATGCCTTAATACGCTTCATGCACTCATCAAAATCATAATTCTCATCAGTTGTGATCATACCTCTCATGGTACCATCTTTCCTGAGGATCTTGGTAAGTGTTCTGGTATCTATTCCTTCTATACCAGTTATATTATTCTCAACAAGAAATTCGTTTATGGTCATCTCGCTTCTGAAATTACTAGGAGTCTTGCAGAGCTCTCTAACAATGAATCCTGACTGCCAAGGTCTGCCAGCCTCCATATCCTCTCTGCATACACCGTAGTTGCCTATAAGCGGATATGTCATACATACTGACTGCCCTGCATATGATGGATCTGTAAGAATTTCCAGATAGCCGGTCATCGAAGTATTGAATACTATCTCACTGATTATCTCATCAGTAGAGCCAATACTTTTACCTTCAAACACGTGTCCGTCTTCAAGTATCAAAAAAGCTTTCATAATCGTATTCCTTTCGTTTTTTCTATTTTTGCTCAAAAAAAAAGAGTGAAAACGGGGGAAACGCTTGAGATAACCCACATTTATTGGCCTCTTTTTTCTTAATTTAATAAATACTACCACATTTGACAAGGCGGTACAATATTTTTTTCGATATATTTTTTATTTTTGTGTTCACGGCAAAAATCTTGTTTTTTATTCAATATTTTTATTAATTTTTTCATCTCTGAGCTCAGCAGCCCGTCTGCTAAATTCACATCCACAGAAATTCTGTCTGTATAATCCATATTCCTTTGACAGCTCTATCGAGTGCTTATATCCATTTTTCTTCTTGAAATCACTGAACAGATAATCTATGTCGTATTTCCTGCTCATCTCTGCACCTATCTCGTTCAGCCAGTCCGCATTCTTGTGGGGGCTTATCGACAATGTGGTCGTAAATACGTCATATTCATTTTTCTTCGCATGGATCGCGCTCTTCTCAAGTCTCAGCTTATAGCAGTCATAGCACCTGAGTCCTCTCTCAGGAAGATCCTCCCTGCCCTTAGCCATATCCAGAAACACCTGCGGCTCATGCTCCGCCAGTTCGACATCCACTCCTTCCACATATACTTCATGTACAAATCTGTCAAGCTCACGGAATCTTTTTATGTACTCATCGTAATCCGTTATATTTGGATTGTAAAAATAAGCTGTTATGTCAAAATGCTCCGCAAGGACCGACAGACAATGGCTGGAACATGGCGCACAACAGCAGTGCAGCAACAGTTTTTTTCTGCCGCATTGTGTATTTTCACTATCAAATTCAGCTATCTGTCTCTCCATCATTTGATAATAATTTGCATTTTGCATCATTGTTTTCTCCTTTTTTTGTCGATATTTCACACCACATTTTACAACATTCGATTATCTTTTGCACATTTGTGCATGTTTACTAGTTGACTTTGTTATATCTTTACAATATACTGTAGATAGTTACTAAAGCACGTTATGATCATTTATCAATGGAGGTGTAGATTATGACAGTTCAGCAGGCAATTAAAAAGTACAAGTTAGAGCCGCTCAGCGTCAGCGTTGCCAAGGTCAAAGCCAAGGAGCTCAACGTTGATGAAGTTCTTTACATGAATGTGCAGAAGAACAAATATGCGTATATCGTACGCGATTCACGTGGTATAATGTTGTACTCTGATGAGCGCAATCTTTATACTAAGCTTTATAAGGGTTTAAAGATTACTCCCCTTGAATCATAATATTTTCACACGGAATTTATTAAATATGCACACACATGGAATATGGGAAAAAGCTGTTACTCCACTCCCCTATGGAATCAAGAGCTTTTTCCCATATTTTATATTAATCTGTACTCAGGCCTTTCTTCATTATACATATGACACCGTATCTCATCATCCACATATATTATGATCAGCGACAGGAACATCCACAGGATAGAATAAGGCACACATATCTGCCCCGCAAGATTTAACGGCATATCAGAGTAATCCCACACGTTAAGTCCTAGTCTTATATTCACAACATACCCGGTCAGGAACTCCAGCTCAGATATTATCACAGAGGAAACCAGCATCTGCGCAAGTATCCCCATCTTCGGAAACATCTGGTTCAGTCCGCCGCACAAAAGCGTAGCAAGACCTCCACAAATTATCATGGAATAATGGGAATAATGCCTGGCTGATATCTCCAGGAAATAATATATCATCCCACCCGTCATAAATATAGTAAAGCACTTACACACAAAGACCCTCACAGCGACACCTCCTGTATATATACAGTTTAGTATCAACCGTGAGGGTCAATATTATTTATTCTTTATACTTTCCTCTGAAAAAGTTATTTACATGATCAATAGTTCTGTCTGAGAGCTCAAGCTTCACGAATTCAGCCTTGCCGTTCTTGTTGAGGACGAACACATACACACCATCCTGATTCTGCTTATTGCCGGATGTGAAATCCCTGGTCTTTATTGAGCTGTCCTGCTGAAGCTCATTGTCGAGGTAAATGCATCCCTCTTTCGCAATGAACTTTACATCGGCGTTGCTGAAGCTCATGATCTTTTTTCTGCTCTTCTTTGCAATGATCCTTGCGATGTCTATATCCTCATTCACCATTATATATTCATACTCCGTCTCTCTTCTGGAAACAAAAATACCAAATACAACAGCACCTGCAATCGCAACTAAGAATCCAATACTGCCAAAGCCCTGAACGAACATCGCTGCGCCAAGTCCGGCGATCATCAGCACGATTCCGGCAGCCATACCGCAGGTAACACTCGCAGGTGTCTTCGCCTTAACTATATGTTCTGCATAACCATCATTTAACATACCTTTTTTCTCCTTAAGTTCTTTAAAATTCTAAGCCCTTATATTCTAGCATACATGGGCTGTTTTGTCATCTTATTCCCGCTGGACATCCACCGCATCCGCCACAGCCTGCCGTTCTGACAGCTCCGGCATCATCTCCGGCGTAATTAAATGCCGACTCTATGAGGCACACCGCCTGGGAGCTTATTCCAAGTCCCCCTCCGGTAAACCCAAGCTTCTCCTCCGTTGTCGCCTTGATATTGACCTGATCCTTGTCTATACACAGGCAATTACAGATATTCTCCCTCATCTGATCAATGTACGGCGCCATCTTAGGGCTCTGGGCAATTACGGTCGCATCTATGTTCTCGATGATGTAGAGCTTCTCCTCGAGAAGTCTCTTCACTTCTGACAGGAGCTTCATGCTGTCCGCTCCCTTATACCTCTCATCAGTATCAGGGAAATGCTTTCCAATATCCCCCAACGCCGCAGCACCGAGAAGCGCATCCATTATCGCATGAAGAAGTACATCCGCATCGCTGTGTCCAAGGAGTCCTTTCTCATATGGAATCTCAACTCCTCCGATTATAAGTTTTCGTCCCTCAACTAGTCTGTGGACATCGTATCCCATTCCAACTCTCATGTGATATCCTCCTTATATGAATAAAAAAAAGACGGAATGTCTTCCGTCTCATCAAATAGTAGCGAGAGGGGGATTCGAACCCTCGACACTGCGGGTATGAACCGCATGCTCTAGCCAACTGAGCTATCTCGCCATGTCTTGTAAATGGGACCTATAGGGCTCGAACCTATGACCCTCTGCTTGTAAGGCAGATGCTCTCCCAGCTGAGCTAAGATCCCATATTACTTCGTGTCATCGCTGACACCTTTGTTAGTATACTCAAGTGACCATGTTTTGTCAACAACTTTTTTCACTTTTTTTATTTTATTTTTTATCGGCCTCCACCAAACAGGTAAATAATGAGATTCACTATGAACAGAATGATGACAACAGGTATCACGATATACCACACTATCTTAAATCCCAGCCAGATAACTCCAAGCACTATACCTATAACAAGTGCAGCCACAAGAATGAGTATTATCGCTGTCAGCACCTTGCCTATCGGTGAACTGAAATCAAGCTTGCCATAAGCAAAGCTTGTATTGCCCTCGTCGTCCACATTTACATGCCAGCCCTTCTGACTGCTTCCGCTGGCTTTGCGGGTGTTGTAGCTGCCATCATACGAAGAGGATTCTGTATCATAATATCTTCCGCTTGCGCCCTGTCCCTCTGTGTCAATGATCGTCTTGGCGATCAGTCTTGCAGATCCCAGAGATGAACATATCTCCTCCTCTGACTTGCCTGCTTCTTTCTGCTTCTTAAAATAATCCTCATAATAATTTATCGTGTCATAATATGTCTGCGTTGAGACATTTCCATCAAGAGCTTTCTTCAGCTCATCCATAAACTCTCTTTTTCGCATATCGCACCTCCGCGCCATTATGTCAATTCTATTTTTATCACTTCATATTAAGATATACGACGACAACTTTGTAGCCGCCCATATCTTCCACCACATAATTTATAGACCTTATATTGCCATAATTGTACAGAAATGACAAGTCAAATGTTTCGTCATCTGTATATATAGCAGCTTCCAGCACATTACTGCCGCCCATCTGTATCCTTATGCCTTTTTTATACTCATCGAACGAGTCATAGGTATAAAACCTCTTTTTATAGAAATTATACGCTGTGTCGGCACACTCTCTGTAGAATTGCTTTTCCCATGAGTGAGTCAGTTCCAGTGTGCTGTCATCGACATTCACATAGGTGTGCTTCAGATAGCTGCCCATATCCGGCAGCGAGTCATCCCATGTCAGATCCACATTATACCATTCTCCGCCGAGCTCTATCTGATTCCATGCATGAAGTCCTTCCTCCGTGCTTCCGACTACTATGTCACATTTGACGCCCAGACAGGACATGATTATGAAGAACGCCTCAGCGTAGCCGTCGCACACGCTCTGGTGAAGCACCAGCGCTCCATATGCCGTATATGCATCATCATTATTGTCGGGATATCCATAGACACAGTTTTCCACTATATAATCGTGCACGGCGATCTCCTTGTCAAGGTCGCTCATGCCATCTGAAATGTTGTCATTTATAAAGCTGTCGATCACCTCATATATCTGCTTCGCCCTTATGTTGTCCTCCGGGATATCCGTTCCTTCTATATATTTCCTGACAGCATAATAATTATCCGACAGTTCATAGTTGAGCTGTATTGCCAGATATCTTCCCGTCTCGATTATTATCCTGTACGTATCCACTGAGCCGTATGCCGAATCTATATATTTGTTGATGTTGTGCACATCACTTTTCGCCACATTACTTACATAATACATGCCCGACTCGTCTCCGTCCTCCATATCCTGGACAACGGCCGCCCGGAACTCCACCAGGCCATCAAGCATCTGGCTGCTCTTGATCACATTGAAGAACAACCACCGCACTCCCACCATCATCAGCGAGAGAACAACTACAATACTTATAACTCCAAGAATCTTCTTTTTTGTACCCAAACTTCCTGTCAATCCTCCATCCCTGCTTTGCTGCGGTGATCCGCCTGTATATTTTATCATCTGTACTTTTGCGCCGCAAGCACCAACCACGCATTTCCTGTGGTTATAAATAAACCTTATTTGTGTTGATATGCGAACTTTTATGTTGTAAAATGTACGTTGTTTGAAAACTACCTTATAATTTACTCAGTTTTCAACCTAAAACAAAAAAATAACAGAAAAGAGGATTTAATATGGCTCAGCTCTGGGGCGGACGCTTCACAAAAGAAACAGACAAATTAGTATATAACTTTAACGCATCTATTTCATTTGATCAGAAATTCTACAGACAGGATATCCGCGGAAGTATCGCGCATGTAACCATGCTCGCTTCATCCGGTATTCTCACTGACGAGGAAAGAGATCAGATCATAGCGGGACTTAAGGGCATACTGAACGATGTGGAGAACGGTTCTCTGCAGATCACTTCAGAATACGAAGATATACACAGCTTTGTCGAGGCAAATCTCATAGACAGGATCGGCGATGTGGGCAAAAAGCTTCACACCGGACGAAGCAGGAACGACCAGGTTGCATTGGACATGAAGCTCTATGTAAGAGACGAGATCATCGAGCTCAAGGAGCTTATTTACAAGCTTCTGACTACTCTTCACAGACTTATGAATGAGCACATCGACACATACATGCCTGGATTTACTCACCTCCAGAAGGCACAGCCAATAACTCTGGCACATCACTTTGGAGCATACATGGAGATGTTCAAGCGTGACTACGACAGAATGAACGATATATATGACAGAATGAACTACTGTCCTCTCGGATCAGGTGCCCTCGCAGGAACCACATATCCGCTCGACAGAGAGCTCACCGCTTCTCTGCTGGACTTCTACGGTCCGACTCTCAACAGCATGGATTCAGTTGCCGACAGGGATTACTGCATAGAGCTTTTATCCGCCATGTCTACCATCATGATGCATCTCTCACGTTTCTCCGAGGAGATCATCATCTGGAACTCAAATGAATATCAGTTTGTTGAGCTCGATGATTCATACAGCACAGGAAGCTCTATCATGCCACAGAAGAAGAACCCGGATATAGCCGAGCTCGTAAGAGGTAAGACAGGCAGGGTTTACGGTGCTCTCACCTCCCTTCTCACAACCATGAAGGGAATCCCTCTCGCATACAACAAGGACATGCAGGAGGATAAGGAGCTCACATTTGACGCGATAGACACTGTAAAGGGATGTCTCGCACTGTTCACAGGCATGATAGCCACCATGACAGTCAACAAGCCTAGAATGGAAGCATCAGCCAAGAACGGATTCACCAACGCAACAGATGCCGCAGATTACCTTGTAAATCACGGTGTACCTTTCCGTGATGCACACGGCATCGTCGGCCAGCTCGTTCTGAAGTGCATAGAGGAGAACATCTCCCTCGACCAGCTTAGTCTCGACGAGTACAAGGCCATCTGTCCTGTATTTGAAGATGACATATATACAGCCATCAGCATGGAAGAATGTGTTCAGAAGCGTAACACAATCGGTGCTCCGGGACACGCTGCAATGCAGAAGGTGATCGATGCAAACGACAAGTTCTTAGCATGGGCTGAGCAGGATTTAACCAAGCACACCAAGGAGTGATTTTTATGAACAATACAACAAAAGCCAAATACGATATGGCAGAAAAGATGCTCAAGGTCGATATCTCTCTTGAGGAGGTTGCTCTCATGACTGAGCTTCCAATGGAAACCCTGAAAAAAATACAGCATGACATCCAGAAAGACGGACTCGTCACAAGACACGACGTGAAGGATGTCGATCTCGATTCAGGCTACCTTATCTAAGCTTAATCCACATACCGTATAATAAATATCCCCGCTGTTCTCACTATGGCCCAGCGGGGATATTTATATGTGTACAACATTCCGGTTTATTTGTCCTCAAGATACCTTCTAAGACTTTTTATCGCATTCTTCTCGAGGCGGCTGACCTGCGCCTGGGATATGCATATCTCCTCTGCCACCTCCGTCTGGGTCTTTCCCTCAAAAAATCTCAGCCTCACTATATTCTTCTCCCTGTCGCACAGCCTGTCCATAGCCTCTCTGAGATCAAGGTTTTCAACCCACATCTCCTCCTTATTCTTTCTGTCTCTTATCTGATCCATGATGTACAAGGTGTCTCCACCCTCCTGATACACCGGCTCATACAGGGACAGCGGTGCCGATATGGCATCAAGCGACATGACTATATCTTCCTTCGGTATACTTATCTCCTCCGCTATCTCCTCTATCGTCGGCTCCTTATCCTTTGTCTTCTGGAGATTTTCCTTGGCATATATCGCCTTGTAGGCTATATCACGCAATGACCTTGATACTCTTATAGCATTGTTATCTCTGAGATACCTTCTACACTCACCTATGATCATAGGCACAGCGTACGTACTGAATTTGACATTGAGACTTCTGTCAAAATTATCCAACGCCTTGATAAGCCCTATACAGCCAACCTGGAACAGATCATCCGGATTCTCATTTGAACTGCCAAATCTCTGGATCACGCTGAGCACAAGGCGGAGATTCCCCTCTATAAACTCCTCCCGGGCAGAGCTGTCTCCCTGCTCCATCCTGTCAAACAGCATGTTCTTCTCATCCTCTGTAAGATATGGTAATTTCGATGTATTTACACCACATATAACCACTCTGTTCAGCGCCATATCATGTCCCTCCACGTGTTATCTGTCTAACACTAGGATTGTCAGATACATGCCAATTTATTCATATTTGCACCACTTTTACTGATATATATGCACGCAAAAAGACCATGAAAACCAATTTGTGCCCTAAGTCACTCATCATCTTCATGGTCTCTTATCTTCGTATATCTAGTTCTTTCTGAACTCCTCAAGTTCAAGTCCCTCATTGTGCTGGAGAACCTGATCGATGACCCACTCATTTGCAAACAGGAGAAGCGGATTACCCTTCATGTCCTTAACCTTCTTGACATCGCTCACACGCTTGAGCTTTGTCACGTCTATGGTAGGATCCTTCACCCATCTGATATAGTTATATGGTATCGGCTCAAGTCTTATCTCACAGCCGTACTCATTCTCAAGTCTGTACTTAAGTACATCAAACTGAAGTACGCCGACAACTCCGACTATGATCTCTGAAAGACCCGCAGTGTACTCCTGGAATATCTGTATAGCACCCTCCTGGGCAATCTGGGTAACACCCTTGACAAACTGCTTACGCTTCATGCTGTTGAGCTGAACAACCCTGCAGAAGTGCTCCGGTGCAAATGTAGGGATACCCTCATACTCAAACTTCTTTCCGCCTGTTGTGAGCGTATCTCCAATCGAGAACAGATCAGGATCAAATACACCTATAACGTCACCGGCATACGCCTCGTCGACGATCTTCCTGTCCTGAGCCATAAGCTGCTGTGGCTGGGAAAGCTTGATCTTTCTCTTGCTGGCAGCATGATATACCTCCATGCCTGCCTCAAACTTACCAGAGCAGATTCTCATAAATGCGATTCTGTCTCTGTGAGCCTTGTTCATATTTGCCTGAATCTTGAACACAAAAGCTGAGAACGGCTCTGTTACAGGATCTATGATTCCCTCTGATGAATTACGTCCGATAGGAGGTGTCGTCATCTTAAGGAAATAGTTCAGGAACTGCTCGATACCAAATGTATTCAGCGCAGAACCGAAAAATACAGGGGAGAGCTCTCCGGCTCTGACCTTCTCTATATCCATCTCCTCTGTGGCACCATCTATAAGCTCTATCTCCTCATTGAACTGGTCAAAGAGGTATGGGCCGACAAGCTCCTTGAGAGCCTCATCGTCTATATGATAATCTGTTTCCTCCGCCTTCTTGGCTCCACCTGTCGATATAGCCTGGAACGTGGACACTATCTTGGTCTTTCTGTCATATACACCCTTGAACTCTTTTCCTGAACCTATAGGCCAGTTGACAGGGCATGTCTTGATACCGAGAACAGTCTCTATATCATCGAGAAGCTCAAATGTATCCCTTGCATCTCTGTCCATCTTATTTATAAATGTGAATATAGGTATATGTCTCATGACACATACCTTGAAGAGCTTTATGGTCTGAGCCTCAACACCCTTGGATGCATCGATCACCATGACCGCAGAATCCGCAGCCATAAGTGTACGGTAGGTATCCTCCGAGAAATCCTGATGTCCAGGTGTGTCAAGTATGTTTATGCAATATCCGTCATAATTGAACTGCAGAACAGACGAGGTTACCGAGATACCTCTCTCCTTCTCTATATCCATCCAGTCCGACACTGCATATTTGGAATTTGCCTTTCCCTTTACAGATCCCGCTGTGTTTATTGCGCCGCCAAAGAGCAGAAACTTCTCTGTGAGTGTAGTCTTACCTGCATCAGGATGTGAAATTATAGCAAATGTCCTTCTTCTGTTGATCTCTTCTCTTAACTTGTCATCCATTATCTTTTCCTCATATACAATTTATTGATTCTTATTCTTCAAAATGTCCCTGTTCTTCTGAGCCCAGAGCATAAGCGACTGTATATTCACAGACATCTTCTCCAGCTCCTCAAGGACAGCATCAAAAGCTGCAACCTCGGTCTCGTCGACTATTCCATCAGCGGTGATCTCTATAAGCTGCTCAGATATATCTTCCATCTTCTTGGAGGATCCGAGGAACTGAAGTATGAGCCTGTCAAGGCTGTCCGCATTTATCGGCTTCACCGTCTCTTTTCCTATAGGGCAGTCGCCTGAACAATAGCTGTTACAGAGCTCGGGTATGTCATACGCCTTTGACATGGAAAGTACCTCCTCAGGGTACGGAACTACTGTGCCAAGCTCTATTCTTGAAAGCCTTGTCCTGTCTATATTGAGCACCTCTGCACTCTTCTCCCTGCTTGTAAGGTTATCGTTCACCTTAGACGCATTATATCTTGCGACATAATATTTATTGTTAAGCGCCTTTGTAGCTTTTTTACTCATTTTTTTCTCCTTATGTAGTTCTTCCTAATACACCTAATTAAACATAATAACACACAATATCAGCCGAATCAATCATCTTAATATCCGGTGAAAAAGTTCCATCAGAAGCTGCGCAAAATGCAGCTATAAAGTCTATATTCATATCTCCCTCTGCATGCGCAGGATCCGCTATTTCATCCATATGCATACGGCCGTCACACTCAGCCCTGCATACGGCATAATTGCCCAGCCAGATATTCTTCTTCTCCATATGTGCATTGTCCATGACCATTTTCTGTTCCTCATCCTTCATAAGTATGCCTGTTCCGGTCATCTTGCTGTACGCCTCGCGCCTTGTCCACACACATGTGCTGTATATTTCCGGGTGTGCACACGACATCACACATTTTTTGTCCTCATCCGAATACAGGCGGTTAACTATGCTGTCCGATATCCTTCTGACTCTCTCAACGTCTATACCACAAGGCTCACCGCCTATCGCAGCCGCCACACAACCCTCGGTATGGCTTATCGAAAACTGAATGTCCTTTATAAACGGCTTTCCCGCCTTATTCTTCTCATACGTGACCAGCCGTTCATCAATTCCGGCACATTCCCTGAGAGCATGTGCAAGCAGGATTCCCGCTGCAAGACTGGCATTCCTGTCATCCCGCCTCCTGAGACGTTCCACCTTACACCTTCTGTATTCCGATACTGCATCCAGACATCTGCCATATATCCCATCGTCAGCAAATGCCCCCGTATCCATTATATATGCTCTGTATCCGTTAAAAGATTTATTCAAATCCAATTCCATCTCTTTCTACCAAATACGCCATGGTCATAACAACAATACAGCCCCTTAATACTCGCATATTAAAGGGCTGTATAAACTAACCTATATTGTGACAAAATCAGGGAAGCTCTTCATATCCTTGTTCACCTCATCAATATGAAGTCCCTTGTAATCATATACTGCATTGTAAGCCATCTGCATCTCCATCGCACACTGCATCATGGATACCGGAACACCGACAAATATATCATCGATCGAGATCTCTATCTCACCCGGATTGAGCGTTATTGAATCCTCCTTCTCATTGTAAGGTGGAGCCATCAGTATCGCTTTGACTGCCTTGCTGAAATACGGCATCACATTTGGAACCGATATATATTTCTTTGCAAGAAGCTTCTCCTTATATCCGTCAGCAAGAACACACAGAGGCTGTTCCTCTGATATATCATCCACAAACGCCCTGGCAGCCTCCTCCATGATGGATGTTCTCCTGTCGTTGATCGGAGATCCGTACATAACGTTGAGATCCTGCTCCGTGAGCTTCTTATCAGCAAATGCCACTGTGAACATCTTCTCAGGACCATATGCTCCGACACCGGAAAACAGCTCTCTGTATATCTTCTCCATCTCATCCTTGACAGGAACAACTCTTCCACTGTCTATATTGGACTCGTTGTCCAGCATGAGCTTGATGATCCCTGTCTCCATCTCTTTTATCCTTCTGGATGTGACATAATCAGTCGGAAGGAATTCATGTCTCTTGGCTTTCTTGAGTATATTGCCAACAGCCTTATCACCGTTATTCGCAAGATCCTCGATGGAATTCTTCAGATCCTCTCCAAACTGTGAATATATCTCGTCAAGTCTCTCTGCCCTCTGCTGAAGCCATCTAAGTGTATCTCCAAACAGATCCTGTGCATCGAGTTCATCTATAAGCTTTGTTCTCTCCGCAGCAAGTGCTTCCTTGATGCATGCATCGAAATAACCATTCTCAGTCTCCCTCTTCGCTGAAGGGAAAGTGAAGAATCTCTTCGCAACAATGGTCTTGATGGAATCAATGATTCTGGTATATTCACCCGACGGTGTATAATCCTTCATCATCTTCTCAAGCTTTCTGACTTCAGCCATCATACCCTTTGTAGAATCTGTTACACCGGCACTCGGTGCACCTATGACATCTATTGCGCCATATGGGCCAAACTCATTCATATATTTGGATATCACATCATCAAGTGAACTCCAAAGCTTGTTCTTCATCGACTTTATGATAACCGGAAGTTCCTTCTCAAAGTTCTCCATCTTCTTGGCAAAGCCCTCTCGAAGACCGTCCGTATTCTTCTTTATCATCTTATATGTAGGCTTGGTGATCTGACCGTACTGTATGAGACCGTTCACGGCAAGTTTGATATTCTCACCCTGCTCTTCCTGCAAGAATACAGTGAGCTCTGTGAGTACATTCTTGATATCCTCCCCGGCATTGCCCTCCTTGAACGGAGATCTGAACAATCCCTTATATGCCTGGGAAAACAGATCATTCTCACACATATTCTCTATCTCTTTGATAGGAATATGGTAGTCAGCCTCGCTTACTACCTTGTAATAGCAGTTTGACTTCTTGATATTCTCGTCACTGTGCTCCATCTTCCAGTTCGTGATGGAATATCCCTCATTCTCAAAAAATACATCCCTGAGAAGCTTCCTGTCGTTCTCCACGTCATTGTTGCCAATGAACTTGTTGCTGGCTAGCCTGTAGAGGAAGCTTGCTGTATCCCTTGTGATGTATCCCTCAGGTATGTAGCCCTGTTCGTCCTTTCTACCTGATACAAGCATGCAGGCATCAAAGAGATTCTCCCTGATGACCATCTTGTTTGACTTACTGATAAATGTATAGTTGTCATCCTTCTCGGAGAGCTTCATATAATAATCAACTTCCTTGAGGGTCGCACATCCATTTGCATTGAGTCTCGCCACAAGCTCTGTATCTTCATATACAGCCTTATGACCGAACAGTACATCCGGTGTGAGCAGGCAACCGCCAATCCTCAGATTGTTCCACTTCTTCGCCTTGCCATACGCACGTATGTTATATGCGACATCTGAGAGGATTCCACTTCCGGTTCCTCCGGCGATTCCGGATACGATCAGGACATCGACTGTTCCCTCCGTCGTCTTGTCGTATACATCCTGAAGCTTGTCAAAAAGGAGCATTCTGACATCCGTATATGCATTCGAGAACATCAGACGTCCAATCTGTCTGTTCCCCTTTGCTCCGTCTCTTCCTATCGTGATAGCCGGGAATTCAGGATCCATCCAGTTTGCAAGATTCTCATGGATCGGATTCTTCTGGATTCCATTCTCCAGAACATTCTCAATGTCCGGTCTGTATATACTGATAACCTCAAGGGCATTGAAACCGACACCCTCCTTGCTATCATCTATGGTAGCCTCCATCTCTGCTATATCTGAATCTATCATGAGGAAATTAATGTTATCCTCGGGTGTGATGTTATCCATCAGCATACCCTTAAGCGCGCAAACGGTCCTGCCTCCAAGTCCCCCAAGACCTATTACGAGCAGATTCTTGTTGAATCTGTTCTCATGACTTATACGTCCAAAAACACGTATGTCTTTTAATTTGCTAAACTCCTCTTTTTGAGTATCAATAAGTATCATAGATTATGCCTCTCCTTAATATGCACGTACACTTCTTCCCCCATAGTGAATTTTCTGTACCTGAAAACCCACATTTTCAATTTATCACTATTCTTATTGATTTTCAACAAAAAGCGTTAATTTATTTGGCATTTTTTCTGAATTTTGACATATTTAAGCATTAAACACTTTCTACTTATCTGTCAATTTTACCCTGTCTCCCACGATCTCAAAACAACCGAAGCTTTTGAGAAAGCTTGAAAACTTACTGTATCCATATTTCTTTATGCTGAAGCCGGGTATAATATTCTTAAGTTCTGTATTCAGCAGTCCCATATTGTACATAGTGTCAGAATTCTCCGTGAGAAGTCTCACTATGCGCAGCTTGACAGCACTCTTAGGATCGATATGGTTCTTGATGGACACAAACTTCTGCCTGCCGCTGTCTATATCCAGATCGTCAAACTCCTCACTGAGGAATGTTGACAGCTTGGAATATCCATAATTTCTCACGTCAAAGTCAGGATATTTGTTCACAAGGCGGCTTCCGATCTCACCCATGTGAGTCTTCTTATCCTTGTCGTCATTCTCATCTATTATATTGTAAACAGTCTTCTTTATATCCCTTATGCTCGTGATATATGACTCGTCCACGGCCGCAGCCTCAAGCATGGCATTCTTCGACGCAGGCTTATTGAGATCCTCCGTCACCAGTGAATCAAGGATCTTGAAGCTTGTACATGCACTCACGAACGCTTTTGGAGTCTTCCGCTCTCCCATTCCGATGACCTGCTTGCCAGCCTCCCTGAGTCTCGATGCAAGCCTAGTGAAATCGCTGTCGCTTGTCACCAGACAGAATCCATCTATATTGCTCGTATAGAGAAGATCCATCGCATCTATTATCATGGCCGAATCCGTTGAATTCTTTCCTGCTGTGTATGAGAACTGCTGTACAGGCTGTATAGAATATGACAGCAGGCAATCCTTGTCCCAGCCATTGTTATTCTTTGACCAGTCCCCATATATCTTTCGCACTGTTATTGAACCGAGCCTTGACAGCTCATCGAATATGCTCTCAATATATTTTGCCGATACATTCTCTGAATCGATAAGTATCGCATATTTGTTAGAAATCTCACTTGATATTTCTTCCATATAAAAGTTCCTTTCATTTATCAGTTCTCTTTTCCGGTCTCAACCCCAAACCTGCCCGGTCCGTCCTGGAAATACTCGCGGGTAAGCTTCACTACCGTACCGGACAGCATGAATACTGCAATCAGGTTAGGTATGATCATAAGTCCGTTAAAGGTGTCCGCTATATCCCAGAGGAGTCCGAGATCCATAGTCGCACCGATGATCGCAACAAATGCATACACAACCATGAACGGCTTGATAAGCTTATTTCCAAACAGGAATCCAACACATCTCGAACCGTAAAGGCCCCATCCGAGTATAGTTGAAAATGCAAAGCAACACAAAGCCACTGCTGTGAATATCGATATCCAGCTTCCGTAGGTTGCAACAAAGCCGTTGATCGTGAGGTCTGCTCCCGCTGCTTGTCCATAGGCTACCTCAGTTCCACTGCACAGTATTACAAGTGCTGTAAGTGTACATATAACTATAGTATCAATGAATACCTCGAATATTCCCCAGAGTCCCTGCTGTACAGGATGTTTTACATCAGAGCACGCATGTGCGATCGATCCTGTTCCAAGGCCGGCCTCATTTGAAAAGATTCCTCTCGAAACACCCTTTCTCATGCTGAGAAAAAGGCTTCCAACCACTCCTCCGGTCACTGACTTCGGATTGAATGCCCCCTCAAATATAGATGCAAATACGCCTGGAACGCTCTTGATATTTATAAACACAAGGACCACCGCCATGATGATGTACATAGCCGCCATGAAAGGGACCAGCTTCTCTGTCACGCTTCCAATTCTTTTGATTCCCCCTATCAGAATAAGTGCAACCAATATGGCTATAATAATACCTATCACAAGATTGATGGTAAATGTATTGCTCCTGTCAGCCAGATTATAATTAAAAAGTGCTGAATCTATAGCCGTAGTTATGGTATTTACCTGTGTCGCATTTCCAGTTCCAAAAACAGTGAGTATTCCGAGAACAGAATATGCTATGGCAAGGAAATATGCATTCTTGCCAAGACCATTCTTGATATAGTACATTGGTCCGCCGACCCAGTCTCCATTTGAATCTTTCTCTCTGTAAAAAACAGCCAGTACAACCTCAGCAAACTTTGTTCCCATTCCAAGGAGTGCTGATATCCACATCCAGAACACGGCGCCAGGGCCTCCTATAGCAATCGCTCCCGCAACCCCCGCTATATTACCGGTTCCAACTGTTCCCGCCAGCGCAGTACACACAGCCTGAAACGGACTTATAGCACCGTCCGATGTCTCTTTCTTGTTGAATATCTTTCCGAATGTGTGCTTGAACGCATAACCGAACTTTGTAAACTGAACACCTCGGTTTCGTATAAGGAGCCACAGTCCTACACCCACGATACATATCATGGATGGCACTCCCCATATAAAATTGTTCACCGATGAATTAACATCAGTAATGATCTTAAGTAATTTATCCATATCTGCTCTTTCTCTTTTCGTTTTTCTTATTTTTTACATACCAAGTATGATTTTACAATACATTGTGCTTGTTGTGCAAGAAAAACCGCATCCACTTTAGTCATGGATGCGGTTTTTAATTTATATAATATTGTTATATACTTTTAACTCAAATTATGTATTTGGAGCTATTCAATCTCTGCCCAGCTAAGTGATGAATCACTTTCTACAATTACATAATCATTTGTATAGTCATTATTGTATGTATCATCATTTTCTGAAGCATATTCTGCAAGGCCACTATCCAAAGAAGTTATTTTCTTCTCGCCATCGCATAGCTCCCACTGTTTTAATTCGCTATTATACACTGCTCTAACCCATTCTTTTTGACGAACCTTTGTGTTTTTGTCTCTCCACAATGCATAATATTCCAAAGCATCATAATTGTCCGTTATAGATGCAACACATACTGTTGCAACCTCATACGGGCCTTTCACACCAATATAATCTAACACGTCACCAACAGTATACGCCGGTGCATTCGTGTACTCAAATTTAACATAATGTTGATCACCAAACGCCTCGTCATTATTATCCAAAACATCTTCTGCATCTGCATTCTCCTGCCGTTCCTTGATTACTGTCTCATAATAATATACTTTTTCATCAAGATTGTAATCCCACTTGACAATCGTATCTGAGCCAAACATATTTTTCTCAACAGTAACAGGAACACCTCTTAAATATCCCTGAGGAACTTTTACATCCACAGATACATCATATACAATATAGTATTCATCTGTTTTTATCACATTGTCAACAGACAGAACATCTATCTGACTTTCATCACTAATATCAACATCAACAATATGCCCATTATCATCACACACTCTACCTGATGTATTCATTAGATTCTTTTTTATTTTGTCCGCTCCTTTATTAGCCAGCATTACGAATTCAGGAATAATTCCCCAAACAATTGTGACAATACCTACACACACCATCAAAATTATCTCACATACTCCGAGCGCCGAATGTTTGTCCACATTTTTCATAAATAAATGAACACACAATATGAACAAGCAAATGCATCCTATTATCAATATTGGTAATTGCATAATTTAATTTTCTCCCGTAAAAAAATAGTGCGTGTCTATTCGATAATGTCAATTATGAACGAATATCCAGATGTTCGAACACAATATAACCCTGCAGGTGTACCTTCTGGAATCTTATAGTATCCATATCCCTCTGGAGCAGTCTGCGCTTCTGCATAATATTTTTGTCCTAATACATAATACTTCACAGATACCGTAGCTGATCCTTCCTTGCTTTCATAATCTGAATAATATTTATAGAATATGCCTGTCGGTTCTGTATACGATAAATAGTAATCACCATTTACTTCGACGTAATCCTGTATACTACTTGCTGTTTCTCCATTTATCTCATAGATTTTATTTAAAGGCATATTGTTTTCTTCCATTTTTTCGCTCAAATTCTTTCTGCGAAACTCTATACAGCCATTATCTGCATCTACAGTAAATTCCTGTGGCATTGTATATCCCTCCGATTCAATAGGGTATATATCATAATTCCAGCCTCCGCCAAATTCCACCAACAAATCACCTGGATACATCTTTACGCAGGAGAAATCTGAATCGGTAAATTTAATATAACTATTATCATTCTCATCAAGGACATGTGAAGAATCCATTGAATACAATCTGTCCTCATGCTGTATCCAATATTTTTTAAAATATCGTTCACCTTCATTCTCATATGCATTTACAGCCTCTTTGTACGACATAGGTGAGCCATTATCTGTAATTATATTTGACGCTTCTGTTGTGGTTACCTCAGTGGTTGTTACTTCTGTTGTGGTTTCTTCTGTTGTCACTTCTGTTGTTGCCTCTGTTGTAGTTGCTTCTGTTGTTGTCGCCTCTGTCGTTGTCTCCTCAGTTATTACCTCTGTAGATAACACTCCAGAACCTGATTTACCATTATTTCCACAGGAGCACAATAATGCAATTCCTAATACTGCACAGGATCCTATTATTGTTTTTCTTAATTTCATCATCTCTTCGCCTCTTTCTCAGCAGATTGCCGTATATTATTCAAATTATAAATAAGTTTCTAGTATGCCTCCCCTCTTTTTGATTCTTTTATTATTTTTTACTCATGTAGCTCTTCTGAACTATAGGAGTTACAACGCCTATCTCTATTTGACCCATGTCAAAACCATACGGCGTTAACATCCATATAAATTCGATTTTTAATCTATTAACACCAGTTATATTCAAATCAAAATTCTGAGGCAGAACACCACTCTTAACAACATCCGATGAATATAGCAGCTCACCGTCGCCATATATTTTTACTTTACCAGCCGCAGAGGATTCAGCATTATCCTTACAGTCATAATGTAATACAACCTTACCTGACAACTTGTCATACTTACCGCCGAGTAAATATTCTATTTCGCTGCTTTCCGAGTCTGAAAACATATATCCTCCAGATTCACTAAGTAATATACCGGAAGAATAAGAAGTTCCAGTGTTATCCTTATCTATTCCAGCCCACTTATGTATGTCGCTATCCTTGTAAAATTCATCCAAATCAGAGAGCGACACAGGCTCAAAACTAGAAATTCTTTCAAGCTCATCTAATAACTCTACATCTTTACCAACTATATTTATTGCATCGTTAATTACTTTTTTTGCTGTATCATATTCATTATTTTTTGTATGAGTTTCTGCCTTATCTATTGCAGCGTTAATACATTCATTTTTAGTTTCTGCTTTCTTTACCTTATATGAGTCATCCTTAAAATAATTTTCCAACTCATCATATATACCTATTGCATCAGACCAGTCCTTTTCTTTCTCATATGATGCAGCTTCACTCTCCATATAATCCCTATATGTTTTTTCCACATCTTCTATTTTTCCGCTAAGTGACCCATCATCATACACTTTCATAGCGCTCTTATATACATCTATTGCCTTAAGATATTTTTTATCTTTAACGTATATTTCTGCCTCAGCTACAGTCATCTCTATAAATTTTGTCTCAGATTCCTTTATCTTATTTTGAGAATCATCGTAATTAGTATCATTTACAGATACTTTTTCATAGTAGGGAATTGCCGCACCATATTTTTCTGAATTATATAATTCCTCTGCTTTATCATAATTGAGCTTTGACTTTCTTAGATCCGCTAAATCTGCTTTTTTCTGAGTTATATATTGTTCAACTTCCTGATTATCCGTCTCAATTCCAGACAATCCATCTACTGCAGCCTCATAATCTATACTCCCGGAATTGTATGATTCAACATAATTTTCTGTTTCTTCTTTTGCCTGTTTTACAGTTGTACATCCATACAACAGAGGCAAAGTAATCACACACAGCACAGATAAAATTATTACTTTACTTTTCATTCCCATCCCCCTATTCATTAAGATTTCTCAGAATTTGATTGTTTACATCACAAACAGTATCCATCTGAGAATCATCAAGATATCCATCTGCCCTCATATATTTTGTCATACCAAGCATCAAAAAATCAGAATGAATTTTTTTGGTAGAAGTCTGTGATGCTACAACATCCCAATCTTCTGAATTCTCATTCCAGTCAACTGTTACATAAATATAATCTGTTGTAAGATCATTATGCCAAAATTGAACATAATACTCCAAAGCATCAAGTTCATCTACACAATAATAAAAATCGTAATCAGGATTGTACATATCTATTTGTTCACCAGCACTTACAAGCATGACCGTTTCAACATTTGCATAATCCGTTCCCTGTTGACGATTGATATAATTCAGAAGTTGTCTTGGTGTCAGATATGGAGACTTATTATATTCAAATTTAGATGATGTATATTCTGCATTAGCCCATACCAAATAATATGTTGTGTTAAATAATCCCTTAACTTTATAATTAAATCTAATATTATCTACATACAGTTTTCCCAGACTGCTTTCATATGAAAATTCACAATTTACTTTTATTTGATTTTCACTTGTGGTTATCTCATAGTCTGTTATATGCCCCTCCCCAAATCCATCTACATCTTTATAGTTGCCCATCAATGAGCCACTTACTTCGAAGTCTTTTATATCTCTTTCTATTTTTTCAGGAGTAATCCTCATATATAGTTCAGAAATGTCATATCTTTTTTTATAGAAGTATCCAACTACAATCAACCCTATAACTATAATAACTACAACATTTATTGTTAGCACTGTCACAACTGTTTTATTTTTTTCCCTATTCATATACTCTCCTCACTTCATCGTTAAAATTTAACTTATAAGCATTATAACGAATATACGTCATATTTTCAACCTTTATAACGTATTTATATATCTAACTTTCATTTCATGAAACTGTAAAATAATTATCATGCGAGGTAGAATATATGAATAACAACGAAATTCTAAAAAAAATAGAAACATATATGAAATTAAGGAACTGGTCTATCTACAAATTGGCAAAAGAAGCTGATATTCCTTACTCTTCTTTAAACTCAATGTTCTTGAAGAACACACAGCCCACAATTCCTACATTAGAAAAGATTTGTTCCGGATTAAATATCTCCATGTCTGATTTTTTCTCCGACAAACATGCTGAAAACATTCCTTATATGAGCCTAACAGAAGATGAGCAAGAGTTATTATCTCTATACAACAAATTATCAAAATCTGACAAAAAACTTTTTATGTACTACGCTCGAGGATTTGCTAAATCAGATTTATCTACCAACGATTCTGAATAAATTATTTGTTTCATATTATGTTATAGATAAGAAAAAGCGCAGGTGAAAACAATTCACCTACGCTTTTACATTTTTGCCATAATCTATTTTTTTCTTACTCTCTGTTCTTCAGCACCTCAGCCGGCACGATCTTGTTCAATCTGCCGACCAGAACTCTGTTGATTATAAAATACAGGACAAGTATTCCGCCGTAAAGCGCAGCCCAGAGCCACGGGGCAAATGTCAGCTTGACGCCGCAGTTTACATTTGACACCAGAGAAGGATACACTGCACTCATTATAAGCTTTGCAAGTGGCAGGCATATGGCTGCTCCGATTGCGATTATGAAGAAATTGCCATCCAGATATAGCTTTCTGATCTCCTTCGTCCTGAAACCAAACACCTTTATCAATGAAATCGAGAATGCTGATCTGTCAATCATAACCTTCATCATCAAATACATTACCACTACGAATATAAGTGTCGAGATAATAACTATCATAATAACCATACTTCTCATCTGATCTGCAAATATTCCAGCAGCCGACTCTATATCGGCCTTTGTTGTGGTTGCGTAAAGTCTTGCAGGATCAACCTCCAGATCCTTGTCTGAAAATACTACATTGTACTCATCACTTCCAGCTCCGAACAGCTCCCTTGCATCATCTATAGTCATGAAAACATAAAATGCCGGAGTATACTGTGTCACGCTGTCCACTGTAAAACCATAATCTATATCATTCTCCTCGTCGTGGAGCACGATTTCGTCACCCACACCATAACCATATTTCTCAGCAAATGATGATGATATGGCAACTCTGTTCTTGCCATTCTTAAGGTCAACATCAAAATACTTAGTATTCTTTGAAAGTCCAAGAACTGTCACATCCCAGTTGTAACCATATACCTCTTTCTTCAAAGTCTTAGCATACGCTGCCTCACCGCCCTCAGGGGGATTCTCTGTAGGATATTTGTATGTATACATATATTCATAATGGGTATCCTCCACATTCTGCTTCTTGACCTTTGAACAGAAAGTTGCAGTGTTAAGGCTTAACATCAGGCATATGAGGGCTATAAACATTCCAATCACAACGGTCAACCCTGTTCTCATCTCTCTGAGCATCTGTCTGACTCTGAATCTTCCGACAAATCCCATGTCTCCGAGATCGACATTGCTGCCCTTCGGCTGCTTGATCTCATTCTTTATAAGTGAAAGAGCTGTCTGTGAGAGCTTCTTTCTGATAACGAAGTAGTTCACAACTATCGCTGCCAGTGGCGGCATCACGATACCGTACACTATAAGAATCGGCGGGATCTTCACATCCATAGCAGGAATTGAATAATACGCATATGCATCTGCCATCTGAACAGGGATTCCAACATTGCTTATCCCGATCAGGAAACCGATTATGCCTGCAGCTGTTGTGACTATGACCGGAAGTGTCAGATAATGCATCATGAGATCTCTTCTCTTGACCCCCAGGGCATAAAGTGCACCTATGACGCTGCTCTCCTTCTCTATTCCATGTACAACGAATACCGATATGACATATGTGAACAGAAGCATGAGCAGCACACCGAAGAAATATCCCGCCTGTACATTGATCTGCTGGTCATCAGCGGCTCCGCCTGTTCTCGGATTATCATCACTTGTCACAAATGATGTAATATTTGCAAGATCTGTGTCGTAATCCTTGAGGAATGAATCCGTCTCCTTCTTGAGTTCTGCCACTCCATCCGCAAGCTCATCCGAGCCATCCTTTGCCTCTGCAGCTCCGTCGGTATACTCCTTAATACCGTCCTTGAATGCCTTGATGCTGTCAATGTCACTCAGGGCACTTTCAATGCTCATCGCCAAAACTCCGCCCTGACTGTCGGCGATCTTCTTCATCTCGTCATTGTAATTATCCTCTGTGAGCTCTGTATCCAAACCATACGCTGAGAGAGATGATGACGCCTGTTCAAGGTATGCGTCAAACAGCTCCTGTGCCGCATTGTTGAGCTTCCTGTTGTTATCAGTGAGTTCTCCAAGTCCATCTGCAAGTTCATTTGCGCCTGACTTAAGATCCTTTATGCCATCCTTGAAATCGTTTATGGCTGCGCCAGTTCTATCCCAGTATTCCTGGAAATACTCATCATCTATTCTGTCTGTGTCAACCTTAATGTCCTCAAGAGCGTCCTTCACATCATCACATGTGGTCTTACCCTTAAGTCTGAACGCATAAAGATATGTCTCTGTCTTAACACTCTCGCCTGTTGCATGAAGTTTATCATATGCACCCTCTGTAACGAATACTGTTCCAAACACCTTACTGTCAACTACAGTATCTGACATCTCCTTGAAAAGAGCATTATAATCAGGTGATGTCCCTATTCCTGTCACCTTGAATTCATTTCCTGCTATCTGTATTATATCTCCGACAGAAATATCATTTACCTGACTGAATCTCTTCTCAACAACTATCTCATCATCAGCCTCCGCAAGATTTCCCTCATCACATTCCACAAGATCTATGTTCTCCCTGTTGGCAAATACCCTCAATGTCTTGCCATCCATGACCTCGTAGTCCTCGTAGAACATCCCCTCAACCTCTGCGCCAGCATCCTCAAGCTGGGAGATCTCATCATCGCTCAGTGGAACGAATACGGAAAACTGACCATCCTCTATCTTATTTGCCTCGTCATGTGTCTCGCCATTGTCAATGATCGTATATCCGGCTCCTATCAGCGAGACAATGACATACATACCCATGATGATAAGAAATGCAAGTGCTATGTATCTGAACAGATTATTCTTCAGATCCCTCAGAACCCTTTTTCTCAAAACCTTCTGCATATTACAAATCCTCCAATTCTGACGCTGGAACTCTCACTTCGTTCTCATACTCCTTGCTTATAAGGCCATCCTTTATGAAGATAACCTTGTGAACCATATTCTTGATGGAATTGTTATGTGTTACTATCAGCATGGTCGTTCCATACTTCGCATTTATCTCCTCGAGAAGAACAAGAATATCTCTGGATGTCTTGGAGTCAAGAGCTCCTGTCGGTTCATCACAGAGGAGAAGTTTTGGATTTTTCACCAGAGCTCTCGCTATAGCACATCTCTGCTGCTGTCCACCTGAGAGCTGTGAAGGGAACTTGTTCTGATGCTCCGTAAGTCCCAGTGTCTTGATAAGATCATCCACAGGAAGCGGATCATCAGTCAGATACTCACACACCTGTATGTTCTCTCTCACTGTGAGGTTTGGAACTAGATTGTAGAACTGAAATATGAATCCCAGATTATCTCGTCTGTAATCTGAAAGCTGGTCGCTGGTCATGCCAAATATCTCTGTGCCGTCAACCTTTATCGAACCTGAATCCATGGTGTCAAGACCACCTATACAGTTCAGAAGTGTTGACTTACCTGAACCTGACGTTCCCTGTATAACACACATCTGTCCTTTTTCAACACCTGTGTTTATACCTTTAAGCACCTGCACATAGCTTCCACCCTCTCCATAGCTCTTCTTTACTCCTGACACTTCCAAATACATAATTTTTCCTCCTTTATGATATCCTCGTTGTTCTAATTTTCATTTACTTTATTTTTTATAGCAACTCATTACACTTTAGTAGCTATTCAAATGTTCATTTGCATACATAACGCTGTTATGGTTTAAGCCTTTTTTTAGGTCTTCCCAGCAATTCGGAAGACCTGTAATAAGACATAATGGGAATTTGATTCCCCTGTACCACATTTTTCATTTTACTGTTTTCAATTTTCTATTCCGGTCAAATCTTATTCTGGATCCTGCCACGGCTTAACCAGGCCATACCAGCCTGAGATCAGATATTTCATACCTGTCTCAACGAACTTCAAGGCATCCTTCTCATTGTCAATATGTGTCACCATGAATATAAACATATCAATCTGTGAATGAGACATCCAATGTACCACATTCCTGTCAACCATCGGTGTTCCATAAGCCCTGCACATCGCCTCACATATAAATGCATTGTGTGCATCCATCTGATCCACTATATTGTCTGGCATGCTCTCCATGCTGGATCCCTGTGACTTCGTAAGAACAAGAAGCACTTCTTCTCTATGCATATAAATCTCATGCACTATGTTCCTGGCCGACTCAAAATCACTGTCCTCATTGTGGTCTGATGCCATGCCATTGTTCATCTCGTCCACCTCAACGGAAAAATGCTCGGTCAACACAGCGTTGAGTCTGTCCATCATATGTCCCACAACATTGCAGAACAGATCGTCCTTATCCTTAAAAAAGAAATATAAAGCTCCGGTTGTCACTCCTGCCTTCTGACATATATTTCTAAGTGACGCACCCATAAATCCCTTATCCATGAACTCTTCCTTGGCACACTTTAGAAGTTCTTTCCTCGTCTCGCTGTCATGTTGTATTTTCTTTGCCATAATCCTCACCCATTTAATTATAATATAAAATAACATAACAGTGTTACGCTTGATAACACCGTTATGTTAAAACATATCGATCATTTTGTCAACTATTTTATTCCTTATACATATCGCTATAAATTCTGTCTATAGTCTCATCACGGCTCAACTTATCGTACAGATAATAGTCAGAATCTGATTTAAATGATCCATACACATCCTCAGATTCCAATATCGGTGCCATAATCGACAATTTGTCGCTGTTTTCTTTTCTCATAGCATCTGCCTGTACCTCAAATCCAGTCAGCATATCATGCTCATCAAGAACAGCAAGTGCCGAACTGCTGATCGGAACACCCTTTTCTGTTCCCTGTCTTAAAGTCATTTCCTCACCGTTCAACAGATAATTCAACAGCTTTGCGGCCGCTTCTGGGTGTTCAGTATTATTACTTATCGCATACATTGTTGCAGGTTTAACAAACCAGCCTAAAGATTTTGCCCCCGGCTCACATATGTATTCTCCTATTTTTACATCATATCCATTTTCCTTCAAAGGATCACAATATCCTCCTGCATCACTTACCCACGCAAGAGTGCCGCCAACCTCACCGCTGGCAAAAGCATTCCTGTTAAATGAATCTACAGACATTAAGACTTTTTTATCAAGTAGTTCCTTATAAAAATCCAACATGTCACCTATCTGTTCCTTATTCAGATTCAATGTGCCATCAGATTTGACCGGATCATTTCCGGTTGTCTGTATATAATGTGAAAGCAGCATAAAAAATAATGATTTTTTTGTCATGCCCAGAGGATATACCCCATCTTTGCTCATGATTCTGGCTGCATCAAACAAGTCATCCCATGTTCTGGGAATACTAAGTCCATATGAGTTCCAAAGAGTCTCATTATAATAAAAAGTCTCCGTATTGAACGCGATAGGAACAGCATTTAATCTTCCATTTTTTGTTCCAAAGGCAAGCTCTTCTTCAGTATAGTTTTCAAAATCAATATAATCCGAAAGCGTATTAAGATCATAAAAGCCAGATCCGTCAGAAGAATATGTATCAAGCCAGCCATAATTTATGAGCATAACATCCGGAGTCTCCTGTGATTTCATATATATATGCTGTCTTTTCTCGTATCCATTCCACACACCATATTTGCATTTGACGTTTATTTCTGGATTTTCTTTTTCAAATATATCAACAGCATCCAGTGTGTACTGGTTTCTACTATCATCGCCCCACCAGGAATATTCTATAGTTATCGTATCCCCGACAGCCATATCTGTTTTTTGCTCTCCGCAACCACTAATTACAAAAAGCAAAAAAAGCATCATCAAAACCGATAATCCTCTTTTGTGATTTTTAATTATATGTTTCATCTGTTTCACCTCTGATCAATCCTGATTTTCAACGAACCAGCTATACTGACTTTTTCCGTTTCTCTTTGATTTATACAAAGCGGTATCAGCCTTCTTCATCATGCTTTCATAATCAGATGAGTTCTCTCCATCTACTATGTAAACACCTGCTGATAACGAAAGATTACATTCAGTATATTGTTTCGAAATCGTTCTGGTAAAATCTTCAGCCAACAGTCTCAGCTCAAATTCCATTTTCTTTCTAACACTTTCCAAAGTCCATCCAGTAAACTTCCTGTACACTGCAAACTCATCACCACCTACCCGTCCGATCACGGAATCTGCTCCAAGCATTTTTGTGAAGAGTTCAGCAGTTTTAGACAGAACCACATCCCCTTCTCCATGACCCAAAGTATCATTTACCTTTTTAAAATTGTCCATATCTATCATTATAAACACATGTGTGACTGTTTCTGACTTTTCCTCAAGACAGGATCCAACAACTTCTCCAAACGAAGCTTTATTCATAAGTCCTGTAAGCTGGTCATATTCAGCCTTTTGCTTTAATTCCTCAATAGCTCCGGAAACAGGTGTATATATTCTTTTCAATACAATGCTTCCTGTCACAACAACCAATAAAGCCAGCACAAGAGTTGCTACAAATGAATACAATTTCAATCTCCCTACTTCTTTGAATATCTCAGATTCACCTATGTAAGACACTACTCTCCAGCCATTTGAACATTGTGCTACGGATATAACATATCCATCCGAATTTGTCTGATATTCGAAGTCGTCATTTTCCTTTGGAAGGTTCACTTCAATTTTTTCTCCAACGCATTTTGCATTATTTGAATACGCAACTTCCTCGAAATCATTTACAAGACACACCCTCATATCCTTGAGTTCATGACTTAAATTCACCACTGAACTTAGTTCCCTGCTATAGAAAGAAGTTACGATCACAGCATTTTCATTAAGTTTCTTGACGTAGAAAAGCCTGTCTGGACTGTTTAAATAATCAAAAAACCAACCGGACATTGTCTTCTCGTCATTTATATGTCCAGTAAAATATGTATATATTCCTCCATCCGGAAAAGCCTGAAGTGTTGTGTTGGAAATCCATCCCACGCTCTTGTCATTGGAATATACGACACCAAAATCTGTAAAGTTGTCAAACACACCAAGGTCACTTATCCTATTCTGAATCGCCGCTTCCTGCTGTATTCTGGTAAATTCATCCAGACTATCATCTGTGGCATCATACTCACACAGCTGATCATCGGAGAAAAAAAGAGCCACTGTATCTTCTATACCGACAAGATAATTGTCGACGTTGTATCCAAGCTGTTGGTTGTTAGACGATATAAGATTCACTATCTTGCTTCTCATATTATCAACTGCCTGTTTTGTTATGATAAAAGATATCATACCTGCTGTGGCAACAACAGCAGCCAGGAAGATGATAGCGAATCTCCTCCTGGCTTTGCTTATCTCATATTCAGTTCTGTTCCTGCTGTTTGCTGACATATCTTTCTTCCCCCGTGTTATATACATAGCTATTATATAACAACTATTATTTGTAAATTGTCAATCTTTTTTCTTTCCGTAATCTTTACACGCTAGTATCCATATTGCACTCATTCCACAAAATCCTACTATACTCACCAACACTCCTGGCCAAAATAATGGATATTTAAACTTTATGTTTGTCACTCCTGTTCCAACACACAGCATATTATTTTCATCCATTATCTCCGAATCAGATACGAAAATATCCTGATATGCAAGAGTAGTATTTATCACGGCTCCATCAGCAATATCTGCCGGAGCATCATTTACTGTTATCACCATTCCACCGTCCGTTATCTCACTACTTATAGGAATCAGCGTTCTCTCAGGAAGATCCTCCGGGCTCACGCCAAGAATATCCTCAACTATCTTCTCTGCACCGCTGTCCCCTGTCACACTATAATAGTACAAAAGATTCAGTCCCACATATTTGATATTCTGACTGTTCTCGTCCGTGGCTGCAAATGCAAGCTGTTCCATCTCATAAGCGAATGTACCTGTCACGTTCATGGCTCCGGTTATATATCCGGTATTCCACTCTGACATATCATCAGGAAATCCTGTAGTAGATATCTGCTCACCGTCATAGCTAAAAATCGGATAGCTGGACTTTAATGATACAGACATATCCGTAACTCCAAGAAATACATGCTGCCTCGTTGCGCTGTCCGCTGGGACATGTGTCATGTCTATGACAACATTTACACCAGAATCCGCAAGAGATCTCACCATCTCCTCAGCCTTCTGTCTGGTGTCATATGAGAATCCGGTCAAAATTACAGTATGGTAGCTTTTCAGTTCGTCCGTAGAATAATCCTCTATATTTGAGGACATTCCTGCCTTAAAAGAAGGAAATGCAAGGGTTATCCCATCCGCATAGTCACCTATGACAATGCCATCATACTGCGTGACAACACCGAACTCCTCCGGACCATCAAGCTTAAACAGGCACACCTTATCCGACTCATATGTCAACGTGTAGCCACTCTTCTTTGCGCTTGCAGTGACATCATCGAGAGTCTTTCCCTTTGCACCTATATACTTTCTGTCAATTGCAACTGTATCGTCTCCAAGCTCGACCGATCTGTCAAACAGATAATCATACTGTTCATTCTCAAGTGCCTGGTTGAGCAGCATTATGTTGTCAGCGGTCGCAGCCCCCTGCCATGCCCATCCAAATGTATATGACGCCCCCCCATCTGTACACACTCCGTACGATGGATAGGAACCGAGACTTGAAAGATCCATGAGCGATGCCCTCTGACTTGTGTTATCCCTCAAAAGGCCCGCCACAGCCACACCGTCATCATTTGCCGGAACGCTGTACCTCTCAAATGTGAATGACGGTATCGCATCCACCACAAGTATGATCACCGAGGCAATCACAAATGGCTTTCTGAGCCGCTCCCACTCTATGAGCGACAGGAAGAAAAATCCATATGCTATAACTGTAAATCGCGTCATCCAGAGTGCCTGACTCATCGGCATCTTTCGAAGTATCGGCAGAACATCCGGTGTCGTGAGCACAAGGATTACAAGAGCCAGGATAAATCCTGATTTTTTCTTGTTATCTGCAAGCAAAATTCCCGCTATGGAGAGCAGGACAACGGATATTCCAAAATAAAATGCGCCGATATCTCCATTTATACGGTTTAACGGATTGAGCGATGAAGAAAGATCAGACATCCACATCGTCATTACATCTGATGCTGCCTCGGAATCCATGGATGATATTCCGCCCGAAAGTGATGGCACAAGCCACACTCCCATGATGAGTATGCCACATATCATCGTGAGCAGGATGATCACCTGACGTCTTATACCCATTTTCCTGTGATGATCGAACAACAAAAACAAGAAAGTTCCTATTCCGATCATAGCTATCATCATGATATGGGTAACGGTTATGAGCATTGTAAATATGAGAATCCCGGCAAGTGCCCATCTCTTCTCTTCCCTGAGATACACCCAGATAAAATATATGAGATATGGGAGAAGGAAGGACACGACCATTCTCGGCATATTGCCCTCATCAATGTACATTCTCGCATTTTCAGGCATGAAGAACCACAGCACAGCAAGTGCTGTTCCAAATACAGGCCTTCCGATTCTTCTGCCGATGAGCAGAAATGCCAGTCCGCCGAAGAATATATACACGCCGAACAAGAGGTAATATGCATTTATCACATTTCCCCCCGTGAAACACATGAGAAGTGCTGTTATATAATATGAAAGAGGCGGCCAGTACCTGTATAACTGGATTCCGTTATACCATGTCTCGTCATACAGAGGATATATCTGTCCACGTTTCAGTGCCTTATAGAGATACTCCGACTTGTACATATGCCCCCATACATCATTTCCCGATGGTTCAGTCACTACGTTCTTAAAGTGTATGACTCCAACCGCTGCCAGTGCGGCAAGGACAACCACACCAAGAGCGAAATAAATATTAAGTTTTCTCCTGCTGAGTTTATCCTTTTCTGTCATTTGGTCTCGTCATTTTCCTTTATATCTTTGAGTATCCTGTCAGTTATGGAGTTTATCGTCTGCATCTCCTCCGTGTAACTATCGTCGATAAGACTTACCACATACGACATCGATGGGGACTCGCTGATCTCCATCATGAGAAATATCCAACCGTTTCTGTTCAATATCTTCGTTAGTTCTTCCTTGAAATACTCACATATATTCTCAAGTGTCGGATTGATCATATCAAACGGCGGAACATCGTTTAACGTCTTGTCCTGGTATGCACTTAAAAACTCCTCAACCCTGTGTTCAAGATGGTGAAACTTGACAGTCTCATCACGTCCCTTGACAACATTTATCACAATCTCCCATGTGTGGGGATGTATTTCTCCCATGAGTCCATTTTTGTATATGCCATGTCTGGCATTCAGATAGAATTTGAATTTATACTGTCTGAACCTCATATAATTCACCTCTCAAAACATTTGAACTCAACATCATTTGAATTTGTTCTCATCTGCAGCCGCCTTACCAGTTCGCAAGGTCCAGCAATCTGTCCTTCTCATGGTAAAATGTATTTCTTGGATTTTCCGTGGATACAACTTCTCTGAGTACAGTCTCCAGCTCCGCTCCTTTAGAAAACGCCTCCCATTTGGACAGCATTTCCTCTCTCGTCTTTTCAGCTGCTGCAAGATCCGTCTTGTACATGATCACCACGAAATATCCCTTTGAAAGTTCCGCTGTAACATGATTTTTTCCCATGGAACCCTTTATAAAGTCCATGATCCTGAAAATGGCATCCCGTGAGAAATACCTGTCTCCCATCCTGACGCGAATGAACATAAAAGTGATCGGAAAAAGTTCAGTATCCGAAGATTTCGACAACAGCGTGTCAACTATCTCCAAATCATAGTAACCTTCCCTCTTTATCTCCGTCTTATCGAAATCCCTGTTTCTGAGTTCTTCCTCGTACTGGTCTGTCAGTCTTTCATACTCATCAAACTTTTCATTCCGCTCTGTAAGATCGGACTGCAGCGCAATAACTTTTCTTCCCTCATGTCCAATCCTCCCTGCAAATTCAATTAATATACATCCAAACACCAGTATCGTAGCTATAACGGCTGTCACAATGTAGAATTCCATATTTGAGGTTCCATACTCCTCAAGAACATAATCTTTGTCTGTAAATACACCACACACATACTCTGTTCCAGACACAGACGCCTCACTGACTATTCCGCCCAAATCTTCCATATAGAGTTCAAATTCCGCCTTAGATGATATATTCTCCAGATTCTTTGTTGTATCATCATCCTTCATATACAGCACTCTGCCATCTTTGAGAATGAATCCCCACGTAGTTCCGGATACCGGCACAGAATGTCTTATGAAATGTATCATCGCATCCTCCGATTTCCCAGCCAGCCCATCTGCAATAATCTGCGCTGTGCTGTCCTGTTCATTCTTAAACGAATGTACAACATTGTCCCTGTTGTCCATGATATGGTATCCATAATATATGATCTCAAGCAAAGTGGTGACCAAAACAACTACAAATGCTGCCACCAGTCTTCCCCTGTACGTTTTTTTATTTTCTTTTCTCTTCTCTGTATTTTTATCTGTAGATCTGTCCATCATCTGGTCTCCTCATGTGCACCTGCCAGCTCATCCTCAGGATAGTTGACAAATCTGCGTACCTTATCTAGTCCGTGTGTAAACCGCAGAAAATCGCTCCTTACTACGCCCACTGCCGTATCCCTTTCATCTGAAAAAGTCTGCATCTTCCAGCTGCCCTTTGACTTCATGGAATTTATTATTCCGGCAAACCTGAACCAGAATACAACAAAATTGTAAAGTGGCAGCAGAAATATCAGATAAATTTTTCGCACATAGTATCTTCTAAGCTTTTTAAAGGGCTTTAAAAACAGGCTTATACATATATAAAGAAGTGCTGTGGTAAAAACATACAGCATGTACATAATGATGACCGACTGTATGATAAGACTAAATGGGTAATTCACAAATCCCAGACATATTAGTGCGAAGTACCATATCATTCGCGGAAATGCAAATGTATGATCAAACATGACAAGTCTAACTATGAAATCCGAGAAAAATCCCCTGACCACATTCATTCTGTTCTTCATGAACATATGGACAACCTCTATCTCCCCACGCTGCCATCTCTGCCTCTGGATATACAATCTGTTCACGTCTTCTATCGGATCAACGTAAAATATCGCCTCACTGCAGAGAACCACACTTTCACCAAGCACATCTCTTATCTGAAATGTTACGTGTGTGTCCTCGCACACTGTATCCGTATTGTACATATTGGTTCTCATGATGGTGGAACGTCTGAACGCTGAAAAAGCACCGGAAAGTGTAAATATGTTGTTGAATTCTGACTGAAAGTTTCTTCCGGCAAGAAAAGCCTGGGCATACTCAAAAAACTCAAGTTTTCTGAGCAGGCGAAGTCCGAATCCCTTTGTCTCGTCTATCATCTCAGGATTTGTCATGATTGTACCCGTCATACAGTCAATATCAGCGTTTCTCTCAAACTTTACGACCATATTTCTTATGGCATCCCTCTGCAGAACACCGTCACTGTCTATATGGATCACATATTTGCCAAAGCTGTTGAAAAGCCCAAGGTTCAGTGCCTTAGACTTGCCCTGCTTTGAATTTACCCAGTTCATGGTAAGTTCCGGAAACTCCTCCTGACACTCGCAGAACACTTCAAAGCTTCTGTCTGTACTCATGTTGTTGACGACAAGTATATATATCTTATCATTTGGGTAACTTGAATCATTAATTGACTTGATACACCGTCTAAGACTGTGCTCTTGATTGTACACCGGTATTATCATGGTTATCTCAGGTGAAAAGTTTACTGCCTTCTCCTTATGTGACACTATCTTTTTCTTTATCAGTATCACAAAGTTGCCTATGGTCGGAATGATCTCCATAACTATAGGTATGATGACCCAGGCTGCCCAGAATATAATAGAACTATGAAATATCTGCATTATGTGCGTCAAACTTAAAACCTCCAACCTTCTGTCTTATTATCTGCGACTTTGTAAATACAAAGAAATATAGTGCAACCGTGCATGCATAGAACACAAGACGCCCTATTATCGTATGGGCAATGAAGTATGAACTTTCTCCAAACATATATATTATGAGGCAGATCACAAATATCCTGAGTACATTTGACACAAATATCGCAAATCCTCCCACTACGCTGAGCACGCTTTTCTCATATGTGTGATACAAAGGAAAAAACCACAGGAGCGCCAAAAATGCCAGTATCTCTATGATGCCTGAGCACTCATAGTCTATATACATTGAAAGGTTTGTATCCCCTGTGGATATAAATATTACATTTTTGTTGAAATAAGACTCGTATATTCCAGTCATATCCCCAAACATCCCTGCCACTGCGGATACTGCTTTTTGCAGTGGGGCAAGAATGACCGGCTCAACCAGTATAAGCATGTATATAAAGAGACCCACACTGCCTGCAATGAAATACCAGAATTCGAGTTTGCCACGTTTTAGAACCGTAAGCACATATATCCATATAATAAACGTTACGATCAACAGTATGTTCATCCTGTGTTCTGTCTCCTTTTCACATAGTAATTTTATTATACGAGGGTTTACCTCTTCTTTCTTCTGCACACAAACACTCCGCCTGTTGCAAGTGCCATCGCCATAGCTGCCCCTGCCCACGGACCTGTCGGAGTTCCGGTTATAGTTACGCCCTGCGCGCCGATATTAGGGTTGGACACTGTGATAGTCGCCCCCTGATCAATGTTTATACCCAGATAATCAGCCAGTTTCTTCATTGATATTGAAAACTCTATCTCATCACCCTTTCCCGTCTCAGTGTGTGCTGCATCATAAACCGTAAATGCCACATCGCCATCTATATCTGTATAGTAACCTGCGAACACACCAAAATTCCTGTATATTCCCTCACCTAGATTATACATCTGTCCCGACCAGTTGATCGAACCATCTGAATTCACAGGTAATACATTGAGCACACACTGTTTACCATCTACTGTAATGTTCCAGAACTGGAACTGCATCTGTGATGTGTACAGGTCATTCATGGAAAAATGCACATACAGCCTGTCGCCATCTATCGCAATCTGTCCCTTGTGAACCGAATAGCCATTGTTGCTGTTATATGTTATATCAGCAGATGGATACTGACTCCATTCACCGTAATATCCATCTATGGCAAGCCCTGTTGTGACAGGTCCACTTGAATTGCTCTTTGCCGCATCTGTCTGGGTTGCAACTGCATCATCCGCAAATGCCTGTATTCTGCCGCCCATAATAGAAAAAACTATAAAAATAACAGCGAAAGAAACAGCCATAACGCCTCTGTTCAAATGTTTCTTATACGATTCTCTTTTCTTCATACTCATCACGCCTCATCTCTGTAGTATATTTTCATTGCTCAATTTATATATGTATATATTTCATCTATATCAGCTAAGTCCTGTCATACTCTCAAGTTTCAATATATCATCAAATATCTTCTGATAATTTCTGTTGCTTGTATCCATGTTCATGGTCGGCAGCAGCATCCTGTCAGATACCTGATACACACATAGCGGATTCTCAGATATATCAAGCTGGTATAACTCCATACCACTTTTCATAAGCTGTTTTCGCAATTTCTCGTAGAAGTAGTCGCCTATTGTCTCAAGGGTATTACCACATCCCTCAAACTCAGGAAGTTCATTAAGATACCGTCCCCTATACTGATCTATAAATGACGAGATGATTGCTTCCAACTTAAAAAAGGGAATATCCTCTTTACTATCCTTCATACCTATATAAGTGACAACTGTAAATGAGTGTCCATGTATCTTCGTTATGTCGCCATTAAAACTATGTTTTGCATTAAAGTAGGTTCTGTATATATAGTAGTTAAACAACCATACCCCTCCCGACCATAAACTTCTATTTCAACTTAATAAGACTCATTCTTATCATCTCTAAATTATAAGTACATCATTGTGATATATCAATGATGAAAAATTGCCAAAATAATGTCTGTTTTATGAACATTTTGTAACTTTATGTATAGTCAGAACGTTTCAACCGATTGCGCTGTTCACATTTTATTATCTGTTTGAGTGTTATTGATTGAATAGTCACAGAATCAGTCAAACAGTCATGATGTGAAGAGTCAAAAAAAGATCCCATCCATATGAATGAGATCTTTTTATCTATATCTGCATTATTGCCCCGACATTGCCATTTATGACTCAAGCAGTTTCTGAACACTTACAAGCTTTACGCAGAGAACAAATATCTCTGTTGCCTGATGCATCTCCTCTGGTGTTGGGAATGAAGGTGCGATCCTGATGTTGCTGTCCTTTGGATCGTTGTGGTATGGGAATGTTGCTCCTGCGCCTGTGAGGATAACTCCTGCCTCCTTGCACTTGGCAACTATAGCCTTTGCACAGCCTTCCATAGCGTCAAATGATATGAAATATCCGCCGAGAGGCTTGATCCATGAACCAATTCCAAGTCCATCAAGCTCCTCCTCAAGAACTTTGAGAGTTGTTTCAAACTTTGGTCTCATGAAATCAGCATGCTTCTTCATATGCTCCTTGAGTCCATCAAGGTTCTTGAAGTATCTTGCATGTCTGAGCTGATTTACCTTATCGTTTCCTATGGTCTGTATTGTGTAATGCTTCTTGGCATCCTCAAGATTTGCATGTGATGTAGCCATAGCTGAAACTCCTGAACCAGGGAAGCTTACCTTTGATGTTGAAGCAAACTCAAATACCATATCCGGATTGCCGGCCTTTTCACACTCTCCGATGATATCAAGTATCTCTACCTGATTGTCCTCATACAGATGATGGATGACATATGCATTGTCCCAGAAGATTCTGAAGTCCTTAGCTGCTGGTCTTAGATTTGCAAATCTTCTTACTGTCTCATCGCTGTAACAGATTCCCTGTGGGTTTGAGTACTTTGGCACGCACCATATGCCCTTTACTGTTGGATCTGAATTTACAAGTTCTTCAACCATATCCATGTCTGGACCTGTCTCTGACATAGGTATGTTGATCATCTCTATTCCAAAATGCTCTGTGATGGCAAAATGTCTATCATATCCTGGAACAGGGCAGAGGAACTTCACCTTGTCAAGCTTGCACCAAGGTGTCTCTCCCATTATTCCATGTGTATATGCCCTTGATACAGTGTCAAACATAAGAGTAAGACTTGCGTTACCACCGATGAAGATATGATCCTCAGTGGTTCCCATCATCTCAGCCATAAGTCTCTTGACCTCTGGAATTCCATCAAGGCACCCATAGTTTCTGCAGTCTATGCCACACTCTGACTTCATATCAGAATCACTGTTGATAACATCCATAAGACCAACAGATACTCCAAGCTGGGTTGGTGATGGCTTACCTCTTGACATATCAAGGTTCAGGCCAAGAGCCTTCTTCTCTTCATATGCCGCAAGCAGCTGCTCTCTAAGTTCCATTAACTCTTCTCTTGATAATTCACTGTACGCTTTCATAAAAGTCTCCCTTGCTACCTAACAATGTTATAGTTATATGTCCAGGTTGCACGTCAAAATATTCTACATCAAATAGACTATCCTAACGTTCAACCCTTGTATCATATAATTTATTTCTCCGGTTGTCTAGACCTTAATCGCATAAGTTTGCAGTATTTTGCAAATTTTGGTTGAAAAATCTAAGTTTAATCACTGTATTCGACTATATTTTCGTCAAAATTTCATATTTAACTTTTTATTTTCAAGTTAGCCGACATTGAAAGATGCTGCAGTGTTCTTTTGGGGTCGGCTTAAATATATGGCTCTATTGGTTATTTAGATGGTATCATGGATGCTATCTCAGCGGCAAGCTGCGACTTCGGCATGGTCTGAAGTGTTATCTTGCCAGGACCAGTTACCACTGTATTGAAGAATCCCTCTCCTCCAAAGAACATATTCATGGCACCACCCTTTACTGTCTCTGCGTTTAAGGAACATGTTGCATCCATCATTGCAAGATAACCTGTGTCAATGACCATCTGCTGTCCCGGTGCAAGCATGTAATCCACAACAGAACCATCGATTTCAAGGAACACTATTCCCTGACCTGTAATCCTCTGCATAATAAATCCCTCACCTCCGAAGAACCCACCGGCTATCTTCTTTTGAAAAGCTATCTCCAGATTGATTCCCGGTGTCGATGCAAGGTATGCTGACTTCTGACAAATGATCTCCTTGCCAGGTCCTATCTCAACCGCCATAATATTTCCCACAAAGCTTGAACCGAATGCTATCAGTCCAGGTCCCCCCTGAGCCGTATATGTATTTCGGAACATCGATTCACCGGATATGGCTCTGGTGAACATCTTGCCTACTCCGCCACCTGATGTCTGCATCTGCATATTCGGAGACATCCATACCATTGCACCTTTTTCGCAGTTTATAGATTCCCCTGCCTCCAGAATGATTTCTACCACAGGCATCATGCCGCCTTTGATCTCGTATCTCATATAATCTGACCTCCCTGTATTCTTCATATTTAATATGAGTTTCATTTTTTTAATTGGTACAAATGTATTATATAGTAAATACTATTCATATAACAATGTTTATTTATAAATCATGAATAAAAGCCTGTTTTTATTAGGCATCTCACTTTTTCCCACTTTTGGAACGAGTTTTTTCATATATTAATTGCTTTTTTTGAAACACAATGGTATATTTATTCAGATAAAATATGAAAGGAAGATGTAAAAATGAAACTCAAAAACTTATTAGCAATTTCAATGTCAGCAGTTCTGGCTATGACAGCTCTTACTGCTTGTGGAAGCAAGGATGACTCTTCGGAGGCAGCTTCAGAGAGTGCTTCATCATCAAAGAAGACTGCAAAGGTCATAGAGATTGACCTTACAGACGAGCAGTATGCTTTCGGTGTTGATAAGGATCAGCCTGAGCTCTTAACACAGGTCAATGATTTCATCAAGTCAATGAACGAGGATGGATCATTTGAGGAGATCTGCAATCACTATTTTGGTGACGGCGAGCCAGTTGCCGTTGAGTCGGCAACACTCGATGCAAACAAGGATCAGCTTGTAGTTGCAACAAATGCTGCATTCGAGCCATTTGAGTATACAAAGGGTGAGAACTACTATGGTGTCGATATGGAGATAGCTAAGGCTCTCGCAGACAAGCTTGGCAAGGAGCTCGTTATCCAGAACATGGATTTCGATGCTGTATGTCTCTCAGTTGGTCAGCACAAGTGTGATATCGCTATGGCAGGTCTTACTATAAAGCCAGACCGTGAGGAGTATGTAAGCTTCTCAGATTCATACTACAAGGCTTCTCAGAAGCTTATCGTTACATCAGACAATACAGAGTTTGATGATTGCAAGACAGCTGATGATGTCAACAAGATTCTTCAGGCTAAAGGCTCAGACATGAAGATTGGTTTCCAGACAGGTACTACCGGACAGTTCTACTGCGAGGGTGACGCAGACTGGGGATTCACAAAACTTGCTATGACTTCAACAGGCTACAAGAACGGTTCACTTGCAGTTCAGGATCTTTTAAATGGTAACCTCAACTATGTTATCATCGATGCCGCTCCAGCAGCCAGCATCACTGCTGCTCTTAACGCAATGCAGTAAATTTCAATTCGGATTTAGTAGTTTTAGTATTAACGCCAATTATGTTTGAAAGGATATTTCATGGGAGACATTTCTACAAAAATACAAAAGTTCATAGAAATATTCATCGACAACAACGGGTATGTTAAGGTAGTCGAGGGTCTGAAGAATACTGTGATAATAGCCATTGCCGGTCTTATCATCGGTATAATAATCGGTACCCTCATTGCTACCGTCAGGGTAATTCCAAAGTACAAGCGTCTGCCTAGAGTTCTGGATGCGATCTGCAGTGTATATGTAGGTTTCTTCCGTGGAACACCTATGGTTGTACAGCTCCTTCTCTTCTACTATGTTCTTCTTCCTATAGTGGGAGGACACATGACAGGAGTTCAGGTGGCCATGCTTGTATTCGGACTCAACAGCGGTGCCTACATCTCAGAGATCATGCGTGGTGGTATACTCTCCGTTGATCCAGGTCAGATGGAAGGTGGACGTGCCATGGGACTCAGTTTTTCGACTACCATGCTCAAAATCGTTATACCTCAGGCAGTCAAGAATATTCTGCCAACCCTTGGAAATGAATTTATTTCTTTAATAAAGGAGACTTCAGTTGTAAGTTTTGTCGGAGCAACTGATCTCTACGTTGCATTCAACTACATCGGAAGTAACAGCTACGAATTCATGGTCCCTTATCTGGTCATGGCACTTATCTACATCGTGATGGTGCTTCTCATCAGCCTGGGAATCAAATTAATGGAAAGGAGCCTGAGAAAGAGTGATAGACGTCATTAATCTTGAAAAAAGCTTCGGTGATAACAAAGTCTTAAACGGCATCAATATCACCATAGACAAAGGCGATATAATGGTTGTTATCGGTCCCTCAGGTTCTGGTAAAAGTACATTTCTTCGCTGTTTGAACTGTATGGAAGACCCTACCGGCGGCCAGATTATATTCAATGGTGTTGATATAGCAGACCCTAAGGTTGATATCAACATACACCGCCGTCATATGGGTATGGTTTTCCAGCATTTCAATCTGTATAACAACAAGACTGTTATACAGAATATCATGCTTGCTCCTGTCTATGTCAGATGTCAGGATCTGAAAAAGGCAAAGCGGCATAATCTTCTGCTTCCTGTCACCAATCTCTTCCGCAAGGAAAAGCAGACAAAGCAGGAAATAACAACAACAAAATCAGAGATCATTGCCGAGGCACATGCAAAAGCGGAGGAACTCCTGAAGAGGATCGGTCTGGAGGACAAGGCGGATGTATATCCATCTACTCTCTCTGGCGGTCAGAAACAGCGTGTTGCCATCGTCCGTGCGCTTGCCATGAATCCTGATGTCATTCTGTTTGATGAGCCAACCTCCGCTCTTGACCCCGAGATGGTCGGCGAGGTTCTTGATCTTATGAAGGCTCTTGCAGACGAAGGCATGACAATGATCATTGTTACCCATGAGATGGGATTCGCCAGGGAGGTTGCCAATAAGGTCATATTTATTGACGACGGACAGATTCTTGAATCTGGTACACCGGAGGAATTCTTCGGCAACCCTAAGAATCCTAGACTTAAGGATTTCCTTTCAAAAGTGTTATAAGACATTTTATCTGTGTTTTTTAAGACAGATTGTAATATCGCAGTTTATCCGGCATGTATGGCATTTCATACTTGCCGGTTTTTTTAGACCGTTATCCGCTGTTTCCTGTTTCTTTTTAATATAATTCTCTTTAATTTAATTCTTGATCCATTTCATATTTCAGTTCATTTTTTCAATTTATTTCCTTATTAGCTATGTACTTTTGGGCTCTTATACTTTATAATGACAATAATTTGGGCATTTTTATAAAAGAAAATAAACGATGTCCGGCAATGTTTAAAATCACATTAAAATACTTCTTTATTTTGTGTGATTTCATGTAGTTTTCAGTGCTCTCGCTCTGAACAAGAATCATTTTACAATAAGGAGAAAAATATGCCAAAAAGAGAAGACATTAACAAAGTTCTGATAATAGGATCTGGTCCAATCATCATCGGTCAGGCATGTGAGTTCGACTACTCAGGAACTCAGGCGTGCAAGGCCCTTAAGAAGCTTGGTTACGAGATCGTATTGGTCAATTCCAACCCTGCTACCATCATGACAGATCCTGAGACAGCTGATGTCACATACATTGAGCCGCTCAATGTCAAGAGACTTGAGCAGATAATTGCAAAAGAGAGACCTGACGCTCTTCTTCCAAATCTTGGAGGACAGTCAGGACTTAACCTTTGTGCTGAACTTGCAAAAGAAGGCATCTTAGACAAATACAATGTCAAGGTCATCGGTGTTCAGGTAGATGCCATTGAGCGCGGTGAGGACAGAATCGAATTCAAGAAATCCATGAACGCAATCGGAATAGAAATGGCAAGAAGCGAGGTTGCCTACTCTGTAGATGAGGCTCTCGCCATCGCAGATCAGCTCGGATACCCTGTTGTTCTTCGTCCTGCATACACCATGGGCGGTGCCGGCGGCGGACTCGTATACAACAAGGAGGAGCTCAAAACTGTCTGTGCAAGAGGTCTCCAGGCCAGCCTTGTAGGTCAGGTCCTCGTTGAGGAGTCAATCCTCGGATGGGAGGAGCTTGAGCTTGAAGTTGTACGTGACTGCGAAGGCAATATGATCACTGTATGTTTCATCGAGAACATCGATCCTCTCGGCGTACACACAGGTGATTCATTCTGCTCCGCTCCTATGCTCACAATCTCTGAGGACGTTCAGAAGAGACTTCAGGAGCAGGCATACAAGATCGTTGACTCTGTTGAGGTCATCGGTGGAACAAATGTACAGTTCGCACATGACCCTGTATCTGACAGAATCATCGTAATCGAGATCAACCCTAGAACATCCCGTTCTTCTGCTCTGGCATCAAAGGCTACAGGATTCCCTATTGCCCTTGTGTCAGCCATGCTGGCAACAGGACTTACCCTCAAGGATATCGAGTGCGGTAAGTATGGCACACTAGACAAATACGTTCCGGACGGTGACTATGTGGTTATCAAGTTCGCACGTTGGGCATTCGAGAAGTTCAAGGGTGTTGAGGACAAGCTCGGAACCCAGATGCGTGCCGTAGGTGAGGTCATGAGTATCGGTAAGACCTACAAGGAGGCATTCCAGAAGGCTATCCGAAGCCTTGAGACAGGAAGATACGGTCTCGGCTACGCCAAGGACTACAATACAAAGAGCAAGGATGAACTATTGCGCATGCTTGCACATCCATCAAGCGACAGACATTTCATCATGTACGAGGCGCTCAGAAAGGGTGCTACAGTAGATGAGATTTTCGATATAACAAAGGTTAAGCACTACTTTGTTGAGCAGATGAAGGAACTCGTTGAGGAAGAGGAAGCACTCGCAGCACACAAGGGCTCTCTCCCATCTGACGAGGCACTCACCACTGCAAAGAAAGACGGTTTCTCAGACAGATACCTCAGCCAGATCCTTGAGATTCCTGAGGAGGACATCAGAAATAAGAGAATCGAGCTCGGAGTTACTGAGGCATGGGAAGGCGTACACGTAAGTGGAACAAAGGACAGTGCTTACTACTACTCCACATACAATGCACCTGACAGCAATCCGATAAATGAGAACAAGCCAAAGGTTATGATCCTCGGCGGAGGTCCTAACAGAATCGGTCAGGGTATCGAGTTTGACTACTGTTGCGTACATGCATCACTGGCACTTAAGAAGCTCGGATTTGAGACTATCATAGTAAACTGTAATCCAGAGACTGTTTCAACTGACTATGATACATCAGATAAGCTCTACTTTGAGCCACTTACACTTGAGGATGTTCTCAGCATTTACAACAAGGAAAAGCCAGTGGGCGTCATCGCACAGTTCGGCGGTCAGACACCTCTTAACCTTGCTTCTGACCTTGAGAAGAACGGCGTAAAGATCCTCGGTACATCTCCTGCTGTCATCGATCTTGCAGAGGACAGAGATCTCTTCCGTGAGATGATGGATAAACTTGAGATACCTATGCCAGAATCTGGTATGGCTACTACTGTTGACGAGGCACTTGAGATCGCTCACAAGATTGGCTATCCAGTCATGGTCCGTCCATCATATGTTCTCGGTGGACGTGGTATGGAGGTCGTATACGATGACGAGAGCCTTGACGGATATATGAGAGCTGCCGTTGGTGTCACACCTGACAGACCTATACTTATAGACAGATTCCTGAATCACGCCCTTGAGTGTGAGGCAGATGCCATAAGCGACGGAACTCACGCATTTGTTCCTGCCGTTATGGAGCACATCGAGCTTGCCGGAGTTCACTCAGGTGATTCAGCCTGCATCATTCCTTCAGTACACATCACTGCTGAGAATGTTGCTACTATCAAAGAATATACAAAGAAGATCGCTGAGGAGATGCATGTCGTAGGTCTTATGAACATGCAGTACGCTATTGAGAAAGGCAAGGTATATGTTCTTGAGGCAAATCCTAGAGCATCCCGTACAGTGCCTCTCGTATCAAAGGTATGTAACGTGCGCATGGTTCCTATCGCTACTGATATCATCACATCAGAGCTCACAGGAAGACCATCTCCTGTTCCAGCTCTCAAGGAGCAGCACATACCATATTACGGAGTTAAGGAGGCTGTATTCCCATTCAACATGTTCCCAGAGGTTGACCCGATCTTAGGACCTGAGATGAGATCTACAGGTGAGGTTCTCGGACTTTCAACCTACTACGGAGAGGCATTCTACAAGGCTCAGGAGGCTACACAGACTCTCCTTCCTACAAGCGGAACTGTCCTGATCTCTGTAAACAGAAAGGACAAGGATGAGGTTATCGAGATCGCTCAGCTCTTCGAGCAAGCTGGTTTCAAGATCCTTGCTACAAGCGGAACATATGCCATAATTACAGCTGCCGGAGTTAAAGCTGAGAAAGTCAAAAAACTCCAGGAGGGCAGACCAAACATCAATGATCTTATAACAAATGGCTCTATAGACCTGATAATCAATTCTCCGAGCGGTAAGGAAAGTGCCCACGACGATAGTTACCTCAGAAAGGCTGCCATCAAGGCAAAGATTCCTTATGTGACTACAATTGCAGGCGCAAGAGCAACCGCAAAGGGTATCCTGTACGTTCAGGCGCATGGTGACAGCGATGTGAAGTCACTGCAGGAGCTTCACAGTGAGATAAAGGACGCTGAGTAATATCGGGCGCGGGCGGCTTTGCCGCTCAGGTAGCCCGGATTGCCAGTTAAAGGACTAGAGGCTTGCTCTAGTTTACAATTTGTTGGCCAGCAAGACCTCTCAGCATTCAAAAGTGCATAAAATTTTATCTAAAATGACAAAAACCAGGAAAAGGATACAATTTCTAATGTCTTTGTATCCTTTTCCCGGTTTTATTTTAATTTGCGAAAATATTATGCGCTTTTTATTGATTACACTTCTCTCCAAGCTACCCTTCTCGCCAAACTACCTACACTGAGAGTCGAACATTTGTTTGATGTGATATATGCGGTGCTACCCTATTCGGTAGGCGGTTAGCCTTTATCACAGGAGTTTATAGCCATAATCAGCTTTATGCATCACTTGCTTTGCTCTTGATTATGCCGTTGGCTCTAAGAGCAATGATAAGACACAAAAATAACCGCCCAGTCCTAACAAACTTTAGCGGTTACTTTTGTATCCAATAATATCAGGGCTAACCGTCTATCGGTTGCACCTTTTGATATTATATTAGCATTCTCCACCCCCTTCATGTCAAACGTATATTAACTCATATTTTCCATATCTCACTGAAACTTGCTCATCATTTCCTCAAACAACTCAGGCCTGAGTAAGACAAGTCCGCCGTGTCCGAGTTCCGGTAATACTTCAAACTCCGTCTGAGGTAGCCTGCGCCTGATATACGCTATATCATTTTTCCGCTCTTTTTCTTCATTCTTTGCGTACCAATAATGGATGTGCGTATCAATCTTCGGAACAGGATCCGGCACCTTATAGTTATTGCACGATTCAAATGTTCGCCACAGTGTTTTGCTGCTGCAATGTCTCAGAACATCCGCAACATACTGCAGATCTTCCTTGGAATAGTCATCTGTAGCAAATGCCTTTTCCAGCAAAGCCACACCGCCTGCTCTGCCTATCATCATCATTAGATAATCCTTGAGCGCAATAAAGCGTGTCACGATCCATGGCAACTGATACGGTGTGATTCCGCCGTCTATTACACAATGCTGTATTCTAACCTTCTGTCCCAGCGCAACCATAAGCGCAACGGAACCGCCCATAGAACAGCCATATACAGCATATATCTCCGTGAATCCCTTCGCCTTGATCCAGTTATTTAAGTCTGATGCAATCTGCTCCACGCTTGTAAAGTCATTGTCATTGTCAAAATCATAACCCGGAAGTGCCGGAACCAGCAGATGATAATTCTTTTCTAACAGAGGAATTACATTCTCAAAGTAATCCCACTTCACAACAGATGGATGTATCAATATTATCGTTTCTTTATTCTCTTTTCCGAACTCATGGATAGTCATTGTATTTTTCCTTCCTCATACCATATTCTTTCTTTAGATCATGATGAAAATATTAAACTCTTGCCATCATGATCCAATTCAACGCTCAACAATTACGCATCATGCTGATACACTTGTCCCCATCATGCCGCCTGCCGGCTCAATGAGGGCATTCGCATAAAGAGTGCATATTCAACAATTGTCTCTGATATTTTTCACCGCCATTACAATCTTTGCCACACTATATATCAAAGCAATTATCAGCATGCATCGTGAAATCAAGATTCCACCAGTGAATTGTATCGGAATACAAATCAGAGGTATAAGTATTATTGAAAATATAATTGAAAATATGGGATGCTTCATCTTGATATTGAAATATAAAGCAAGTATTGCCATTGCAATACCAATCAGAAACATAATCCCAAATACTATAAGTAAAAATGCTATTGTATTTACCATTTCAAGCTCCCCTCATACAAATATTTGCCGCATTTATCAAATGCCGCAATCAGATCAAGGAAACGCTGGTCAAATGACTCCTCGTAGAATCCATATTCCTCGAATCTGCCTGGAATTGCAAGTGCATCGTAAATCCACAGGCTAACATTGTGAACATTGGACTCTAGTCCATTTTAACGTCATTTTATCAGTGTGACATGGAAATCACAGCATTCATCACCCTGACCAAGGGTCTTGGTACGCTGAAGCTGGCCTCCTTCATTTCTGTAATTTCTCTCATCCATATTGCACAGGCACGGAACGAATTCAAAGCAGTTTTCCCTCTTGCCCAGTTTGCATATTCCACATTCCGTATAAGTGTTATAGAATTCGTCTACACCTTTCTCGTAGTGGAATTTCCAGTCAAGCTCATACTTTGATGTCTGGCTTGCTATGCTCTCCTGCACCTTTTTGTCCTGAACATTGTCAGTGAAGAGCGTACACTTCTTGTTCTCATGCGCCTTCACCATGAAAGGCGAATCGAACACCGCAGTGACCATCTCATCCACAACTTCAGGTGTGATCCTATCCGGCTCTGCCTTGTGCAGTGAAAATACAAATGCTGCGATATACAGGTTCATCTCCAGTGAGCTTCCACCTATATCGGGAGTTCTGAGAAGCATCTCCTTGTACTCTCTCTTCACGGATCTTTTATATCTCTTCATGTCCATATCAGGATATATCTGCGCAAGCCTTGCAAGTGCCTGCTTAAAACACAGCAGTTCCACAGCTTTTGCATACATTCCATATTTCAACATTTTAATCGCCTGCCCTTTTTATTCCTGTATCCATTCCTTAAGTGCGGCTGAGAGTCTTCTGTCTATATCCTTTCTCGTCGCCTCGCACTCATTTGGATAATCCTTTGCAGCCTTGAATATAAACTTCATGACGAATTTCAGTCCAACCGGAAGTGCCATACGAAGCATCGATTCCGGCAGAACAAAATGAGTTCCATGCTCATACACAAGCGGCACATACTCACATGTATGTGGACGCTCCTTCAGTCGCTGATCCATTCTGCGGATGTATTTGCCCGCCTCCCAGAACGAGTCGTCGTCTGCACCAATCAAAAACAGCTTTCCCCTTATGTTCTCGACCTTGATCATTTCCTCTTCTGTGTGTTCTCTGGCCTTCTCCGAATCGATAAACAGACAGGTACTGCGCTCAATGTCGCCGGAGCCCTTTGTCTCCTCCTCGATTTTCTGCCAGTACACAGGATGCTCATACACAAATGGCATATAAGCAAGAGGCTCGCCTCTCCACGAAAGAGTCGATGCACCCGGTATCGGCCATTCCTTACATCCGTCTTTTTTGCCCTGTTCAAATCCCTGCCATACAAAGTCACTTGCCGTAAGTCCAAATGTCAATGTGATATCAGGAAAATACGATGCCGCAACAATGGAATCCATTCCAGCCGTACTCATTCCCATGATGCCTATTTTCCGGTTTCCATGACTTTTCAGCCATGCAATAGCCGACTCTATTCTCTCAAGCGGATTATTTACATGGCTGTAATTCTTCTTTCCAGGAGATATGCAGAGTGCGTTCACACCATTTTTGTGCAGCCACTTTGCTCCGCACTTCGCCATAAAATCATTCGGATCGTCTCCAAACAGTCCTATGAATGCACAGTCAGCCCCATTTGGATTCTCGTAGTATGTTCCGTAGAACCCATCCTTCTCGATCTCAAAAAACTGTTTTTTCACAACTTTTTCCTCCATTTTCCTGTATACTCCAGACCGCCCTCGCTGCCTGATAACACAATGACAACTTTATCTCTTCTGTCACCAACCGGATATAAGACACAATCCGCCTTGTGCAGTGTTTCTTTTATAGTCTCAGAACCTTTCATTTGTTACATCCCCCTGATCCAATTCTCTTAACAACCACAATGTTAGTCGCTGCTAACTTTATTGTCAACTGTTATTGCTTTATAAATCAAAAAAACTCTCGCAAATAAAAAAGCAGCCAGACAAAATTTTGCCTGACTGCTGGTAGATGCTCACCCAATTATTATAAATATTTACTTCAATCGAACCCTACAGTTCCTTGTGGCGTGCAAAGTAATCCTTTGTCTCTGCCACAACCACACTGCTGAGTGCAAGCAGTGCTATGATATTCGGAATCGCCATAAGTCCGTTAAATATATCAGCGATAGTCCATACAGCCTTAACTGTCATGTATGGTCCGATAAATACGCAAAGTATGTATAACCAACGATAGATCTGAACTGAAACCTTGCTGCCATTTGTGAGGTACTCAAGACACCTCTCACCATAGTAATCCCAACCAAGGATAGTTGTAAATGCGAAGAATACAAGGCAGATCATCAGGATGAATGCTGCAACCTGACCTGGCATAAAGAAAAGTCCCTTTTGGAATGCATCAGTTGTGACTGCGATTCCCTCAAGGCTGCCATCCTGCCAGCTTCCCATCATAACGATTGAAAGACCTGTCATTGTACATACGATGATAGTATCAATAAATGTACCTGTCATTGTTACAAGTCCCTGACGAACAGGCTCCTTTGTCTGAGCTGCTGCTGCTGCGATAGGTGCAGAACCAAGACCAGCCTCATTCGAGAAGATACCACGTGCAACACCTTTCTGCATGGCTATTGCAAGACTTGCTGTAACACCACCTGCAAATGACATAGGCTTAAATGCGCACTTGACTATTGTTTCAAATGCAGCTGGAACTTTATTTATATTAACTATGATAAGAACCAGACACACCACGATGTAGAGAACTGCCATGAATGGTACTATAATCTGAGAAACCTTTGATATTCTCTGGATTCCACCGATTACGACAAGTCCTACAAGGATTGCAAGAATAAATGCTGAGATGACGATGGCTATTGAGTAGTCATTTCCAAAGATTGATACTGTATTTGCCTTGTCAGGATCAAAGAAAGCCTGAACTGCAGAAGCAATACCATTTACCTGTGTAAATGTACCGATACCCATGAGACCTACGCATGCTCCGAAGAATGCAAATATCTTTGCAAGCCATTTCCACTTGTGACCCATACCATTCTCAATGTAGTAGAAAGGTCCTCCGAGAACGTGTCCATCCTCGTCAATCTTTCTGTACTTTACAGCAAGCAGTCCCTCTGAATACTTTGTTGCCATTCCGAAAAGCGCTGCTACCCACATCCAGAAAAGTGCTCCAGGACCACCGGCAAGGATACCTATAGCTGTTGCTACTCCTACGATGTTACCTGTACCGATAGTTGCTGAAAGTGCTGTACATAACGCGCCAAAGCTCGTCACCTCTCCTGTACCGTCTTCCTCATTCTTGATCATGAATCTCAGTGCCTTTGGCAGATGAACTATCTGAAGGAACTTAAGTCTGATCGTCAGATAGATTCCGCAGACGATGATGAGTATTATGAGTGGCAAGCCCCAGACAATATCATCAACTTTGCCTAAAAAGTTTGTGAATGCGTCCATGTTACTCCTCCTATTTTTTATTTATAATTCACAAGTGTAAATTATAGCATAAAAATTCTTAAATAAAAACGAAAAAACACGCATTTTCAAGATTTTTCTTGGTTTTTTGCATGTTTTTTCGAATATTTATTTATTATATTACGAAATCTCGTCCATCTATATTCTTTACCGTCTCTTTGCCATATGTGGTTTGTCATTACTTCTTATAAGCATCCACACAAGCGAACTGACAAGAAGGAGTATTGGATAAAACAAATTTGGGATTATCTGGAATGCTGATATCTCATGTCCCAGCTCCGACACCGCTGATATTGCAACCAGCATCTGGGCACCGTAAGGAATGATTCCCTGGAATATGCATGAAAATGTATCAAGCAGCGACGCTGATCTCTTCGGGGATATACCATAATCCTCTGCCATCTCCTTTGCTATCGGATTTGCCATGACTATCGCGACCGTATTGTTGGCTGTGGCTATGTCCATGGCTCCAACCAGAAGTCCGATTCCGAGCTGACCTCCCTTGTCACCCTTGAACACCTTCTTTATAGCCGAAAGCAGCGCCTCAAATCCGCCATACTCTCTGATGAGTGAACACATGGCAGCCACAAGTACAGCTACCATACTCGTCTCGAACATTCCCGCTGCACCGCTTCCCATATTCGTCAGGAGATCCACTGCTGCCGTCTGCCCTGTGGCAAGCATGATGATGGAGCCTGACACGATTCCAACTATCAGGACTACAAACACATTAAATCCCACTATTCCTCCTATGAGTACCAGAACATAAGGAATGATCTGTATCATATTGTAATCATGGTGCACTACTCCGCCTATCTCAGTATTGAATGACTTAACCAAGATTACTATGAGCGTCACAATCGCCGCAGGAAATGCTATCCAGAAGTTTGCCCTGAACTTATCTTTCATGGCACACCCCTGACCATTACATGCTGCTATGGTAGTATCCGATATGAACGACAGATTATCTCCAAACATTGCACCGCCCATTATGGACGCCACACAGAGCGGCAGATTAAATCCTGACGCATCGGCAACCGCAACTCCTATAGGCGTCAGAAGTGTTATTGTTCCAACAGACGTTCCCATAGCTGTTGATACAAAGCATGCTACAACGAACAGAACCGCCACGGAGAATCTCGCCGGAATGATACTCAGCATAAAGTATGCCACACTCTCGGCACTGCTCCGCCCCACGACTCCCACAAATATTCCCGCCGTCAGGAATATGAGCAGCATGGTTATAATATTTTTGTCTGTAAGTCCATTTGCCATGATCTGAAGCTTCTCATCAAAGCTTACCTTTCTGTTCTGCAGACATGCCACAAATATCGCCACCATAAAGGCGACCACTATTGGAATATTGTAAAATCCCATCGGGATCTTCAGCACGTACTCAAACAGTATTCCAAGTCCCAGATACAGGACAAGAAAGACGTATATAGGTATCAGTGCCGCACCATTTGACTTCTTCATAATTCTCCCTCTTCTTTCAATATTTTACCTAAATCGGATATCTTTTAATTGAACCTTTCTTCTGCCACGGTATACAAGATACAACGCGTGGACTCCCTCCGGGAAATCCACTCTGTTCTCGCACCATCTCCACTCTGTCTCTGAGATATCTTCAGATACAGGTATATCTATTCTTCCAATACTCTCACCGTCTTCTGTCACGCATATGTCAAAGTATCCTTCTACATTCTCTGCCAGGTCGTTTGCATCCTTGATCTGCTCCTGATTCTCGCATCTCTCGTCTACCCTGACAGGTCCCTCGTACACCACCTTATTCGCATCCGTCTCATATCTGACATTCACGCCAAATGTACTGCTGTCCTCAAGCGCAAAATACTTATACCCTATGAGTGTTCCATCCTCTATCTCCGCAATAAATCTATCCTCACCCTTGTTCGTCACATTAGGGAATTCTGTCGTGTATATACTGTTGGAGCCGTGTGGCATATGTCCATTTGTCAGGTTGCATGCTATCACCGCCGGATACGTGCCATTTGCCACAAGCGGGCCATCGTTCAGACCGCAGCTCGTAACCTCCACCTGGTCTATGTGTCCATCCGCAGCTATATATATCTTCTCGGCACAGGCCTGTCTGCTGTAGTCCGACTTATGTGTGAGCCTGTGATAGAACACGTACCACTGACCATCTATGCACTCTATGCTTCCGTGCGTGGTTCCGGTCATATTCAGCTTGTTCTCGAAACTTCTTCCCTTATATCCCACATCGCCATTTGACACTATTGTTCCGCCAAATGTAAATCCGTGATCCGGATAATCGCTCACCGCATAGCACAGCTCATGGTTCTGCCATGTCGAATAAACAAAGTAGTATTTGTCTCCCACCTTTCTCATGGATGAACCCTCAAAAAATGGATGCTCCTCAAATGATGTGCCTTTCACAGCGTAAGGAATGATGTGCCTCGATTCTTCCTTGACCGTCAGCATATCGTCCTCAAGCACCACCATGATCGGTCCCATGATGCTGTCCTTGTAGCCAAGTATCTCCTCCTTTGTTCTTCCAAACATAGATACCTCATCATCCAGCCTGCCATTTGTCAGAAAATCAGGCTCCTCCTCGTATCCGTACTGGGTTCCGTAGAATATCCTGATGGTTCCGTCATCATTCATGGCTGCCGGATCAAAGCAAATGTACTTCTTCATCACAGTTCCGTCCTTGTAATGCACATGGCCAAGATATTCGTATTTGCCCGCCGGCGTATCGCACACAGCCACACTGATCGGACCTGTGTATCCGCCGTAACCGTAGTCACCGCCCATACAGTAATACAGATAATATCTGCCATCATTCCCCCTCACAACATCTGGCGCGTACATATACTTCAGCTCCGGGTATGCCGGATCCTGGCTCGCCCTGTATGTAATGCCCTCGCATCGCCAGCTTGTCAGATCTTTTACCGGCGCGGAGTACACCACATAATCCTGCATACAGAACGTGTAACCGCCCTCCTTATCGTGAGATCCATAATGATAAACCCTGTCGCCCCATACATGCGGCTCGCCGTCCGGTATGTACTCATTCAGCGGCAAAAAGGGATTGTAAACCTGCCTGTTCATATATCTTCTCCTTCTTGTATCAATTTTTTCTGTTCCCCTAAAACAACAAATCCCCAACATGATCCGCGTCATCTACAGACATGTTGGGTTCTCATATTTACAAGTATATTTAATAAAACTTTTTTAGTCAACAAGCACTTATAAAAAAGGATGCATCTGCTCGCAGAGTTTCTTCTCAAGCTCTATGAGTCTCTTCGTCTTATCCTTCGCCCTGTCATCCGCCGCCTTATATTCGTTTAGATATTTATTCAGCGACTTCACACCCATATTGCAGCCATCCGTCATAAGCTCCGCTATGGTATTGTCAGACTCATCCACTATGAGTTTCACATTTGTCTTGATCCATGACATGCCCTTTGCTATTGGATTTGGATCCTTGCCATCGTCATGGTACTCATCCAGTAGTTTCTGTATCTCCTGTTTTATTGCGTTGTGCTCCTCCTTACATTCTATAAGTATCTTCTTCATTTTCGCCGCATGCACATACCCAAGCACCTCATCAATAGACGAAACACCCATCTTGATCCCGGCATCACATTCCCTGAGCAGCTTTATTGTGTCTGGTGATATCATCTCATATACCTCCTTAGCCTGTATATGAGTATGTTACCCGGTGTTTGAAAATTATATACTCTGCTAAACAATCCTTTTTGGAGAGTTTCCTCATATGTATAGACAAAGGTTGACACCCCACCCGATAATCTTTATACTGTTATTACAAATGTAGTATTAAAGGAGTATAATCTATGAAACACATTCCCCAGATTTCCGAAGCTGAATATGAAGTTATGAAGGTTATATGGAAATATGCCCCTATAAGCACAAATGACATTACTGACAAACTGTTGCAGACCACTTCATGGAATCCTAGGACTATCCAGACTCTCATCAAAAGACTTTCTGATAAGTCCGCCATCTCCTATGAGAAAAAGGGCCGCATGTTCGTCTACTCCCCTGTCATCAGTCAGGAGGAATATCGAAAACATGAAAGCTCATCTTTTCTAAAGAAGTTTTTCAATGGACACATATCCGACATGGTTTCTGCGTTTGTGGATAGTGATGAGCTTAGTGCTGATGATATAAAGGAACTTCAAGACATATTAAATGTAAAAGGCACCGGGAGGAAATAAGGCTTGACTGAATTTTTCACACATTTTTTTATCAGCAATATATCCATAAGTTTCGCTCTGCTGCTACTGATATTTGTTCGATTTATGTTCAGAAAACAGCTAACATGTAACGGCAGATACAACACCATATATATTGTGCTGTTTCTTCTCGTAATTCCATTTATCCCTGTAAATAATTCATTTATATTCCAGGCCATAGGTTTCATACGATCATTATTTAACAGAAGTACTTCTGCCGCAAATACAGTTACTCCTGTGCCTATCAATACCAGCCCTTCATCAAATGGGAACTGGATGAACGACTTTGCTATATCTGTAAACAGTACATCTACAATATATCCAAAGCTCCTTTTTATTATCTGGCTTGCCGGAGTTTACATATTTTCCATCCGTTTAATAGTGTCAGGCATATCACTATACAAGCTGAAAAAATCTGCTGTTCCAGTAACCGACGATACTGTCATATTGAATATATATTCGGAATGCCTTGAGCTCTGCAATGTGCGCAGATACAAACCGAAATTATATTCCTCCTCTGCTTTATCTGGAGCGGTCATTGTAGGTGTATTCCGCCCTGTTATATATATTCCACGGCAAATCAACGACTGCATATCCGATTACACAATAACCGACCTGAGACATATTTTGTTACATGAACTACAACATTTTAAACGCAGAGACAATGCCGTGAATATGTTTATCTGTATATTCTGCATACTGTATTGGTTCAATCCTGTTGTTATATACACATTACATACAGCAAGACATGACAGAGAAAAAGCATGTGACAATGATGTATTGCAGAGCCTCGGTCAAAACTATGCCGCGAAGTATGGGCAGACCATCCTCCGTGCGGCTGCAAGCAGATTCAGTAGTTCATCATCGCTATCATTCAAGAGCAAAAGCAGGAAAAAATTTCTTAAAACAAGACTTCAGCTTATTGTTGATTTCAAACCTGTCACCAAGAGAGAAAAACGAAAATGTATATATGCATTTTTCATTATCATATTGCTGATGACTGTATGTGCGCCATTATCTGTATATGCTCTGGATGATACACAATACAAGGATTTTGCCCCGGTGAATCTGGAATCCTTGGATCTATCCAGCTACTATTCTGACTACAACGGCTGTTTTGCTCTGTACGACAAGGGAAATGATAAATGGTATATCTATAACCAGGACAAAGCCCTATGCCGCACTTCACCGGATTCTACATATAAAATATATGACGCAGTGATGGCTCTTGAACATGGCATCATAACTTCCGACAACTCATTTATGCGCTGGGATGGGAGCTCTTACCCTTTTAATGCCTGGAACACAGACCAGACACTTCGATCTGCCATGACCGGATCTGTAAACTGGTATTTTGACAATCTGGATGCAGCTATGGACCACACAGATGCGAAAAATTTTCTCGGTCTTATTGAATATGGAAATCAGAATATCAATTCAGCTCAGAACTGTTACTGGCTGGAATCCTCTCTGACTATATCCCCAGTAGAGCAGGTAGAACTGCTATGTCACCTGAAAAATAATGATTGGAAGCTGTCTAAGACAAATGTGGATACAGTCATAGAGTCCATGTTTATTGCAAACTCAGATGGAAAAAGTCTGTATGGCAAGACAGGTACCGGCAGAGTTGATGATATAAATATAAACGGCTGGTTCGTCGGATTCATTACATCTAATGATAATGATTACTTTTTCGCCACGAATATATCCCTTTCTGAAAATGACAATCAGTTTTCATCAGCGGACGGACTTTCCGCATCGAAGATCTCTCTGTCAATACTGCGTGATCTTGGAATATATGCCTATGGATATCAGTCAGAATAAACTGGTATGTCACATTCCATCTTCTCTATATGATTTGACATATATTTGAAAGTACCATCATCTTCCGGTTTTACTGTAAGTGTATTTCTAAATGCAATGTCCGATCCCTTGTCAGCCCACACCGCATCAACAATAAGCGAAACAGTTCCATCATCGTTGTAGGTATAGTCCACAACCTCTCCGAATGGTGGATACTGTTTTCCAAGGATGACATGGTATCTGTACGAATCTTTTTCTGGATTGTAATCACATTTATCCCTCAGCTCCGTCACAGTGACAGGGAACATTGACAACATAACAGACTCATATTTGTCTGCATCTATCCATCCACCATCAGGTTTCAGATTTTCACCAGTGTACAGTCTGTATATATCATCAAACATACACGGCACAAGTATATCTGATGCATTTGACTCATCCCAATCGATAACAAGCATATTGTAATTCACATAACTAAGCCCATACACATATTTTCTTGTCAATTTCCTGCATTCATCCGTCAACGGACTGACTCTGAAATACTCCTTCAGCCCACCATGGGCTATTATATTTGAGTATGTATATATAAAGTAGCCTTTTTCTGTGAGTTTCATATCTTTTAAATCCCGTATGCCAGTCGCTATAAACTTCCAGTCATGATTCTCGAATTTTGCTGTGTTGAAAATCATCTGTATCCGGCTGTCATCATACACAAATGTCATCTCCGTCACGCTTGCATCCCTGTTTACCCTATATACGCAAATGTAATCTCGCTCTCCACCATCTGTATAATTTCTATAAAAAGACTGAAATAGCTGATAATTATACATATTGGTATCATCAGCAAAACATATCAGTCCACTGCTTCCTAAGATATCTACTACATCATATATTAAATCACTATTATTCGAAATATCTTCATCCTCATACAACTTTCTTATGGCATCTGACTGCAATATTCCTATTATATTTACTTTAACATTCTCCATTTCGTCATCGGATAACAGACTATCATCAATAACATTTCCATTCTGATTTATTGTGATGGTCTTATCTCCGTAGTGCTCCTGCCACTCTTTATCAGAAAGCCTGTCTCTGTACCAATATATCCCCTCTTTGCCCATCGTCAGAACATCATTTGACACATACTCAAATCCATCATTTTCTTTCTCCTTTATTGTAACTTTATGTGTAAATAATCTTCCACTCTCATCCTTCTCCGAAACAGCATTTACTATGAGGGTTATTGTTCCGTCAGCATTATACTCAGCATCCACTACCTCTGGAAATGGAACCAATGGTGTTACACTGTGATCAAACATCCCCCTCGTTCTGTACTGATACATTTGTCTGGACACATCATATACATTGACATGCTGAAGTACATCTGTAGACACAGGCAAATACTCCTGAAACACCTTCTCGTATAACTTCCCTTCTATCATATATGTAACCCCCTCGTCCGAATAGGGACTAGACATACCATATTTCATTTTGTAAAGTGCTTCATAGATATCGTAATAATTTATTTTGTTCATATCTGATTCATCCCAATTTGTGGTAAATAAATTATTCGAATCATATCCAATCGTCTTGATATACTTTCTGTTAAGTACCCTTAACTTCTCATCCAGAGGCTCAACTCGTAATGCCGTATACGCAGAATCTCCGTCATATCCTCCCATTCTGTACCTCTCAAAAAATAGATATCCGTCTGTGTATTTCCATGTATAGGCCTTATAGTTTTCTTCATTTTTCTCAACAAAACAGTTATTCTCCCACACATAGAATCGCCTGGTTATCATAACATTGTTACCGCCTGATTTAAAATCAAACCTTACAAAGGACTTATCATACATGACCTGCAGTATTGTACATCCCGCATCTCTGTTTTCAGCCACCTCTGATAAAAACATCTCCGCATTCTCTGCATTTGCCATATTGATCTGATTCTCCACATCCACAGCTATGTACCCCTTACTTCCCATCGATTCTATTACGATCCTAGTCTGATTCAGTTTTTCTTCCTCGGTCTTGCATTTCTTATCCTGACAGGATGAATATATATCGTCCAAATCTGCAATAAACTGATTTTCATCAGATATACTAAAATCAATAACTGTCCGCTCTGCGTCTGTCACTGCATTTTTATTGGAACAACTGCATAACAATATGGCTATGCCAACCAAAAGTAGCATACAATATAACTTCTTGTATATATTACACACGTAGTATTTCAAGATAAAAAAATATAAGTTCATCATATCAAAACTCCTTTATAATAAATATTACATTTGTAGTATTTATTATAAAGGAGTTTATTGCTGTGTCAATACTAATTACTTATAACTTCGCCCTAAAATAAGTAACTCTCGGCAGCACTGAAACATTCGTTCCGATCCAGACGTTATCTCCCACTGTGATAGGCAGGGCAATCTCTAAATGTAACTTTTGCTCCATCATCATATATACTACAGCTTATACTGCATGAAATTACCATTATGAACAAATCCGAAATCCGTATACAATTTAACACCCATGTCAGATGCCGTGATCTGTATCGTTCCACATCCATAATCCCTTGCATCATTTACAACACGGGATAACAGTTCCTTTGCAATGCCCTTTCTTCCATTACTTGCATCCTCCATTCCAGAATTCCTTTTTCCTCCAGGATAGTTAAACACGTTGTTCTTGTTATATTTATTCACTCTTCACCAGTTCATCTATCAGCTCTATAGCCTCCCTGATCATGCCGTCACAGTGCACTTTCTTGATTCCACCCTTTTGGGCATTTGCCTTTAACAGATCAGCACAATCGGTCATGCCATTGTGGTTATCTGCTATCCTGCGCCTGAACTGATTTATCACGTATGGATTCTCAACGCCCAGAGCGCCAAGTACCATAAGTCCTCCTGTGATCGCACCGCAGGTTGAACCACACTTCATGCCACCACCGAAATTAGCACTGAGCTTTGCCGCCATATCTCCTGTTATTCCGAGCTCGTCCGCGTAAGCCCGCAGAATGGTCTGCGCACAGTTATTGACCATCGGTGTCTCGTTTCTTATCTCCATAGCTTTTTCTACATGTTTGTTCATTATGACTTCCTCCAATCCATATACAAATAATCATTTGTTAACCATCAAAATTCCTTTTTATGTATCCCTTTGAGGAATTTCCCCATTACAACTCTATATAAAAAATGGCGGGGAGTCTCCCCGCCTAATTAGGTTGGACCTGGGTCTTACGACCAGCCCAGACAATGTGACATGTCACATTTATATCGTATGTTGATGATAACATAATTATGTTATTCATTCAATAAAAAGTGCAATTATTTTCAATAATAGTTATATCCTCACTCACTGATAATCTTCCTGCTGCACAGATACGTTATAAGGAAATATCCGCCATATATGATTACCACAATGGCAGCCGTGATTCCGATAGCACCTGCTATATCATACGCTCCCATAGTGTCAAGAATCTTCGTGCTGACCATCATTCCAAATACCGAATGGACTATGGCAAGAGCAAGTGGGAATATGAAGAATAGTCCCATCTGCGAGAAAAGAGCCTTGTTGATCATGTGCTGATCCACCCCAAGCTTCCTGAGCATCTTGTATCTCTCTATGTTATCTGTGCTCTCTGAGAGCTCTTTGAGTGCAAGGATGGCTGCTCCAGATATAAGGAATATGAGTCCGATATACATACCTATAAATGATGCGATGGCTCCGACTCCCACGCTGGCTGCTTTCACGTTGTCCTTGGTATTTACTGTGATAAGTCCGCCAAGTTCATCCTTCTTTGATACATTCCTTATGATCGTATCACTATCTTGTATGGCATCTCTGTCCTGATCGGCATACTTTCCGATGAAATACTCTTTCGCGAACTGTGCACCTTCAATGGCTGAATCCGGCACGATAAACACACCTGTGTTGAGCGGCTGTGTCGCAAGCTCTATATCACCATCTATACAATATGTGATAACCGGCTTAAGCGTCTGGCCATATACCTCTATCTCTTTTCCCTCCTGAAGTCTCTCATCACGGATCTTAACGAATATTCTATAATTTGCAAGGATGGCATACTCGTCATCGGCAAGCTGGAGCTCAGCATTGTCATAAATCTTTGCAACCTTGTTATAGTCGGACTGTGATATGATCTCCTCCGTTCCCTCATAACTAGACAAAGCGTTTACATCTATTCCAAGAGAATCAATCAGAGCCTCATCTCCCAGATAGTTTCTGATTGTAAGTGCAGGACATGTATATGTGTGTACGTCAACGTAATCTGAGAAGTAGGATCCAAGATCCACATTATTTTCACTATATACATCTTCTATGCTCTTTCCATCAGTCACCTCAAGTTTCTTCAAAAGATCATTTGTCTCGCTGTCATTACCCATCTCGTCTTCGTCATAATAGATTGAATCACTGCTCTGGGTTTTCGATATACTCACATCCGCTCTTGCGTACTTTGCAATGCCCTCATTTAAGGAATTCTTCACTTCAAGCGCTGATGAAAGCACACATATTGTCACAAAAAGCATCAGACAGATGACTGATATTGAAAGTACATTTGTGTTGACACGGCTGCTCATCTGTCTGACGACAAATGAATTGAGTCCCTTATAGTACACATTCTTCATAGACGACACGATTCTGAAGAGCATTCCGGACACTGACCAGAAGAAAAGCACCGTTGCAACGCATCCGACCACGATCCACTTGTAGAGATCATTCATGTACATGTCATTTATATCGGTAATTACCGCATGATAAGCATATCCAAGTGATACAGCTGATATCAGGAACACGATAACTGATACCCATGGATTCTTGATCTTGACGTTCTCAGACTTTCTTCCATTCTGGAAAAGGTCGATGAGCTTACATTTGCTGATGATAAATGTGTTGAAGATTATAACCACCACATATATGATTGCAAAATACAAACAGGTCTTGACAAATGCGCTGCCCGAGAACACAAAGCTGTATGATGACATATCTGCATCGAACATGTTTGCAACGAGTACACTTGTTATCTGTGAGATTCCTATTCCAGCAAGAAGTCCTACCACAAGTGATACAAGTCCGATGATAAGTGTCTCGATGAAAAGCATTGTGGACACCTTGCGTTTTCCCATTCCAAGGATGAGGTACAGACCAAATTCTTTGTTACGCCTCTTCATCAGAAAACGGCTTGCATATATGATGAGAAATCCGAGCACAAATGCGATGAACACACTGACACCCGCAATCATCTTGCTCATGAGCTGCACGACCTGTCTTGTGTCAGCCGATATCCGGAGCATTGCGGTCTGCGTCTCTATGGCATTGAACACATAGAAAATTGCAACACCGAGTACCAGAGTGAAGAAATATATGGCATAGTCCTTTATACTCTTCTTCATATTTGATACGGAAAGCTTAAAGAGCGTCATTCAGATCACCTCCAAGCAGTGTCACGACATCTATGATCTTATTGAAAAATTCTTTTCTTGTATCTCCTCCTCTTCTGAGCTCGTGGAACACCTTGCCATCCTTGATGAAAAGTATCCTGCCTGCATAGCTGGCTGTAAATGAATCGTGTGTTACCATGAGTATCGTTGTCATGAGATCCTCATTTAGGTGCTTAAGTCTCTCCAGAAGCAGCTTTGCCGACTTGGAATCGAGTGCTCCCGTAGGCTCATCTGCAAGCACAAGCTTTGGATCAGTGATGATTGCTCTCGCAGATGCTACTCTCTGTTTCTGACCGCCCGACATCTGGTACGGATACTTCTTCAGAACACTCTCGATCTCAAGCTCCTTTGCAACAGCCCTGACCTTCGCATCTATCTGTTTTGCAGGCACATTCTGTATTGAAAGTGCCAACGCAACATTCTCATACGCCGTGAGTGTGTCAAGAAGGTTGAAATCCTGAAATATAAATCCCAGCTCCTCTCTCCTGAACTCGTTGAGCTTATTGCCCTTGAGTGTTGTGATATCCTTGCCGCCCACATAGATGTGGCCGCTGCTAACCTTATCTATAGTTGAAACGCAGTTAAGCAGTGTCGTCTTACCGCTTCCCGATGCACCCATGATAGCAACGAACTCCCCTGCCTCCACATCGAATGATATTCCATCTATGGCCTTTGTCATATTGGATTTGTTTCCATAATACTTCTCAATGTTGTCAATCTTTAATATTGTTTCCATTGAAATGCCTCCTCAAATGTTTGTTTAATACTGCTCTCACCATTGAACATATTTGCAGTTTACACATTTTGAAAGCAATTGTCCTTTTTCCATTATTACCTAACATTACAATTCTGTAACCTTGGGGACGCTCACCAGATCTTGTATCCCACTATCGCAAAACTCAATTTTTATATCATCCAATCTTGTATATATCATTATGTCCAAATACTATACTCACATCTGTGTATTCGTCCACCTTTGACGCTATATCCAGCTTATGTCCCAGCTGCCTGCACAGATTGTCTATTATATAAAGTCCCATACCTGTTGATTTCGCATGTTTCCGACCATTTTCCCCGGTAAATGATTTCTTGCACACAAGTGGAATATCAGACTGCGGTATACCTATTCCATTGTCCTTTATGTGCAGAGCCATCCCGTCACCCAACGGTTCAGTCCAGATCTCTATAGTCTTTTCCTGTCCTCGGTCTATATACTTGATACTGTTGCTCACGATCTGATTTACCATAAACTCAAGCCATTTTGAATCCGTCACAACACATTCATCCACATCATGAACATTCAGCGATATGTCACCATCAAGCAGCATATCCTTGTTCTTCACAGCCACCCTTCCGATGACACTCTTAAGATTTGTCTCGGCAAATCTGTAATCTGCCGATGCATGCTCTGCCCTCACATAGTAGAGAACCTGATCTGCATATGCGTCAAGCCTTGCGACCTGATCCGTATATTTTCTCGGGATCACATCCCTGTTGTTGTGGCACATGAGCACCAGACTGGCTATCGGAAGCTTTATCTCGTGAACCCAGATCTCTATAAAATCCTTGAAATCCTCCACGCTGTCCCTGTACTTTCTCACATTCTCAGTCATGGACTTGTTGATGTCGTACATAGCTGAATACACCAGCTTGCCCTCGTAGAAGTCAGGCTCGTCCAAAGTGTCAAGTATGAGATACTTCTGATCCAGTTCATCCAGATGTCCGACCAGACTGTTGTAGAACTTATATTTTCTCAGATAATCGAAAGCGATAACCGAGACGACAAATATCACAGCCACGATCACGAACATAATTCTCATCTGTAACTGTGAGTGAAATGCCATCATGAGCAGATATGTGAATATCACAAATCCCGCATATCCCGCAATTATTCCAAGTTTATCCTTTATATACAAGCCAAATTTCATTTTGCCAAATTACTCCAATCTTTTGTCGCTGTAAATGATATATAATCCCACTTACCTGTCATACAAGTCGGTATCCCTGCTTCTTCCTGGTCTCTATGGCATCATCATATCCAAGATCCGCCAGTTTCCCCCTGAGCCTGCTTATATTTACTGTGAGCGCATTGTCATTTACAAACTCGTCATTGTCCCACAGGTCTGTCATGATCTCATCCCTCGACACTATCTTTTCCCTGTTGGCAAGCAGCAGCTGGAATATGATCATCTCATTCTTGGTGAGAACCATCTCCTGATCACCTTTGCTGATTGTCCCCTTGCTGAAGTTGACCTCCGCATCTCTGTATGATGCTGTATTCTGGCTGCCCTCCATGCGCTTGAGCACCGCCGCTATCCTAAGCAGAAGTATCGTCGGATTGTACGGCTTTGTTATATAATCATCCGCGCCATAACTCATGGACAGCACCTCATCCATCTCGGAAGTCCTGCTTGTAACCATGATGATAGGCACATCAGATTCCTTTCGTATCTCCTTCACTAGGTTTCTGCCGTTTATCCCCGGAATATTGATATCCATGAGCACCAGATTCGGTGCCGCTTTCAATATATCGTCCTTTGTATTGTCAAAGCTCTCAAGACTCTCAGCCTCATAGCCCTCATTCTCAAGTATCTGCACTAGCTCCTCACAGATGCTCTCGTCATCTTCCACCACAAATATCTTTTTCACGTTTATTCCTCCTTCAGTGGCATGTCCACAAGCATCCTCACCCTGTTGTAGACATTCAGCTTTGAACCACTGGAATCCACATCACAGCTCACTATCATGCCCTGCGGCAGCTTCTTCTGAAGCGAAGGGTACAAACCTCTTCCGCAGGTGTGATTAGGCATACAGCCAAATGGCTGAACCGCCAAAACCTTTGGACACTCATGGAGTATGTGTCCCGTTATCTCCGCGCCGATGAGCCAGCCATCTCCTGTTTTATATCCCCAGCTCACATACCCATCAGCCTCACGCTTCATCGTGAAGAAATCCTCCATGGTATAGAACCCATATTTTCTAAGCGCCTCTATCATTGCTCTCTGCAGGCTGCCGAAGAACTTCAGCCCCGCCTTGTAAAGCAGAGATTCAAATGTCATATTGTCTGTGAGATGTGAATCCATATAGTACATGGCATACCAAGAAAGCCCATTTGTATGGCTCTCACATCCATTTGACTCAAGGAACTTTATCATATCCCAGTTGCCCAAGTGACAATATTTTATGTACAGTTCACCAACTATCCCAACACGCTGTTTCCTCTTATCATGCAGCTTTATCCGCGAAAAATCCCTGGCAATCCTGACAAAGTTTCGTTTCATCCTGCCTAGTGTCAGATTCTTTCCCTCTTTCAGATCTCTGGACAGGATATCTATCCACTTCTGCCACATCCTTTGTGACTGTCCCTTTTTCACCTCATTTGGCCTTGTCTGATTGATGAGCAGCATGAGTATATCTCCGTAGAATAGTCCGAACAGTGCTCTCCAAACCATGAATGGCTGCACACGCATCTGGCAATTTTTCTCCAGCCCCTTAACATTCAGAGACAATATCTTTACCCTGTCAAATCCTGCCTTTCTCACCGACTCCTTTAACACATGTAGGTAATTAGCTCCCCTGCATGCATCCCCCGCCGTCGGCATGAGAAGTCTTGTCCGGTTGATGTCGTACTTTCCTGACTGCAGTGCATCTATCATCTGCCCGGCATTTAACACAATCGGATAACACATATCATTGTTCACATACTTAAGTCCCACATCCGTGATATGATCCTCATTTGACAGTATGACCGGATGATAATCCTTTGAATAAAAGGCGTATTTTATCAGAGGAAAATGCGCATCCAGCATGGCTGGGATCAGCAGTATATATTTTTCATTCCATGTATCTTCGTCTATCTTGTACATTCTCTACTCCCTATACTTTGCAGTTATATAACGTATTTGCAGCACTTCAATCAAATATGACATTTTTTGAAAATGGACAACCCCTGGTCCATTTTCAAAAAAGCTTAAATATCTAATCTAATTTCAATTAACTTACATTATAACTTCTTTTGCATGCATCTAGCCACTGTTTACTAATTAATTATGTTAAACTTATTTGTTGATATAACAAAGACACAGGTACTATATAAAATGTCACACCCGTTACAACGGTTTTAACATCTTATATAGCACCTGTGTCTCAATACAGATATTTTTATACACTGCTACAGCATCGACTAGGAATTGAACTATCGATGATTTTCCCGGTTCTTGTTCTTAAATTTATTCCAGAATACTCTTTGCAAGCTTCTGCTCCTCATCAGTAGGCGGGTCGATTCCCTCAAGCTTATATGGTATTCCAAGTCTCTCCCACTCAGTGATTCCGAGCTTGTGATATGGAAGTACCTCAACTTTATCGACAGTCTTGAGAGTATCTATGAACTCCTTTGTCTTCTTCAGATCATCCTCATCAGTTGTGATGGTTGGTACCAGTACGTGTCTGATCCACATATGCTTACCCTGATCTGACAGATACTGTGCAAGATCAAGTATATTGCTGTTGGAGAATCCTGTGAGATCTCTATGCTTGTCATCATTGATCTGCTTGATATCGAGCAGGAACAGATCTGTGAGGTTCATCAGCTCATTGAACTTGGAGAAGAATGGCTCCTCCCTTGTAAATGGATTGCCGGCTGTATCTATTGTTGTATGAATACCCTCAGCCTTTGCAAGCTTGAAAAACTCGATGAGGAAATCCATCTGAAGCAGCGCCTCACCACCGCTCACTGTTATACCACCGCCGTTTTTCCAATATGGCTTATAGCGGAGCGCCTGCTTTAACAGATCCTCAGGGGTCCTCGCCTCGATCTTGACGCCCTTATCCTTCAGCAGCTTTGTATTCTCTTCTATCTTCTTCTCAAGTTCTTCTCTCTCAGCATCGCTTGTTTCATCTGAGTAAAGCTTACTATAGTCTGTCACAAGATTCCATGTCTCTGGGTTGTGACAATATTTACATCTCATCTTGCAGCCCTGTAAAAAAACTACAAATCTTATGCCTGGACCATCTACTGCTCCAAAGCTCTCTGTCGAATGGACATATCCTAAAACCTGTTTCTTTTCAGACATATTTCACCTCTAAGTTCTTCCTATTCAAATACAACTCTCAATTAATGAAAGTAATTACAAACAAAACTACATGTCTATTATCTCTTATAAAAATGATATAAATACATATTCTTAAAAAAAGTCCCGGAGAGGTTATCCCCGGGACCATGGTTCTTGTTATATCTGACAAAGCATCTATAACTTCACTGAAAATCCAGCGTCAGCTAAGAATTAAAGTGAGTCATGGAATGTTCTGTTGATAACATCGAGCTGCTGCTCACGTGTAAGTGATATGAACTTAACAGCATATCCTGATACACGGATTGTGAAGTTAGCGTACTCTGGCTTATCTGGATTCTCCATAGCATCAAGGAGCTTATCCTTACCAAATACGTTTACGTTCAGATGATGAGCGCCCTGATCGAAGTATCCATCCATTGCGCTTACAAGCTTTGTAGCTCTCTCTTCCTCATCATGTCCAAGTGCTGATGGGTTCATTGTCTGTGTATTTGAGATACCATCCAGTGACCACTCATAAGGAATCTTTGCAACAGAGTTAAGTGATGCAAGAAGTCCTGATGTCTCAGCGCCGTAGCTTGGGTTAGCACCTGGTGCAAATGGTGTCCAAGCACGTCTTCCATCTGGAAGGTTACCTGTGTACTTACCATAAACTACGTTAGATGTGATTGTAAGGATAGATGTTGTAGGCTCTGAATTACGATATGTGTGTCTCTTCTTGATGTCTGTAAGGAACTCATGAAGAAGCCATACACCGATGTTATCAGCTCTGTCGTCATCGTTACCATACTTAGGGAACTCGCCTTCGATCTCGAAGTCCTCTGCAAGTCCTGTCTCTGCGTTACGGATAACCTTAACCTTAGCGTACTTGATTGCTGACAGTGAGTCGATTACGTGTGAGAATCCAGCGATACCTGTTGCAAATGTACGACGTACATCTGTATCGATAAGTGCCATCTCAGCTGACTCATAGTAGTACTTGTCATGCATGTACTGGATGAGGTTAAGAATATTTACATAAAGTCCTGCTAACCAGTCAAGCATCTTCTTGTACTTAGCAAGTACTTCATCATAGTCAAGGTACTCTGATGTGATAGGTGAGTACTCTGGACCTACCTGCATTGGCTTACCAGTCTTCTTGTCAAGGAACTTCTCATCCTTACCACCATTGATAGCGTAAAGAAGACACTTAGCAAGGTTTGCACGAGCTCCGAAGAACTGCATCTCCTTACCAGTCTGTGTAGCTGATACACAGCAGCAGATTGAGTAATCATCGCCCCAGATTGGCTTCATTACATCATCGTTCTCATACTGGATTGAGCTTGTTCTTACAGAAATCTTAGCAGCATACTTCTTGAATGTATCCTGAAGAGCTGATGAGTAAAGAACTGTAAGGTTTGGCTCTGGAGCTGGTCCCATGTTCTCAAGTGTATGAAGGAATCTGTAATCGTTCTTTGTAACCATTGAACGTCCGTCAACACCGATACCACCAACCTCAAGAGTAGCCCATACAGGATCTCCTGAGAACAGCTCGTTGTATGACTTAATTCTTGCGAACTTAACCATACGAAGCTTCATTGTGAAATGATCGATAAGCTCCTGAGCCTCAGCCTCTGTAAGCTTACCAGCCTTAATATCTCTCTCAATGTAGATATCAAGGAATGTAGATACACGTCCAACTGACATAGCTGCACCGTTCTGAGTCTTGATAGCTGCAAGGTATCCGAAGTATAACCACTGAACAGCCTCTTTAGCGTTTGAAGCTGGCTTTGAAATGTCATATCCGTATGACTGAGCCATAACCTTCATCTCTTTGAGACGCTTAATCTGCTCTGAAAGCTCTTCTCTCTGACGGATGACATCATCAAACATGTTGCCATCGCCACAGTTAGCCTTATCCTCTTCCTTCCAAGCGATAAGCTGATCAATACCGTAAAGAGCAACTCTTCTGTAGTCACCTACGATACGTCCACGACCATATGTGTCAGGAAGTCCTGTTACGATATGTGTATGACGAGCTGCCAGCATCTCTGGTGTGTAAGCATCAAATACTGCCTGGTTGTGTGTCTTGTGATACTCAGTGAAGATCTTGTGGAAGTTCTCGTTTGGAGTATATCCATACATCTGAAGAGCCTCCTCAGCCATCTTGATACCACCATAAGGCATAAATGCTCTCTTAAGTGGCTCATCTGTCTGAAGACCTACAATCTGCTCAAGATCCTTTGTCTCTGGATCAATGTAGCCTGGGCCATAAGATGTGATGCTTGATACAACATCAGCATCCTCCTTTAAAACTCCACCGTTATCTCTCTCAGCCTTCTGAAGTGCCTGAAGCTTATCCCAAAGCTTGTTAGTAGCATCTGTTGGGGCTGCAAGGAAACTCTCGTCTCCATCGTACTGTGTGTAGTTGTTCTGGATGAAGTCTCTTACATTACACTCTTCCTTCCAGAGTCTACCTGTGAATGATTCCCATTCCTGGTTCTGTAACATGATAAAATTTCTCCTTTCAGTGTTTTAATATGTGAAAATGTGACACACTATTTACTTATTATACAGAATAATCTTCTATAATTCAATAATGCTTATCACATTCCTTGCTTTTCATTTGTAAGTATATTATACTTTACTCATAAATTCGGTTGTTATAACCACGTAATAAAGATTTAAACAACTTTTTTTGAAAAAATTTGAGAAAATATATGAATAATATATATTGTGTATGGACAAGGGATAATTTATTACACATATACAATATACTGTGTTTTGAAAAAATATACATTCTATAGCTGAAAGCCTTATCGCACCCCCGCATCATGACACCTTGTCACTATAATATACTACGCTGCAGACTGCTGCTCTGCATAGAAATAAATAATAAGATGGAGGTTATGTATGAAACTTAAAATTCCTCAATATCAATTGTCTGAAGTACTCAACATGATGGCATTTAAAGGAATCTCGGAAGCCGATATCAAAACCATGATGGATCTCGGGATCCTGCGCGAACACTATTACAGATACAACTCCACTATATTCAAAGCCGGCGAAATAACCGAGGAGCTTGGAATAGTCATCAAAGGCCGGGTGATTGTTGAGAATGTTGACTACTGGGGCTCCAAAAGTATCCTGAGTTCAGCACTTCCTGGAAAGGTGTTCGGTGAAACATACGCCCTGTCCGGACACAAACTCATGATCGACGCAAGAGCAACAGAGCCTACTATCGTATTCCTGCTCAACGCACAGGATATCATGTCCGGCAAATACAACAGTTATCCGTGGCATCTGCAAATGCTGAAGAATCTTCTTCTCCTATCATCGAGAAGAAGTCTCACACTCTCTCTTCATATCTTCTATATAAAGCCAAAGAAGATACGTGAGCGTGTCAGCTATTATCTCTCAGGACTTGCCAGCTCTCTTGGAACAACTGAGTTCGATATCCCATTTAACAGGGAACAGTTTGCCGACTACCTGAATGTCGACAGAACCGCACTGTCAAAGGAGCTGTCCAACATGCAGAGTGAAGGACTTATAGAGTTCAAAAAGAATCATTTCAAACTGTTGGAGCTTGACCACGAGGAATTGACGTAATACTACTATTCTGAATCCAGTACAAGTCTATCTTATGGTTACCGGGTGCGGAATTGTAAAATGCCAGCACCCGGTAACTGAAATTATATCTAAGAGAATCATGAATTCAATATCTTCATAAACTCCTCGCCTGTGATCGTCTCCTTCTGATACAGATAATTGGAAAGCTCATCAAGCTTCGCTCTGTTCTCGAGGATAATGGTTGCCGCCTTCTCATGCTGCTTTCTTATAAGCTCCACAACCTTCTTGTCTATGAGTGTCTGCGTCTCTGCCGAGCACGAAAGTGATGAATCACCGCCAAGGTATTTGTTAGTTTCTACCTCCATGGCTACCATATCAAAATCTTTGCTCATTCCGTATTTGGTGATCATAGCTCTTGCAAGCTTTGTTGCCTGTTCTATATCGTTGGAGGCTCCCGTTGTAATAGATCCAAATACTATCTCCTCTGCAGCTCTTCCGCCTGTGAGTGTCGCTATCTTATTCTCAATCTCTTCCTTGGTCATAAGGTAATGATTGCCCTCATCGACCTGCATGGTGTAACCAAGGGCTCCTGAAGTTCTAGGAACTATGGTTATCTTCTGGACTGGCGCCGAATCAGTCTGCTTGGCAGCTACAAGCGCATGTCCGATCTCATGGTATGACACGACAAGCTTCTCCTTGTCTGTAAGTATCGCATTCTTTCTCTGGTAACCTGCAATTACGACCTCTATGCTCTCTTCCATATCGGCCTGTGTCACGAAGCCTCTGCCCGCTCTGACAGCCCTGAGTGCCGCTTCATTTACAATATTTGCAAGCTCGGCGCCAGATGCTCCTGATGCCATTCTGGCTATCTTATTGAAGTCTACATTGTCTCCTATCTTGACCTTCTTGGCGTGAACCTTAAGTATATCCTCACGTCCCTTGAGATCCGGAAGTTCCACAGGTACTCGTCTGTCAAATCTTCCCGGTCTGAGCAGTGCAGGATCAAGTGAATCCGGTCTGTTGGTTGCTGCAAGGATGATGACACCATTGTTGCCCTCGAATCCATCCATCTCGGTGAGAAGCTGGTTAAGTGTCTGCTCTCGCTCATCATTGCCGCCTATCTGTCCATCTCTCTTCTTACCTATGGCATCTATCTCATCGATGAACACTATACATGGAGCCTTTTCCTTTGCCTGCTGGAACAAATCCCTTACCTTTGAAGCACCCATACCTACGAACATCTCAACGAACTCTGAACCGGACATTGAGAAGAAAGGTACATTCGCCTCTCCGGCTACAGCCTTGGCAAGCATGGTCTTACCTGTTCCCGGAGGACCCACAAGAAGAATACCCTTTGGCATGGAAGCGCCGATCTCCTTGTACTTTCCAGGATTGTGAAGATACTCAACTATCTCAGTCAAATTCTCCTTCGCCTCATCCTCTCCGGCGACATCTGTAAACTTTATTCCCTCTGTGGAATTAACATATATCTTCGCATTACTCTTGCCCATTCCAAACATCATGGAATTCTTGCCGCCTCCGGCGTGCTTCATCATCTGATTGGCAAGCATTCTTCCAAGTAATGTGAATATAAGTATAGGCACGATCCAACTGAGTATAAAACTGAGTATCGGTGATGTCTGCTTGATCTCCTGACCTGAGAACTTGGCTCCCGACTTGTAAAGTCGCTCGGTTAAGTTCTCATCACTCACCATAGCAGTCTTATACACCTTCTTGTCATCTTTGCCTGTAAAATAGATGACATTTGACTGTGCCTCAATGTCTACCTCATCGATCTTCTTGTCATCTGTCATGGATATGAACGTACCATAGTCCACCTCCTCTATACTTCTCTCAGCAAACCATGGGACAAATATGAAATTGAGAACCATTATTATGATAAGCACTATCAGATAATAAAATATCAGCGGCTTCTTTGGCTGTTTTACTTCTTTCATATAAAAATCCTCCTTGTGATATTTTTTAGGATATATATGTCTGACACAATACAGAAACGCCATTATCATATATATTATTCTAACCTTATATCACAAGGAGGATTTATTCAATTAATTATTTCTAAAATTTGTATAATTCTTTTAATAATCTTTCACTATTTTCTCATTGACACTAATCCTGTAATCAAGACTCTTGTCATTTCCTGCTCATCTTCTTATATCTACATCGCCGCCCTCATAGCATGATGGTATGCACCATAGGCACAAATTTCATTTACAATGAACTTAATACGCTGTTAAACACCCTGTAATTGAAATCATCATTTGGTCTGCAGTATACAGCAAACTCGATATTCTCAAATGCGTATATATAATCACTTAGAACATTTGCAGCAGCTGATGCCACCGCATGAGGATCGTTGCGGAATGCACCACAGCCAAATGCACCGAGTATCACTGTGTCCGCATGGTTCATAACTGCGCTGTCAAGTATCCTTCTGAGTCTTTTCTCATGAATAATCTGAAGGTCATAATTGCTTACTCCCGCTGCGCTTGCACCATTCTCACAGTTATAAATATTTCCTGGAATTTCCCGTAGATTCGGCGCAGCACATGTGATCACATCCGCTTTATACCAGTCCTTTTGCTCCATGAGTTCCGGCAGATCTGTATCCGTCTTAAACACCACTATACCAGGTGTGTATATAATATCATCATTGTGTATAGGATCTTTTGCCGCTCTGTGAGGAGTATAGAACATTCCCCACATATCAGGAGTGTTCAAACAGAAATACAGATTAGAACATCTGCAGAGACATTCCTCCTGTGCACTCGCTCCATATACAACTCCGCCACCCGGATTTACCGCCGATGCAAAGTTATGCACAGCAACATGCTGTCCCTTATAATATGCCGCTGCCTCATATGTTCTCTTTCTGGATACCACAATCCTGGTCTGTTTCTTATAAATATTTAGATTAAGTCCCGGAATCTTCTCACTTTCTGCAATAAATCGCTGCCCTGACACTGATTTCTTTGTAGCATCTGACAATGCAGCATCCGTCTTGCACATATACTCTGTATTCTGAAATATAATTTTGTTCATCTCTTTGCGATCCATCTGTAATCCTCCTTAATTCTCACTGTCATACATGAAATTATGATAATATGCCCACGCTAAATGTTCTCGTTTTTCAATTTCATTCATTTTCTCTAGTCATAATTTTAAACCACAGGGAACCAATTTACCATATCCCTGTGGTTTAATCTTAAATTAATATTCACCTGTTATTCTATCTCAACTACGCCTGTATCCAGGAAGAATTTGCCAGTGCTCACACTATATTCATACACTGAATCTTCTTTATCCACGAATGAACTATGCATCTTACCAGTCACATCCGCATAGGACACGATCACATACTGCCAGTCACAGTCAAACTTTATTGTATCTGGTATATCCCCAACATCATAGGTTTTGGCGTCCAGCTCTTTGTTATCCTCAGACATAGCTGTAAATGTATACTTTTCTCCTGCTCGTTCAAACTTCCATTCCACATGTATGACCATTTCGTTTTCATCACTTGACGAACTTTCACTACCCGATAACGAAGTCGTCTTATACGACTCTTTTACATCCATTGCACCTGAGCCGTTCTCTGCAGTCTGATCCGTGGCCGCACACCCCATTGAGCTGCCACTCGTTATATAATATGTTCCATCTGTTTTCTCATATACCTTATTGAGGATTATTCCCACATCACCATCTGAGTCTGCATAGCTATCCTTATTGTCCAGATCATAGTACACACATCCGTTCACTGTCCGGCTTCTGGTGACACTTCCATCTGCATTCTCATTATACCCAACATTGTTTGTTCCAACACTTATACCATCAGATACCAGAGTCTCGTACATATCTTCCCCCTCGCCTGATCTGGCATAGATCATATAACATCCGTCAACATCAATGTCTTCATCTGTTATCTTAAGTGTACCTGCATCAATATCGATTTCGCACGGAACATCGGTAACTGTCCCAAGCCTTTCTGTTGTTACAAACACTCCAACCAGTAAATCTCTCTCATCAGTTTCAGTCATTTCCTTATCCGCAAGCGAGCAGCCTGAGAGCATACATATTCCAAGCATTCCAATAATACCCACAGCAACCAGATTACTCTTTCGTATCACTCTATGTGTCTCACCTGATTTCCTGTCTGTTTTCTTACCCCTGATAACTTTCATCACAGCTCCCGCCTCCTTAGTCTTCTTCTATAAGTTCACCATCAAATGTCAATATGTCTCCAACATCGCAGTGCAGGTAATAGCATATCTTGTTGATCGTGGTAAACCGCACACCCTTTGCTTTCCCGCTTCTGAGAACCGACAGATTTGCCTCTGTTATCCCCACTAGTTTGCAAAGTTCCTTCGATGTCATATTATTCTCTTTTAAAACCCTGTCCAGAGTTACTTTGATTGCCATCCCTACACGTCACCTCAAATTCTATATATATGAATCATTTTCTTCTTTTATCGCTTTTGTCTTAGCAAGGTTTCTGACACCCATATACGCAACGACGAGTATTATCAGCTCATATAATGGAAGTGATATCTTGAAATCTGCATTTGAAAGAGTCGTCATGATAAAAAGCTGAAGCACATTCTTCGAGAGTTCAAGAATCACCATGACTGATATTGCACTCTTGCTCGTCTTTGAAAGTCTCTCTGCCATATGGATTGTCTCATCCGAATACTCATTTTCTATTATGCTGTTGCAAAGCCTGTATCCCCTGATCAGAACCCATATGACAAGAGCAGCATTTACAAGCTGGAAAATAAACAGGATCACTGCCCATCCGGCATCACCAGGCATAGCACCGGCATTTGTCCGATTTGTTCTGACAAGCTCCGGCAGTGACACATAGCCAATCACAAAAGCTGTGAATACCACTATCACACATATTATCTTCTTGATGATTTCTACTATCTGAGTGCTATCCGCCTTGTCTATACTCTCCACGATCCTGAGCACAGCATAACATGCCAGCACCGACCATATCACTGAGCTTATTGCAAGATTCAGCATATCTGAAGTTACCAGAGCATTTCCATCTATGACATACCCTGGATTTATCATCATATATATTCCTATGAAAAGAGCCGCCGAAAGGCCCAGCAACAGGTAGTCAGCATCAATTTTTCTATTTCTTATACAGAGCACGATGAATCCGGCAAGCGGCATACATCCTATCAGGCAGAACATAAATATTGCAAATGCGTTCTGGCCTCCTCCTGCAAGTGACATATTCCTTAGCCACACCGCAATATACGCAAATATATTTAAAATACCATTAACCATAGCAGCCTCCAATCCAATGTAAAAATTATTGTTTCACGATAATTATCTTACTTGTATAGTACCATAGAATTATCGTTTGTCAATAATTATTATTGTTTTGCGATATTCAGATGGTGTCATTCCTGCTTCTTTTTTAAACTGACGCATAAAATGAGAAGAGCTGTTATATCCGCACATCTGCGATATATGTTCAATTGAAATATCTGTCGTTGATAGAAGATACTTTGCGTGTTCAATGCGGCTCTGTATCACATCATTCATAACCCCTGTTCCAAATATTTTCTTATACAAATGCTGAAAGTATGATTCGCTCATTGTAAGCTGATGTGACATTCCCTGTATTGTCCAGTTATCATACGGCTTATTATAAATATTTGTTCTGATTATAGACATTTTTTCATAATAGGAACCATGTGTATCTTTACTCACTGACGACATCTTTTCAGCAAGCTTTAAAAAAAATAATTTCATATATAATCTAACAGAATCATCCTTATATTTATTTGAAGAATAACGTTCATAACACATATTTTTTATGATAAGTGACAGATCATTGATATCCCCCAATATTTTCACCTCATCAAACGGGATACTCAGGGATTCGATAAATTTCAGGTCGTCATCTGACATTTCGAAATGAAACCAGTCGTTAGAAAAGCTGGAACCATATGCACGGTAAAACTGGGGAGTACCCTTTCTGTATAATATAAATGAGTTACTTTCTGTAATTGTATCCTCACCGTTCAAAGTAAAAACTGCAGGGGACTTTAAAAGTACGAGCAGGTAATCTCCCGATCCAGAAGGACGTTTAATTATAAAATCTGCATCATGAATGTGATTATGTCCAATATTATTTATCTGCATTTATGATCTCTCCTTTAAATAAAACATTTCTCAATAATACCAACATACATCTAAAGTTAAAAAAGCAGAATACATCAGTATTGTTACATGATATGTCATTGAAATTTTATCCCAAATAAACCATACTATCAATAACAATTAACGAAAAAACATAAGGAGGAACAAACATTGAAAGCAACTATCACGATTTCCGCAAATAACAGTATAGGTAAGATTGATAAGAGAATTTTTGGTTCATTTATCGAGCATCTTGGACGTGCAGTTTATGGAGGGATATATGAACCGGATCACGCCACATCGGATGACATGGGATTCCGGCAGGATGTCATGGGCATGATCAAAGAATTAAATGTACCTGTGATCCGCTATCCTGGCGGAAATTTTGTATCGGGCTATAACTGGGAGGACGGAACTGGAGATAAGGCAAAGCGTCCAAGAAAGATGGAACTTGCCTGGCAGTCAATAGAGACAAACGAAGTCGGCATTGACGAATTTCAGGAATGGGCCAAACGTGCAGGAAGTGAAGTCATGATGGCCGTCAACCTCGGTACACGGGGTGCCAATGATGCCCGCAACCTCGTTGAATACTGCAACAGTGACACAGACACCTACTATGCACAGATGAGAAAGGCCAATGGATTTGATAAACCATTTGGAATCAAACTGTGGTGTCTCGGAAATGAGATGGACGGTCCATGGCAGATATGCAGCAAAACTCCATACGAATACGGCCGCATTGCATGCGAAACAGCAAAGCTTATGAAATGGACAGATCCTTCTATTGAGCTGGTGGCATGCGGCAGTGCACACATAAACATGCCAACATTTATGGAATGGGAACGCACAGTCCTGCGTGAATGCTATGAACATATAGATTATATATCTCTCCATAACTATTATGGAAATCCTGCCAATGATACAGCTGCCTATCTTGCATCATCCGTGGAAATGGACAAATTTATAAAGCAGGTTGCTGCAATCTGCGATGAGGTAAAGTTTGAAAAGGAATCTGACAAAACCGTAAATCTGTCATTTGATGAGTGGAACATATGGTTCCACAGCAGTGAACAGGACAAAGAAATACCAAAGTGGCAGGTCGCTCCCCCACTTCTTGAGGACATATACAATCTTGAAGATGCGGTAGTTGTTGGAAGCTTACTCATAACTCTACTTAACAATTGCGACAGAGTCAAGATTGCATGCCTCGCACAGCTTGTAAATGTAATCGCACCAATTATGACTGAGAACAACGGAAGATGCTGGGCACAAACCATATTCTATCCTTTCATGTATACTTCTCAGCATGGCAGGGGTACAACAATAAGATCTTTCTGCAGTTGCGACAGTTACGATACAGAAAAGATCAAAAATGTTCCTTACGTTGACTCGGCAGCAGTAATTTCAGATGATGGAAACGAAATAACTATATTTGCAGTAAACCGTTCACTTAACGAAGCATGCGACCTGAACATAGCCACACTTGGATATGATGACTACAGTCTCACTCAGCACATTGCCATGGAAGGTGATGACCTTAAAGCAGTAAATACCGCTGACTCACCTGATAATGTCATTCCAGTAGAAAAAGCAATTTCAGAGAACATATCGCTGTCTCCACATTCATGGAACATGCTTATATTTAAGAAAAATTAGGAGGATTGTCATATGAAAACTTTTACAGGATATATGCACGGAATCAACCTTGGCGGCTGACTCTCCCAGTGCTCAGAATACTCAGAACAGCATTACAATACATTCATCAGTGAAAACGACATCAAAACCATATCAAAATGGGGCCTTGACCATGTGCGTCTTCCTATCGACTACAATGTTTTAGAAGATGAAGACGGCAACATAATAGAAAACGGATACGCTCATATAAATGATTGTATCACATGGTGCAGAAAATATGGTCTAAGTCTCATATTGGATCTCCATAAAACAAAAGGGGGTTCTTTTGACAACAATCCTGAGGACAATATAATGTTCGAAAACCATGAACTTTGGAGCAGATTTATCTCTCTCTGGAAACAGCTTGATTTTGGACTTTCAGATGAACACTATGCGTCTTGTATTGATAAAATAATCCAATACCTTTGATTTTCATATTTTAAAGAGAAAATCGGTTAGTACATACTGATATGATACCTCTAAAGTGACATATTATTTATCTGACTACTTTAAAGGTATCATATCTTTTTATTTGTCCACTTTCTCCTTAGATTAAGGTAATACTCAATTTCTCTGTGCATATTATAAATTCCGCTTCGACCTCTCTCCACGGTCTCTCTGCTTTATCCGGGACAGAAACCAGATTATCGACGGTCCTGTACTCCTCCCCCTTCATGAAGCTCTTGAGTTCAAAGTTCATCATCTCGTCATCTATTTGCTTCCACATTGCATTTTCTTCTTCGCTCAGATCGGCAAGACCAAATCGTTCAAGTATAACGTTCATGATCGACCTCTCTATCTCCAGATAGTTTGATAAATGCACTTTTACCGGTCTGATTATGTCTGATATATACGCCTCGCTGGCATCGTGCAACAGGCAGGCAAGCTGTAACCGCTCTGACCATCCCCTTGCCTTCGCCTCATTCATACAGTTGATGGAGTGCTGTGCCACAGAAAAGAAATAGGACACATGCCCTCCACCGCGGCACGTGAGGCTTAACGCATGCGCTATATCCTGTATTGATATGTCAGCAACTGCCATATTCATCGGATCTATTTTGTTTCCCGTATACGTGTTCATCGTTGCCATATCACAGTCTCCTTATCCTTATTTATCAGCATTTTAAGATAGTATATCCTTGTCGTATCATATTCCACTTTTAATTCATTCAATGTCTAGCAATTCAGAAATAATATCATTGAATTGTCTGCTCTGATCTATGTTGCACACGTGACCACAATGCTCTATTATTATCAGCTCCGCATCTGTCAGATCAGCTTCCTCCACGATTCCATTTATAAAACACAGATCACCACGCCCGGAAATATATACATTCTCCTCGTGTAATCTGCTCACGAACTCGTCACAAAGTGAAAAATGCTCAATAAAAATATTCATATACGCCTTAAATTCCTGACTGTTTAATGCCTTGGCACATTTGCAGAACACCTTCCTGCTTGTCTTGCTGACTTTCCATGGCATAAATAACTTTGCCATTATTCTGTAGACGACAGGAAATGGAAGTTTGTCACCTATCTTAGCAAAGACATTGACAGCACGCCTGAGTGGTTTTCCAACCGTGCCCAGCGCACCCACAAGTATTGCTTTATCTATGTAACTTCCGCATCTCATCTCCATATATTTGATAAATATAGTTCCAAGTGATACGCCCATAAAAACAGCTCGCTGTATCCCCCGCTCATCAAGCACCTGTGTTATCTCACCCACGACAACATCCAGCGTACTTCCCATCTTGGACAATTTTAGTTCACTGTCTCCATGACTTGGCAAAGTTATCGCCAGAACATTAAACTTCTTCTGAAGCAAGGGAATCTGCTTCTTCCATACCCTGTTGTTTCCTCCAAATCCATGAAGCAGAACTATATATCTATCGGTATCACATGAACTTTCAAAAACTTCATAATGTAACAATATCCTTGCATCCCCTTGATCATTTGTATTTTGTATTACAGCTTTACTATCAATCTGGTATGACCTCTATATACACCTGATCATACTTATCCCTTAGCTCCTGTTTTATCTCGTCTCTCACCTTATGAATGATACTTATATGTATCACATCCGTCTGATTTCCTATATATACCTCAACCCACAGCTTCCGCCCGGTCTGGATGACATCCAGAAAAGTGACCTCATATGGGTAATCCTTCATATGCTGATCCACTATGGCTCGTATCTGACTAAGCGTCTCTTCCTCCGGAGCAAAAAGAATAAGATTCTTGATACTCTGAAATATCTCGCACACCGGCTCTTTTATAAGAAGAAGTGCCATAACCACCGCTACAGCCGGATCAATATAAGGGGTAATAAAACGCAGGTTTGTATGCAACAGAGCAGTCTGTACCGCAAATGCTATAGCAACTCCCATACTGCTTATTACGTCAAGCTTCCACATATACAGCTCCGCTTTGATAGTTGTAGACTCATATTTCTTACTGTAATGGCCAAGTATCGCATACATAACCGCACAGCATACACATACAAGAAATTCAAATACCGCTATGCTCCCCGCATCTACATCATGTCCCCCATGAAACAACAGCTTTATATTCTCAACCATGAGATTACATGTGAGTGCAAGTAATACACTGTACTTCACAAGTAGAAAAAGTGATTCCACCTGGGCATAGCCATATGGATGTTTCTCTGTCACAGGTTTATACAGAAGCGGAACCAGCACCATAAATGGTCCTATCATGACCAGATCTGCGGAGTCGAACAGGCAGTCCGTCCAAAGCGAATGTGAATGGGTATACCATGCCATCACGCCCTCCGCAAGTATGAAGAAGACACTTCCCATAAAAGACAGACGAAGTATTCTCTTCTCTATTGCAAGCTTGTCCTTTCTCGACCTACGTTCCTTCTTCTTAGCTTCTCTTTTACTAATTTCTACATCTCTTTCATTCATTATATATTCTTCCTATGTTTAATTTCCATAGACCACAATATCATCAGTACATAATATAATCAAGTATCGGCTATTGATTTCTCCTTTTTGATATGCATATTTTTTACAAAAAAGTCCCTGTAACCACCTCATGGCAATTACAGGGACTCATATTGTCTTTATTAAGCTAATTACTTACAAGTTCTGTTCGTCCGAATCCTACTTGTTAGCGATTGCAGCCTGTGCAGCAGCAAGTCTAGCGATAGGTACTCTGAATGGTGAACATGATACATAATCAAGACCAATCTTGTGGCAGAACTCAACTGATGAAGGATCTCCACCGTGCTCACCACAGATACCGATGTGAAGGTTTGGATTAACTGGCTTACCAAGCTTAACTGCCATATCCATGAGCTTACCAACACCTGTCTGATCAAGCTTAGCAAATGGATCGTTCTCGAAGATCTTAGCATCATAGTAAGCATTTAAGAACTTACCAGCATCATCTCTTGAGAATCCGAATGTCATCTGTGTAAGGTCGTTTGTACCGAAGCAGAAGAAGTCAGCTTCCTTAGCGATCTCATCAGCTGTAAGAGCTGCTCTTGGGATCTCGATCATTGTACCAACCTCATACTTAAGATCTACGCCAGCAGCAGCGATCTCAGCGTCAGCTGTCTCAACAACTACCTTCTTAACGTACTTAAGCTCCTTAACCTCACATACAAGTGGGATCATGATCTCTGGCTCAACTGTCCAATCTGGATGCTCCTTCTGAACCTCGATTGCTGCACGGATAACAGCCTTTGTCTGCATCTTAGCGATCTCTGGATATGTTACAGCAAGACGGCATCCTCTGTGACCCATCATAGGGTTGAACTCATGGAGTGAGTTGCAAAGTGCCTTAATCTCCTCAACGCTCTTGTTCTTAGCAGCAGCAAGCTTCTCGATGTCAGCCTCCTCTGTTGGAACGAACTCATGAAGAGGTGGATCCAGGAATCTGATAGTAACTGGGTTACCCTCAAGTGCCTCATAAAGAGCCTTGAAGTCTCCCTGCTGATATGGAAGGATCTTATTAAGAGCTTCCTCTCTCTCTTCTACTGTATCAGAGCAGATCATCTCACGGAATGCTGCGATTCTCTCTGGATCAAAGAACATATGCTCTGTACGGCAAAGGCCGATACCCTCTGCACCAAGCTCACGTGCCTTCTTAGCATCTGCTGGTGTATCTGCATTTGTTCTAACCTTAAGTGTTCTATACTTATCAGCCCATGCCATAACACGGCCGAATGTTCCTGCGATCTGAGCATCAACTGTCTTGATAACTCCATCGTAAATGTTACCTGTTGTACCGTCGATTGAGATGTAATCTCCCTCATGGAATTCCTTGCCAGCGAGTGTGAACTTCTTGTTCTCCTCGTCCATAACGATATCGCCACAACCTGATACACAGCATGTACCCATACCACGGGCAACAACTGCAGCGTGTGATGTCATACCACCACGAACTGTAAGAATACCCTGTGCTGACTTCATACCTGTGATATCCTCTGGTGATGTCTCAAGACGTACAAGAACTACCTTCTCGCCTCTAGCTGCCCATGCCTCAGCATCGTCAGCTGTGAATACGATCTTACCACAAGCAGCACCTGGTGAAGCGCCAAGTCCCTTGCCCATTGGTGTAGCTGCCTTAAGAGCTGCTGCATCAAACTGTGGGTGAAGAAGTGTATCAAGGTTACGAGGATCGATCATTGCAACTGCCTCTTCCTCTGTCTTATGTCCCTCATCAACAAGGTCACAAGCGATCTGAAGAGCTGCCTGAGCTGTTCTCTTACCATTTCTACACTGAAGCATGTAAAGCTTCTTGTTCTCAACTGTGAACTCCATATCCTGCATATCATGGTAGTGATTCTCAAGAGTCTCACAAACCTTGATGAACTCTGCATAAGCATCTGGGAACTCCTGCTCCATCTGAGCGATTGGCATTGGTGTACGAACACCGGCAACAACGTCCTCGCCCTGTGCATTGATAAGGAACTCACCCATAAGCTTCTTCTCACCTGTTGCAGGGTCACGAGTAAATGCAACACCTGTACCAGACTCATTGTTCAGGTTACCGAATACCATAGGCATTACGTTAACTGCTGTACCCCATGAATAAGGGATATCGTTGTCTCTTCTGTATACGTTCGCACGTGGGTTATCCCATGAACGGAATACAGCCTCGATAGCTAACTTTAACTGCTCAACTGGGTCTGAAGGGAAATCTGTTCCTAACTGGTTCTTGTACTCTGCCTTGAACTGCTCAGCAAGTGTCTTGAGATCCTGTGCTGTAAGCTCTACATCGAACTTAACACCCTTCTCTTCCTTCATCTTGTCGATGAGCTGCTCGAAGTACTTCTTACCAACTTCCATAACAACGTCTGAGAACATCTGGATGAAACGTCTGTATGAATCGTATACGAAACGCTCGAATGCTGGATCTGGGTTGTGTGCTATCATAGCTGCAACAACGTCATCGTTAAGACCAAGGTTAAGGATTGTATCCATCATACCTGGCATAGATGCTCTTGCACCTGAACGAACTGATACAAGTAATGGATTCTCAAGATCTCCGAACTTCTTGCCGTTGATCTCCTCCATCTTCTTAACGCCATCCATAGCCTGAGCCATGATCTCGTCATTGATCTTACGGCCATCCTCATAGTACTGAGTACAAGCCTCTGTTGTAATTGTGAAACCCTGTGGAACTGGAAGACCAATTGCTGTCATCTCTGCAAGGTTTGCACCCTTACCACCGAGAAGATTACGCATGGTCATGTCGCCTTCGCTAAACATATAAACCCACTTGTTTGCCATTTGTTTGTTACCTCCTACGTAAACTTTATATTTCATGGTGTGAAGTCCCCGTGAAGTCTCCACACGCGCTAGACTGATTATAACATATATGTCAACATTAGCAAACTCTTTTTTCTATATTTTGTGTATAAACCAGTCCATTTTTACATATAGTTGAATTATATGTATATTCCATTATATTACGCTTAATTACAGCAACATTTGTGTGCCGACCTGAAACAGACCGGCAACTGATCTTCGCTGACCAGTATTCAAAAATTTCCAAATTGGCAAACTGCCCGCACAGCCCTATTCATCCCACCAAAAACATAGGCTGCGGAAAACTCCGCAGCCTATGTTTAACTTTATATCATGTCGCCTATCGGCTTCATGTGGATATTCGCATTATATCAGTCTTGCGCAATTACAACTGTCACAATGCTCATTAAATTACAAATTACTCACCATCAATAGCTGCCTTGAGAATATCAAGACCTGCAATAAGATCCTCATCTGAGATGATAAGTGGTGGCATGATCTTGATGACCGCGTTGTCACGGCCAGCTCTCTCTATTACAAGACCCTTCTTGAAAGCTCTTGCTGTGATGGCACCTGCTGTTGCATCGTCCTTAACCTCTACGCCCCAGAGGAGTCCGATACCACGTGTTGCAATTACATTTGGATCGCCGTCTATATTCTTCTCAAGATACTCTCTAACTATCTCGCCCTTACGTCTTGTCTCTGCCTCGATGTTGTTGTCAAGCATGAACTCAAGTCCTGCCTTTGCAGCTACCATTGAGAGCTGGATTCCACGGAATGTACCTGAATGCTCACCCGGCTTCCAGAGATCATACTCCGGCTTGAACATTGCAAGTCCCATAGGGAATGGGTATCCGCCGATTGACTTTGAAAGTGAGAACATATCAGGCTTGATTCCTGCTCTCTCAAATGAGAAGAATGTACCTGTTCTTGCACAGCCTACCTGTACGTCATCAACAACCATAAGGATATCGTTCTTATCACAGAACTCACGGAGTGCCTTGAGGTACTCTACTGAGAATACATTTACACCACCATCTGCCTGTACTGTCTCGATAAAGATTGCTGCAGGCTTCTCAACACCTGAGTGATCGTCATCAAGAAGTGTCTGCATGAACTTGATCGTATCAAGCTCTGGGAACATGTAAGGAGCTGGAATGTGGTATACGTTGTCAAGTCCAACGCCTGCTCCTGCACGGCTTGCAGCATCACTTGTAAGTGATATTGAGCCAAGTGTCATACCATGGAAACAACCCATATATGCCCAGATCATCTCTCTCTTCTTGACCTTACGTGCAAGCTTTAAGAGTGACTCAACTGCATTTGTTCCTGTAGGACCTGCGAACATGATCTTGTAATCAAGTCCTCTAGGCTCAAGGACCTTTTTCTCAAAAAACTCGATGAATTCAGCCTTTGGTGCTGTCATCATGTCAAGAGAATGCATGATTCCATCGCTCTGGATGTAATCGATAACCTTCTCCTTTATATAATCATTGTTATGACCATAGTTCAGCGCGCCTGCTCCTGCGAAGAAGTCTATATACTCCTTACCATTCTCGTCATACATCTTGGCTCCCTTGGCCTTTGTAAATATCTCTGGGAAACTTCTGCTGTACGATCTTACATTTGCCTCGTATTCTGAAAATAACTCTTTACTATGCATCTTAATGCCTCCTGTAATTCAGTGTCCCGTATTATCTCCGGTCACACCATCAATTAATATTCAAATTTCTTCTCAAAGTAAGCCTTCAGATCTTCAATCTTGACTCTCTCCTGCTCCATGGTATCTCTGTCACGAACTGTGACTGCTCCATCCTCAACAGAATCGAAATCATATGTTACACAGAACGGTGTTCCTATCTCATCCTGTCTTCTATATCTCTTACCTATGTTGCCTCTGTCATCGAACTCACAGTTGTAGTACTTTGAAAGCTCTGCATAAATCTTCTCTGCACCCTCGTTGAGCTTCTTGGAAAGTGGAAGCACACCGATCTTAACCGGTGCAAGCTGTGGGTGGAAATGAAGGACTGTACGGATGTCTGGCTTCTCCTCTGTTCCGATGTTCTCCTCGTCATATGCAGCACACAGGAATGCCAGTGTAACACGGTCAGCACCAAGTGATGGCTCGATTACATATGGAATGTACTTCTCCTTTGTCTCGTCATCGAAGTACTCCATGGACTCTCCTGATGTATTCTGGTGCTGTGTCAGATCGTAATCTGTTCTGTCAGCGATTCCCCAGAGCTCACCCCATCCAAATGGGAATAAATACTCGATATCTGTTGTTCCCTTGGAGTAGAAACAAAGCTCCTCAGGTGAATGGTCACGGGCTCTCATCTCATCATCCTTGATTCCGAGATCCTTGAGCCAGTTGATACAGAAGCTTCTCCAGTACTCAAACCACTCCATATCTGTACCCGGCTTGCAGAAGAACTCAAGCTCCATCTGCTCGAACTCTCTTGTTCTGAATGTGAAGTTACCAGGTGTTATCTCATTTCTGAATGACTTTCCTATCTGGCCAATTCCAAATGGAACCTTCTTTCTTGAAGTTCTCTGTACATTCTTGAAGTTGACAAATATACCCTGTGCAGTCTCCGGTCTCAGGTATACAGTGTTCTTGGCATCCTCAGTTACACCCTGGAATGTCTTGAACATAAGGTTGAACTGTCTGATGCCTGTGAAGTTGTGCTTACCACATGTTGGACAGCAGATATTGTTCTTCTCAACGTACTCTTCCATCTGCTCGTTGCTCCATCCGTCTACTGCGCCCTCTGGAACAACTCCGTTTTCAGCCATAAAGTCCTCTATAAGTTTATCTGCACGGAATCTCTCATGACACTCTTTGCAATCCATAAGAGGATCAGCAAATCCTCCAAGGTGGCCTGAAGCAACCCATGTCTGTGGGTTCATAAGGATAGCACAGTCAACTCCTACATTGTAAGGGTTCTCCTGGATGAATTTCTTCCACCATGCTCTCTTAACATTGTTCTTGAGTTCAACTCCGAGATTACCATAGTCCCATGTATTTGCGAGACCACCGTAAATCTCTGAACCTGGATAAACAAATCCTCTGCTCTTTGCCAATGCAACGATCTTGTCTAATGTCTTTTCCATTGTAATCCTCCAAATCATATTCGAATTTGCATTTTTTCACTCTATCCGCCTTATTTTATACTCATTCAAATATTTTTGCAAGGTTCACGGCATATTTTGTAATATTATTTATACAAAGCTACTATAATTTGTGCCGTCAGACATCACCTTATGACTTCTTCTTATTGCTTACTCGCTATGACTCTTGTATAATAGCACCAGATTGGTTCTTTCTAAAGTTCCAATTTCAAGTATTTTTATAGTTCCAATTTGCAGTATTGGAATATGAACAAATCAAGTAATACGCAAATATCCAATGATACAAGGTATTTTTAACGCTTATAATATGCAGGAAAGGAACACGGAAATGATATCAATAGACAAGGCCTCCGATAAGTCTCTATACGAACAATTATATGAACAAATGAAATCCGAGATACTTAATGAGCACTATGCTGCAGGTGAAAAGCTCCCTGCAACAAGGCAGCTAGCCGCCGAACATAAACTGAGCCGCAACACAGTAGTATCTGCTTACAACCAGCTTGAACTTGAAGGATATATACGCTCCGTGACAGGCTCAGGCTACTATGTTGAGAACATCTCTGCATTTTCTCCGGACAAAAAGCCAAGACAAAGCCACAATATACAGCATTCTTCCAGACAATCAGGAAAGACATTTGACTACACGTTCAGCTACGGCAATCTGGACTACAACTGCTATCACTCCAGGGCATGGCGCAAATGCCTTATGAACGCCTGGGACATGATATCCATGGCCGATACCGCCTCCTACCAGATGTCACAGGGAAGTTACACCCTCCGCAGTCTTATCACCGAATATCTGTACATGTCCAGAGGTGTAAACTGCACACCGGAGCAGATCATTCTCACGAGCGGCCACCAGAGATCAATAGATATAATCACGCATATATTCAGTCCGTCAGACTATTCATTTGCCATAGAGGACCCTGGCTACAACGGAACATGGGAGATCGTCAGCCAGAGTCCGTTCAGGATCATCCCCATACCTCTTGAGAATGACGGTGTATCAATAGACCATATACAGAGGCTCAGAGACACGCTGTTATATGTGACCCCATCCCACCAATTCCCTATGGGAAGCATATTGCCTATCAGCAAGAGGCTAGAGCTCATAGAGTGGGCGGCTCAATCGGGAAGTTATATCATCGAGGATGATTACGACAGCGAGCTCAGATACCAAAGCAGACCAATTCCATCCCTGCAATCCATCGATAACAGCGACCACACTATATATCTCGGGACATTTTCCAAATCCATGTCACCGGATCTTCGAATATCATATATGGTGCTTCCAGCAGATCTGATGAAGGCATATGAATCCAGATATTCACACACCAACTGCACAGTTCCAACGGTTCTGCAGCTTGCACTTATTGAATTTATACAGAGTGGTAATTATCAGCGCCACATAGGCGCCATGAAGAATCACTATAAAAAGAAGCATGATTATATATTGAATTATGTGAAACAGAATCTTGAAGATGATGTGATCATGTATGGTGCCGGAGCCGGTCTCCACTTTGTGGCAGAGGTTAAGAACTCAAAGCTTACCCAGACAGAGCTCATATCAGCTTTTGAACAGAAAGGCATACGAATCTTCTCCACAGAACCATTCTGGATAAGAAAGAATCTCTGTCCTGAGAACCAGCTTCTGTTTGGTTTCAGCGCCATACCATATGAAAAACTTCCCGGCGCGATGAAGGCGTTCTCTAAAATAATACACTCTCTGTGATTTGTATTTTAGACAGGTAATATACAAAAAGAAGAGAATCTCACGTCATGTAGGATTCTCTTCTTTTTTTCATGGCAGCGAGTCTATGATCTCCACCGATTTGAACTTCCTGTCCACATACATATCCATGAACTGCTTCGACACTAGCTGTATCTCCGCCAGTACAGGATCTGACACATTGAAGTTGTACATCTTGCCAAGCGGTGCACCATTTATGTATTGTATCGTGTATACTGCGTCATCCGATAGATGAAGCGGATGTTTTGCCCGGCCTTTGCATCCATCGCAGAGCAGTCCACCCGATGCTGCATCGAATACATTTGACACCTCAGCCTTGCCACATACCGGACAGTGGAAGCTCTGTATTCCCTGTCCGAACACATCCATAAGCTTTATCTCGTACACGCACCTGATGAGCTTTGCTGGCATCTGCCCCTTCTCCAGAGCCTTAAGACTCACATACAGAAGATTGAGGTAATCTGCTGCCCTGTCTCCCTCATGGGTCATGAAGCCCATGACCTCGCAGAAATACGATGCATAACAGTATGCATCTATGTCCATGGTGAGCTGATGGAAATATTCATCCACATCTATATTCACAAGCCTGTATGAATCCCGTCCCGGGATCAGTGTAAAGCTTCCCATGACGAACATCTGTGTCTTGGACTGAAGAGGGTTCGTACCACGTCTTACTCCGGAGGCAAATACAGTTATCCGTCCACGTTCCTTTGTCAGGACCACCATCCTCCTGTCATACTCACTCTGGAGGCTGCTGGACAGTACAATTCCGTGCAGTGTAACTTCTTCTCTCATAATTGTACGTCCACCTCCATAACAAATTTAACATGACAAGATCGGCAAACTATGCACTGCCCGCAGCAACTGCACATTCACCGATCCTGTTTTCACACACTACTCGTCTCTAAACCCAAAGTTTCTTAGCAATGTATCTGTATCTCTCCAGTCCTTCTTGACCTTTACCCAAAGCTTCAGATTGACCTTGGTGTCGAGAAGTCTCTCTATTCCATATCTCGCATGAGTACCGATCTTCTTCAGCATGACGCCCTGCTTTCCTATGATGATTCCCTTGTGGGAGTCCCTCTCACATATGATTGTCGCATCGATATCAATCAGGCCGCCATCCGGTCTCTCTTTCATGGAATCAATCACAACTGCAATACCATGGGGAACCTCTTTATCAAGCTGACGGAGCGCCTGCTCCCTGATGAGTTCGGCAACTATCTGTCTCTCCGGCTGGTCAGTGATCGTGTCCTCATCATAATACTGTGGTCCATACGGAAGATACTTCATAATGGTATCTATGAGCTCATCTGTGTTCTTGCCCTTTAATGCCGACACAGGAACTATTTCCGCAAAGTCACAGGCATCTTTATAGGTATTTATCGCCTCAAATACCTTGCTCTCCTCCACGTTGTCTATCTTGTTCACAACCACAATTATAGGTGTCTTTACATGCTGGAGCTGTTCTATGATATACCGCTCTCCTGCACCGATAAATGTTGTGGCCTCAACTATCCAGAGAACCACATCGACCTCATCCAGCGTACTCTCAGCAACCTTGAGCATGTACTCTCCAAGCTTGTTCTTCGCCCTGTTTATTCCCGGTGTGTCCAGGAAGATAATCTGTCCCTTATCGCTGGTATACACGGTCTGTATCCTGTTTCTCGTGGTCTGCGCCTTGTTGCTTGTTATCGCTATCTTCTGTCCTATCAGTCTGTTCATAAGTGTCGACTTTCCAACGTTTGGTCTGCCTATGATGGACACGAAGCCTGATTTGTATTCTTTATTCATATATCTCCTTCATCCTGCATGCGCAGGCTAACCTACGCATACGCATCTAGCTTTACTATGTCATGACCCTAATTCGCCGCTCGCAAGTCATGCAAGCACGCCCACTCACTTGCGCTCATTATATCGACTGTCGGCTATACCTAGAAAATCGCAAGTACATCCTTGAAGTTGTCCTTATTCTCCTCTATCTTGCTCTCTCCGCCGATGGCGCAGATGATTCCTGAATCCGTAACAGCCTTCACAAGTGGTGCAAGGGCTCTGATGGCATCTCTGTCGGTGGAGAGGATCTTATCACGCTCTCTCTGGATCTGTTCATCTGTAACTCCCATAAAGTATCTCGCCATATGGCTTATACCCTCCGCAACAGGAGTCGTCGGTGCATCTATCTGAGCCATGGTTCCAATGATATACTTGGTCATATCTCTGTCTGAGCACTCAAAGTTCTCCACGAACTTATATGCATTCTTGAATATGTCATATGTCTCCATGAGGTTTGGATCTCTGTATGAGCTCATATAGCAGGTTCCATTCCTGAGGAATGAGCACATGGCACCATATGCGCCGCCCTTCACACGGACATTTTCCCACAGATAACCATATGAGAATATGATTTTGAGAACGCTCAGTGAGCTGTCGTACTTGTATCCCGCATCCTCAAAATTACCCGCTATGGCAACATACTGAACCTGGCTGGCTGTCTTGAAGCCCTCATTCTTGAGATCCTTCTCAAAAGGCTTCACATCCTTATGTGCAGGTCTTGTAGAGAGTGCCATGCCAAAGTCCGCAAATGATTCCTCAAGCAGATCTGTCACGTCCTCATTTCCTGTATATGAAACCGTAAGTGCCCCCTTTCTGAGTACCTCTGCAAGGGCATACTGAAGCTTCTCAATGAAGTCATCGTACTTCTCATCGAAGTGATCCACTATGTCACACAGGAATTCATAATAAGCGATTCCACAGGTCTCATCCGTGAATCTTGCTCCCTCATCTATATAGGACATGGCTCTGGTGTATGCGGTCACATGTCCCGATGCAGCCATGCCATTCTTCATGCTGGACTTCTCCTCCGTCAGGAGCCCCTTCAGTCTCTTCCTGTCATCGATCTTAGATGAGAACATAATCTCCTTCATCAGTTCAACGGCATATGGAAGCTTCTCATAGAGTGCCTTCATTGACACGTAAAAGAACTTCTTGATATCCGTGTCACTGGCATATCCAACCATATCAAATTCTATTCCACCTATATTACTGTCTATCTCATTTGAAAGCTGTCCATAGGTATGCTTCTCTGTGTCAATATATTTAAACAGGCATGACAGCACAGCAAGATACGGCACAAGGTCATTATCTATATCATTTATATTGAAATAGAACCTCAGATATCCTATACCGTTTGTAAATATATCGTGGCTTACAACCGGAAGTCCGCCGATCTCAGACTCAACATTCTTGAGCTTCTCAGCCTCTTTGTCAATGTCATCTATCGCCAGAAGCGGAACCTTGGCAAGATCCTCTGCGGATGAAGGAGTCGCCTGATACTCCTTGAGCGCCTTTGTATCCTCCACGATCTTCTCAAGCTCCTCACGGCTGAGCGTAGCCTTGTATGCCGCAAGCTCATCAGCGATCTTCTTCTCATTCTCCTGGTCAAGACCCTTCTTAGGGTTCATGGTGAGATACAGGCCAAATGTATTATCAATGAAACATTCCTTTATAAGCTGCTCAAAGTATCCATTCTGAAGATCCTCTCTCAGCTCCTTATACACATCATTCATCTCAAAAAACATGAGTGCCTTGGTATCGTCATACAGCCAGCTGTTAAATGCATCCAGTCCGTACATAAGTCCCTTAGGAAACCTTCCAAAATTGGCCTCCTTGTGCTTGAACTCAAACTTGTTGATTGCAGCCTCAACCGCATCCTTATCTATACCATGGCTGAGTTCTTCAAATGTATCATCTATTATCTTTATGAATCTGTCCTTATCGTTCTTATCCGCGCCTCTTGCTATGATAGAGAATGTGGTCTGCTGACAGCCATTGTCAAATGAGCTGTAGACCTCCTCGCCTATACCCGCATCAGTCAGAGCTTTCTTCAGGACAGCTCCCGGCGCATCCATGAGCACGTACTCAAGTATTTCAAGGGCTGTAACCTTCTTCTTTTCGGTGCTGAGCCCTGTTATCTTGCTGTATGTGAGTATGGAATTGTTCTCCTCTGGATCAGTATCAGCTATGGAGTACTCCTTAGTGATATCCTTCATCTCGTCAAATGGCTTCTGAAGAGGGATTGCTGAATCTATCTCCTTGTAATCGTAATGTGACAGATACTCCTCATCTATAAATTCCAGCTCCTTCGCCATATCACAGTCACCATACAGATAAATATAACTGTTCGATGGATGATAATATGTCCTGTGGAAATCTCTGAATCTCTCAAGGGTGAGTGTAGGTATGGATACCGGATCACCGCCTGAATCATTGCCATATGGAGTGTCCGGCATGAGTGATGACTCTATCTCTCTGTACATAATCGACTCAGGACTTGAGTACACGCCCTTCATCTCATTATACACAACTCCGTTGTACTTCAGGTCTCCGTCCATAGAGTCAAGCTCGTAGTGCCAGCCCTCCTGCTTCATGATCTCATCATGTATATAGATATCCGGATAGAACACTGCATCCAGATACACACTCATGATGTTCTCAAAGTCCTTCTGATTGAAGCTCGCTATAGGATATACCGTCTTGTCTGAATAAGTCATGGCGTTTAGGAAGGTGTTCAGAGAACCTTTTGCCAGCTCAACAAATGGATCCTTTACCGGATATTTCTTTGAACCACAAAGCACTGAGTGCTCAATTATATGAGGTATTCCTGAATCATCATATGGAGGTGTCCTGAAGCCTATATTGAATACCTTATTCACATCGTCATTCTCAATGATGAGGACCCTTGCCTTTGTCTTTATATGCTCCAGCACATATCCCTTGCCATGTACCTCCGGTAGATCCTTCTCCTCAACTATTCTGTAAGCCTTTAAATCTTTGATATTTCCCAATTCATATTCTCCTTCTATATAAATTTTCAACGCTCACTATTCCATCTGTCCGGCACCAAACGAAGCCGGAAGAAACTCTGACAATCTTCTCATGTCGTAATCATCCTCTGAATGTGCTGCGATAACATACATATCCGCAGAAAATTCCGAGAGCACCTGTCTGCATATCCCACATGGATATGTTATTCCATTTATCCCTGTACTATTCAGGCCACCGACAATAGCAATCGCTTTGAAATCTTTATAGCCACTACTCACTGCATTACACACCGCTGCACGTTCTGCGCATATAGTTGCACCATACGAGGAATTTTCTATATTACAGCCCGTGAACACTCTGTATTCATTCGCATTTCTATCGCGGCTGTCTGTCTCTCTGCCAACGACTTCTTCTGCATCCGAAGAATTCTCCCGGCCAGCCAGGAGTGCTGCCCCAACCTTAAACTGTGAGTACCTGGCATATGCCATTTCTCTCGCCTCTACCGCTTTCACAATAAGACGCCTGATGTCTGTATCTTCAATAATATAATCACTCTCCATAATACAGGACCTCCTTTCTGATACCTTCTACGCACTTCCATAATAATAACACTAATCCACCTTTAGATTCAATCACCCACACAGTATTAAACGTTCAAATATTATCAGCTTGGTGCACATAACAAGAGGCCGCCCGAAATCCGGCGGCCTCTCGATCACTTCTCTTTATTCAATTTATTACATTTTTAATAGCTTCCTGACTGTATCTGTCTGAGTATTTCGTCCACCATATCCTGATATGTGTCCGATGTAAGAACCAGGATAATACAGAACACCAGGAACACAAGTGCTATTGCGCTCATTATAATACCTGCGATAGCCATTCCCTTGCCAGGCTTCTTATCCTTAAGACTTATGATACCTGTTATCAGTCCCGCAATGGCTGTGGCAATTCCCACATATGTGATACAACATCCAAATGTAAGAGAAAAGATACCAAGCACCATAGATGCTATGGATACGCCTTTGCTCTCCTGTGGCTGCATATTATTCTGTGGATATGCCGGACCTCCGCCCATATTCATGTCCTGATTAGCATAATTCTGTCCGTATGGATCTCCCGGCTGTCCGTAGCCCTGACCATACTGACCATATCCCTGTCCGTACTGTCCACCTGGCTGGCCATAATTCTGTCCATACTGGCCGCCTGGCTGACCATAATTCTGATCATACTGTCCACCTTGCTGACCATAATTCTGTCCATACTGGCCGTCTGACTGACCATAGTTCTGGTCGTTCTGTCCATACTGGCCGTCTGACTGACCATAGTTCTGGTCGTTCTGTCCATACTGAGGCGCACCGGCATATGGATTCTGCTGTCCCGCCTGTCTGTTGTCTTCTGTTGGCTGATAGCCGCCAAAGCTGTTGTTATCTTCTCCCATCTCTTCCTGCCTTTCATTTATAACTTTTTTGTAACCCATACTTTCCCTTAGTCGAAAAATATCTGTTCTGATTATCTCACACATGCCGGTTAGTGTCAATTAACCTACATAAAAAAAGAAACACATCACCCGATTACGAATGATGTGATCCTTTTTTATCTTAGTCTTTGTATTTTACTGCGAAATCGTGTCTGACTCTATTCCTTAGAAGCCCATTCCGCCGCCCATTCCTGCTCCGCCTGCTGGCATTGCTGGAGCGTCTTCCTTGATATCAGCTACAACTGACTCTGTTGTGAGCATTGTCGAAGCAACTGATGTAGCGTTCTGAAGTGCACTTCTTGTAACCTTAACAGGATCAATGATTCCTGCCTCGATCATGTTGACATATGTCTCATTGTATGCATCAAAGCCCACACCAACCTCAGACTCTTTGATCTTGTTGATGATGACTGATCCCTCAAGTCCTGCATTGGCTGCGATGTGGAACAGTGGAGCCTCCATAGCCTTGAGAACTACCTTAGCGCCTGTCTTCTCATCGCCCTCAAGATCCTTTACAAGCTCTGCAACCTTCTTTGCAGCGTGGATGTATGCTGAACCACCACCTGAGATGATTCCCTCTTCAACTGCAGCTCTTGTGGCATTAAGGGCATCCTCCATACGGAGCTTAGCTTCCTTCATCTCTGTCTCTGTAGCTGCGCCGACTCTGATAACTGCAACTCCACCGGCAAGCTTTGCGAGTCTCTCCTGAAGCTTCTCTTTATCAAACTCTGATGTTGTCTCCTCAAGCTGAGCCTTGATGACATTTACACGACCTGCGATGTCTTCCTTAGCGCCCATACCATCAACGATAACTGTGTTCTCCTTTGTGATCTTAGCACTCTTTGCACGTCCAAGGTCATCAAGAGTAGCATCCTTGAGCTCATATCCAAGCTCCTCTGAGATTACCTTACCGCCTGTAAGAATAGCGATATCCTGAAGCATCTCTTTTCTTCTGTCGCCATAACCAGGAGCCTTTACAGCTACTACCTGGAATGTACCACGCAGCTTGTTGACGATAAGTGTTGTGAGAGCCTCGCCCTCGATATCCTCAGCGATGATCAGTAGCTTTGATCCGCTCTGAACGATCTGCTCAAGAAGTGGAAGGATCTCCTGGATATTTGAGATCTTCTTATCTGTAATAAGTATATATGGGTTATCAAGCTCTGCAACCATCTTCTCCATATCTGTTGCCATGTAAGCTGAAATATAACCTCTGTCGAACTGCATACCTTCTACAAGGTCGAGCTCTGTCTTCATTGACTTTGACTCTTCGATTGTGATGACTCCATCCTTTGACACTTTCTCCATAGCGTCGGCAACCATCTGTCCAACCTCATCGTCACCAGCTGAGATAGATGCAACTCTTGCGATCTGATCCTTTCCGCTGATAGTCTCACTCATATCAAGAATAGCCTCAACTGCCTTGTCGCAAGCCTTCTTCATTCCCTTTCTGAGAACGATAGGATTAGCACCTGCTGCCAGATTCTTCATTCCTTCATTGATCATAGCCTGTGCAAGAACTGTAGCTGTTGTAGTACCATCACCTGCAACATCGTTTGTCTTTGTTGCAACTTCCTTGACGATCTGAGCACCCATGTTCTCAAATGCATCCTCAAGCTCGATGTCCTTTGCTATTGTAACACCATCATTTGTGATGAGTGGTGAACCGTATGACTTTGCAAGTACAACGTTTCTTCCTTTAGGTCCAAGTGTAACTCTTACTGTATCTGCTAACTGATTAACTCCTGCCTCAAGTGCCTTTCTAGCCTCAGCACCGTACTTAATTTCCTTTGCCATTTCTATCTACCTCCATGTTATATTACATATATATTATCCATATATCATCCGCATATGTCTCCCGCAGCTCACGCTGTCTGGATATACGCTTTTACTTCTCAACGATTGCAAGGATGCTGTCCTGCTTGATAACTATGTACTCTTCGTCGTCAAGCTTAACCTCTGAACCAGCGAACTTCTGATATATAACTGTATCTCCAACCTTAACGTCCATAGGAACCAGCTTGCCATCAACAACTGCTCCAGGGCCAACCTCTATAACCTCTGCATACTGTGGCTTCTCCTTTGCCTGGCCTGGTAATACGATTCCTGACTTTGTTGTCTCCTCTGCTACTGACTGCTTTAATACTACTCTGTCTCCAAGTGGTCTTAACTTCATGATATATACCTCCTGATTTATTTTTTCTTTTATTTTCTCATCTTCGTTCTTAGCACTCAATTTATGTGAGTGCTAACACTGTTTTATATTCTATCCATTTCTATAAAAAAATCAACCCTTATTTTCTAAAAAATATATAAAAATATGTCTGTCATCTACAGTAATACATATCACTTAAAAAGAGTCGTTCTTGCATAGTCAAACAGATACTGCTGCGCATATCCCCCGAGATTTCCGAACTTTTTCACGGCAAATGCCTCTATCTCCAGCTTTTTTGTGTCCTTGCCATCAAAGTACATGCTCTCCATGATCCTCTTCATCCACACATCCACAGGGAAAGCCTCACGTCTTCCAAGTCCAAAGAGCAGGACACAGTTGGCAACCTTCTCTCCTACTCCCTTTATAGTCATGAGAAGTTCCCTTGCCTGTTCTATGTCAAGTGCGTCAAGCTTCTCCTTTGTGACATTTCCCGAGTACACCGCCTCCGTCGCATTCATTATGTATGGAGCACGGAATCCGACCTTGCACTCCCTGAGCTCATCCTCTGTGACCTCATGAAGTCTGTCTACATCAGGGAACACATAAAATGCCTCGCCATTATATCCTATGACCTCATCACCAAATCTATGCGATATATTTTTCACACACTGTTTTATCTGAGGGATATTCTTGTTCTGGGATATGATAAATGATATAAGCGTCTCAAAGAAGTCCTGATTGAGTATACGTATTCCATCCTTCTCATTCACAGCCGTCTGAAGTGCGCTGTCCGCCTTTATGACACTCTCCTTGATGAGCCCGTAATCGTTGTCCATATCCAGATAAGGGCGCCATATTCCTTCATAGTCTTCCATGGATGAACCATATATCCTGAGCACGCCGCCTGACTGTTCCATCTTCACAGCCCTGCCAAATGCTATGACCTCATACACTTCATCATCAAGCTTGTCAAAATGAAAGCACTGACCACACTCAAGTATCTGAGAAAGTCTGAAATCCTTCACTCCGTCTACCGTAACTATATTGCCATCACAACTTACATTCATCTTCCGTACACCTGCCATTTCATATTTGTATAATTGTGCTTTTTGTCTTATAAATTTCTCCAGGCTATTGTATAATACCTGTATATTATTTTCAATGTCACATAAGCAGTGTGGCAAAAACTGACACTATCACAAACAGGAGGATCTATGGCTGAACAGATATACACTATACCAGTAAACGATGCATTTGACAGCGGCTGCGAATGCCCTATGTGCCAGATGCAGAAGGATCTTGAACGAAATGCAATTGAATATACGATGGGGCCAAGCTACATGGAGGACGACAACCGTGCCATGACTGACAAGCTTGGTTTTTGCAGTCATCATCTGAGAATGCTCTATCAGGAAAAGAATCGTCTGGGTCTGGCACTCATGATGAACACCCATATGAATAAGACTATACAAGATATGAGGGCGCTGGCTGCCAAAGGTCCCGCCGCCAAAGCCGGTCTGTTCGGCAAGAACACACCAAATGCACCTGTTGTCGATTATATAGAGAATATGGAGAAAAGCTGCTTCATTTGTGGACGTATGGATGACATGTTCGTACGCTATGTAGACACTATCTTCCATATGTGGAAAAGAGATTCCGAGTTCAGGGACAAATTTGCTACGAGCAAAGGCTTCTGTACATACCACTACGGAATACTGTACAAGACAGGCCAGAACAAACTGAGCAAGGAACAGTATGCGCAGTTCATCGAAATCCTCAACAAGGTATACTTTGACAATATGGAACGTGTCAATGGTGACCTGAGCTGGTTCATAGACAAGTTTGACTACAGATACAAGAACGAGCCATGGAAGAATTCCAAGGACGCCCTCCCGAGAGGGATCATCAAGATTGGCCATACATTTGTAGAATAATAAACACATGACAATAAATAAAAGCCGCCTTACATATCTGTAAAGCGGCTTATTTTAACTGACTCTCCATGCAATGAGACCATCCGGAAGCGCCGGCTTTATCATGCCAGGCCTTCTGCCTGTGTTCTCTATGCCATGAGCCTGTTTCATTCTCTCATGGAGATATGCTCTGTATTCTGTGAGAAGCCCGGTAAATATCGGTCTGAGCTCAGGGCACCTTCTGAAATCCCCCGGCTTGACAAGTCCCGATTTCTTGTGGAATATATCCACACCAGCATTTTTCAACACCGATGCCACGAACTGTGAACAGAAGAAACTGTATTCCCTCTCATACGCAAGATGGAAAAACACGCTGAATACACCCATGAAGTTATATCCGTATCTGTCCGGATGCTTCTTGAATCTGGCGAGCTCCTGCTGTATCCTGTCATACTGCTTACTCGTGACCTTCAGCTCATACACAGCGCATCTGGTTCCCTTGTGCTTTCCAAATATTCCCTTTTCTATGTTCTCACTGATAAATCCACTGTTAAATGGATTGTATACACCTTTCCTTGCAAAACTGTACATCTCATCAAGACTTATGTCCAGTGCCAGAGATGTGTGACAATACGGCTCTCTGGTCATAAGCTTTATGAGATTTGAAGGAACTGTTTTTGTCTTTGACAAAAGTATGTATACCTTCTTACTGTCATCTTTCATATTTTTGTTTCCAATCACCTATTTTGATGTACGCATATTCCCCCACAGGATATGCGCCAATCCCCACATCATAAATTATAAACGCATCCCCGGTAATTACTTGCCCGGCTTGTAAGAACTCTTGAGTGACACGATCCTGTTGTATACAGGATGCTCCGCTGTAGAATCCTTTGAGTCAACACAGAAGAAACCATTTCTCAGGAACTGGAATGCCTCTCCCGGCTGAGCCTCCTCAAATGCCTTCTCAAGCTTACATCCCTGTTTGATAACAAGTGAATTTGGATTGAGATTCAATGTACCATCGTCGTTGAGCTTCCCCTTCTCCTCATCGATGATATTCTCATACAGACGAACCTCTGCATCTATTGCGCTCTCTGCCGATACCCAGTGAATGGTTCCCTTGACCTTACGTCCCTCAAAGCCTGAACCGCTTCTTGTCTCTGGGTCATATGTACAATGTACTGTTGTGACATTGCCGTCCTCGTCCTTCTCAAATCCCACGCACTTTACGAAATATGCATTCTTAAGACGAACCTCGTTGCCAGGGAACAGTCTGAAATACTTCTTAGGAGGCTCCTCCATGAAGTCCTCTCTCTCTATATACAGATACTTGCTGAATGCTACCTTTCTGCTTCCGAGCTCCTCGTTCTCCTGATTGTTCTCGACATCGAGGTACTCAACCTGATCCTCAGGATAGTTGTCGATGACAAGCTTTACAGGATCAACAACTGCCATGTATCTCTTGGCTGTGAGCTTCAGGTCGTCTCTCACGCAATACTCAAGCATAGCGTAATCAACAGACGACTGGCTCTTGGATATTCCAACCAGCTCCATGAACTTCTTAATAGCTGATGGTGTGAAGCCTCTTCTTCTGAGGGCTGCAATACTTACAAGACGTGGGTCATCCCATCCGTCTACTATTCCGTCCTCGACAAGCTTCTTGATGTATCTCTTACCTGTTATGACATTTGTCAGGTAAAGCTTTGCGAACTCTATCTGCTTTGGTGTGCCCTCAGGTGAATCCTTGTAACCGAGCTCCATAACCACCCAGTCATACAGAGGTCTGTGATCCTCAAACTCAAGTGTACATATAGAATGTGTAACACCCTCGATGGCATCCTCGATAGGATGTGCAAAGTCATACATAGGGTAAATGCACCACTTGTCACCTGTGTTGTGGTGGTTCATTCTTGCTATTCTGTAGATAATAGGATCTCTCATGTTGATGTTAGGGCTTGCCATATCTATCTTTGCACGGAGTACCTTACTTCCGTCAGGGAACTCACCGTTCTTCATTCTCTCGAACAGATCAAGATTCTCCTCTATGCTTCTGTCTCTGTATGGGCTGTTCTTGCCCGGCTCAGTGAGAGTTCCTCTGTACTCTCTGATTTCATCTGCTGTGAGGTCACACACATATGCCTTGCCCTTCTTGATGAGCTTTATGGCAGCCTCGTACATCTGGTCAAAGTAATTTGATGCAAAGAACACTCTGTCTCCAAAGTCTGCTCCCAGCCACTTGACATCTGCAAGTATTGACTCTACGAACTCTGTTTTCTCCTTTGTAGGGTTGGTATCGTCAAATCTGAGATTAAACTGTCCGCCATACTGCTGTGCCAGTCCGTAATTCAAAAGTATTGACTTGGCATGTCCTATATGTAAATATCCATTTGGCTCTGGTGGGAATCTGGTAACGATCTTCGGCACCTTACCCTCTGCGATATCTTTCTCAATTATCTGTTCAATGAAATTCTTACCTGTCATCTCTTCAGCCATTTTCAAACTGCCTCCCGCTTTTTTTGATAATTCTAAATGTCTGCAACCGAATTTGCACACGATTACAGTTAGTTTACCATACTTTTACTGCTTGTACCACAATTATCTTTTGATTTGTCATTATTTTTCGCACAAATGTAAATATTTTACTTGATTTTTGATGTCCATTTTGTTATAGTTATTATTGCTTTTGAAAAGCAAGCTACTATAGCTCAGGTGGTAGAGCGCAACATTGGTAATGTTGAGGTCACGGGTCCGACTCCCGTTAGTAGCTTTTATTTTTTTGTCCGTATTTACGCCGCCCTGAGCGGCTTTATTTTTTTGCAAGAAAAAAGCGCCCCACTTAGGTGCTTTTTTCTCTGAACATTATATCAGGCGGATCACTTACTTTCCGCCCGCAGTCTCAGCTTCATATATTCCATCAGCCCACTTCTTATTCCACTCACCCATGACATCGTTCAGGGACTTGTGTCCGCAGTGTGACTGTCCAAGTGCTGTGTCGATCAGATCGACCTGGTACTGTGAACCCTTGTCAAGATCGAGCTCAGAAGCTTTATTTACATTAGTCCATTTTCCCTTATTGTCGACGCTTGCTGCATTGTTTGCAATGAGGTCAATGCTCTCAAATTCTTAAGGCCAACAAAATTGGATGTCTCGCTTATTCCATCCCAGTCCGTCAAACTGTTCTTAAACATATCCACAAATGGTATATAAGTGAATACGATAAGAAGCAATACCGGCAAAGCCAGGAACAATACGATCGTTCCCACCTTACCTTTACCTTTTTTAGCTTTGCTCTCCGCTCTCATGCCACCACTCCTTAATCTGATGATCAATAAAAAATAATCATTTTTACCTTTTGTTACTTTCGATTAAGGTTGGCTATACATTTATTTTAGTTTATTTCAAGCTAATATGCAGGCTTATTAGCAAATTCTTTGCAAAAAAGGAAGCGGCATATTGCCACTTCCTGTCTTTGATTAAACAACTTAAAATTTTATTATTCTAATTACACATCCCTGAGCTTAGCTCTGATCCTCTGAACCGCATTGTCTATGGATTTTGCCGGTTTGCAGAGTCTCTCCCCTATCACTTCATAAGAAGCGCCTGTTAGATATTCGTCAAGAACATGCTTCTCAAGCTTAGAAAGCTTACTGTCGATGAGCTTTATAAGATCTGACTCACGCAACTTCGCCATCATGATATCCTCAGGATTAGTTATGACACCCGAATCTATCTCATCAAGCGGGCTGGAGTAATCTCCCCCGCCATCGCCATAGATCGATATATAGTAGTTCAACGGTCCGTTTTTCTTGTTGTTTGAATTGTTCACCGCGGTAATGAGCTGCCTTCTCACGCACATGAACGCAAAGGTCTTGAATGTCGCGCCCTTGTCAGGTCTGTAATTATTCACAGCCTTGACCAGTCCGATCATGCCCTCCTGTATAAGATCCTCCTCATCAGCACCTATGATATAAAGGCTTCTGCTCTGTCCCGTTATCATTGGGCCATAGCGCTTGATAAGTGTCTCCATAGCATCGTTATCCTTTTGTTCATTTATAAGCTCCAGCAGTTCATTATCTGATAATTCCAAATACATATACTCTACCTTTACTTGTTCATCCTCTGTCTTACGACCTCATAAGCCAGAACTCCGGCAGCAACTGATGCGTTGAGTGAGTCTATGTCTCCCTTCATAGGAACAGATACGACATAATCACACTTCTCCTTGACCAGTCTGCTGACGCCGCTTCCCTCATTACCTATGACAAGTCCAAGGGAACCTGTGAGGTTACACTTGTACATGAGTTCTCCGTCCATATCCGCACAGGCGAACCACATGCCTCTATCTTTCAGCTCCTCTATGGTCTTGCTGATATTTGTCACCTTTGCAACAGGTGTATAATTGATAGCTCCCGCTGATGCCTTTACAACTGTAGCTGTGATTCCGACTGCACGCCTCTTAGGTATGATTACACCGTGGGCACCACAGAGATTCGCTGTTCTGATGATCGCACCAAGATTGTGTGGATCCTCTATCTCATCAAGTATGAAGAAAAATGGATCCTCTCCTCTGCTCTCAGCCAGTGCAAACATATCCTCTATCTCTGCGTACTTATATGCCGCTGCATGTGCAATCACTCCCTGATGCTTGCCAGCCTGTGACATCTGGTTTAACTTTTCCTTTGAGAGGTAGTTTATCACTGTATCCTGCTTCTTCGCCTCCCTGACTATGCTGTTCACGATTCCATCCCTGCATCCGTCAAGGACATACAGCTTATCTATGGTCTTGCCTGATCTGAAAGCCTCGAGGACTGCATTTCTTCCCTCTATGACCAATGCTTCCTCATCGCTCTCTGTCTTAATGTTATTCTCAAATTCTCTATTCTGCATCTTTTTCTCCATCTGTACTCTCTGTACTCTTTTCAAGTGTTGAGGTATCCTCTATTGTATCTTCCTGTGCTGCTTTGCCCGGATCCTTGTGCTGCTGTTCTGCCCTGTCCGTTTCAACTGGATCATGGTTCAGTATGATCCTCGTGATCTCAAACATCCTGTCATACTGCTTATCAAGATACAGAAAGCCTATAAGGCACTCAAAGCCCGTTGCCATTCGGTACTGTCCCACAGTCGCATTCTTGGCTGTTGAATGAGTCTTGGTGTTCCTGCCTCTCTTGTATATCCACTCTTCCTCCTCGGTGAGCAGTCCGTTGTCCAGAAGATACATTATATATCCCGCCTGAGCCTCCGCCTTCACAAGCTGGCTCACCTCTTTGTGGTATTTGTATGCCTGCTTGTTATCCTTTGTGACAGCAAGGGTCTTTATGAGAAGATCAAACACGCTGTCACCTATATATGCAAGTGAAAGCGGTGAATACTCCCTTGGATTAGTGTATGTCACCCCGAGTATCTCAGTAAAGTAACTGTCTATGCTCTTTTCCATTTTACGCCCTCTCTGGTATCCTCAAGGATAATTCCCATATTACTGAGCTGGTCACGGATCTCATCTGCCCTAGCAAAGTTCTTTGCCTTTCTTGCAGCCTGTCTCTCCTCGATAAGAGCCTCTATATCTGAATCAAGTATCTCTTTCTTCTTCTCTGTGATGATTCCAAGTATGTCGCAGAGCTTTGTCACTGTATTGAGCACAAGCTCCACAGTAGCCTTTGTTGACTCCTCTGTCACATTTACATTTGCATATTTTACGAGCTCAAATATAACTGAGATCGCATCTGCAGTGTTGAGGTCGTCATCCATGGCTGCCTCATATTTCTTCACAAATGCATCCATCTCGTCTGCAACTGCCTTATCTACTTCTCCTTCTGTTCCGCTTATAGACTTCAGTCTGTCAACTGCTGTAAGGATTCTCTCAAGGCCGTTCTTTGAAGCCTCAACAAGGTCTGCTGAGAAGTTGAGCGGACTTCTGTAATGGGCTGACAGCATGAAGAATCTAATGACCTGAAGAGGGTACTTCTCTGCTATCTCTCTGACTGTGAAGAAGTTGCCAAGTGACTTGGACATCTTCTCATTGTTGATCTTGAGGAAGCCGTTGTGCATCCAGTATCTTGCGAACTCTGTGCCATTTGCAGCCTCACTCTGTGCTATCTCGTTCTCATGGTGTGGGAATACAAGATCCTCTCCACCCGCATGTATATCTATTACATCTCCGATATATTTCTTGGACATAACCGAGCACTCAAGATGCCAGCCTGGTCTTCCATCGCCCCATGGTGATGGCCATGATGGCTCGCCCTCCTTCTTTGGCTTCCAGAGAACGAAATCAAGCGGATCCTCCTTCTCATCAACACCTGATACAAGAAGGTCTCTGTTACCTGAACGGAGGTCATCGATATTCTTCTTGGACAGCTTGCCGTAGTCCTTGAACTTTCTGGTTCTGAAGTATACGGTTCCATTCACCTCGTAAGCGTATCCCTTCTCTATAAGAGTCTTTACCATCTCAATCATATCCGGTATCTCTTCTGTTGCCTTTGGATGTGTTGTCGCCTCACGCACATTGAGAGCCGCCATATCCTTCTTTACCTCTGCGATATATCGCTCTGATATAACGCTGGCATCCACACCCTCCTCATTTGCACGCTTTATGATCTTGTCATCGACATCAGTAAAATTCGATACATAATTGACATCATAGCCCTTGTACTCCAGATATCTTCTGAGCGTATCAAATACTATCATTGGTCTGGCATTTCCTATATGGATATAATCATATACAGTAGGACCACATACATATATTCCCACCTTACCCTCGTTGATAGGCACAAACTCTTCTTTTCTTCTTGTGAGCGTGTTTAAAATCTTCATAAATATAATGTCCTTTCTATATTGGTCGATAATATATCTGTAAGCAAACAAAAAACTTCGTCCCAATATACATATGATATGCATATAGAGACGAAGTATTATCTCCGCGGTTCCACTCTGATTGTATTAAATACTACAATTCCTGTTCTTCGCCTTTTGTGTCTAGTATATGTGCGGGTGCAGGCTTTGTCAATAATTTCATTTTATAATTGTACTGGACATAGCACCGATTATTTACTAGAATAAACTGAATAAAACAATCAGGAGGATACCTATATGTCAGATATAAACAATAACGAAACCGACGAAATGGATATCGAGATGATCGATATAACATACGAGGATGGAACATCCTGCACATGTGAGATCATTGCCAAATTCGAGGTAAATGACATCTCTTATGCCGCTCTGCTTCCTGCAGATGACGAGGATGCCGATATCATCGTGTACAGATACAGCGAGCAGGGAGACGATGTCACCCTCGACGAGATCACCGACGAGGCTGAGTTCAACGATGTCGCAGACGCCCTCGACGAGATTCTGGACGATCTGGAATTCAATTCAGATGACGAGGAATAATATCCGTACATCTATGCGTTTTCTATAAGCTCGTTATTTATCGTGTATTCAAGGCTGAGCGTCTTTGTTTCATGTATATCATCGAAGTGGACACACAGCTTTCTGTCATCTACATATGTGATGACTCCACGTCCATACCGCTTGTGGATTATGGTGTTTCCTGTTTTTATCAGAGACCTGTCCACAAGCATTTCCTGGACAAATCTCGAGGTCACCGCTTTTCTTCCATACATTTTCTGGGGAACATACACATACAGTCCATACTTAGCCCTCGTGACTGCCACATAGAACAGCCTGCGTTCCTCCTCTATATTTCCATCTCCGACCGATTTCTTATGAGGCGTTATGTCCTCAACAGCATCCATTATGAATACATATGAATACTCAAGTCCCTTTGAACAGTGCATAGTCGAAAGTGTGACTGCATCACCTGCCACACTGCCCTGCCTGCTCTGCTCTCTGAGCTGTTTTGTGTATTCGTCTATATACTCCATCCAGCCGTCGAAGCTCAGGAAGTCTTTTGCACTGTCCTGTATCTCCTCCAGGATATCAATATAATCATCCTCACTCACGCCCCTGTACTCAGCATATTCCCTCACATACGCATCCAGTCCAACCGCTTTCCTTATATAATTCACAGCCGCGTACGGTGCAAGTCTGCTTATCCTCTCCAGATCGTTCTCAAGGACATTTATGTTGTTGACTATCCTATACTTATCCTTATAATTCTGCCTCAGCTCCTCAAAGTTCACCACCGGCGAATCAAATGCATCCCTGCTTATATACCTGTTCGGCTTATTGATGATCCTGAGGACCGTTCTCCTGTCCCTGCTGCCCCTTGCAAGCCTTATATAGTCAAATATGTTCTCAGCTAGGAAGTGCGTGAAGATATTTGGTATGTTATCCTTCATCAAAAATGGTATGCCATTTTCCATGAGCTTTGAAGCCAGCGCCCTCGGCTCGGTATTCGTCCTGAATATGATCGCCATTTCACGGTATGGAATACCAGCCCGGTTAAGCTCTGTTATCCTGTCTATGATCTTCTTATTCTGCTCCGTCATGCTGTCCGTCTTAACTATATGGACTCTGTCGCTCTGTCCCGCGGCAAATGCCGACCTGAGCTGCTTCTCATATCTGTCCCGATTGTTCTGTATTATCCGCTTCGAGCACTCAACTATATCGTAGCTGCAGCGGTAATTGACATTCAGGTATTCTATAACCGTACCATGGAAATCCTCCGGGAACTTCTTCATTATAGCCGGAGCAGCCCCCCTGAAGCCATACACCGACTGATCATCGTCACCCACGGAAAATACGTTCTGTCTCTCTCCGGCCAGCAGCTTCACAATGTCATACTGGATCATATTTATATCCTGGAACTCATCTATGAGTATGTACCGAAACTTGTTCTGCCACATCTTAAGTATGTCTGGTCTCTCCGACAATAGCTCATATGTGAACACCAGCATATCGTCAAAATCTATCTTCCCGCATCTTCTCAGGAAATTCTCATACTCATCGTACACAACTCGGAAATCCTCAGGCTTCATCGTTGTGCTCTCATAGTTCTCAAGACTCACTCTCCCGCTCTTGACATTGCCTATCTCCCCGACAACATTCTTGGCAAAATCCTCCTGACTGTCATACCTGAAGCCGTGCCTGTCTATGCTGTCCCTTATGACTCCATACTTTTCTGAATCCGTGACGATATTCGCCGCTGTGTAATTATATGCATTTCTGAGTATCCAGAAAAATACAGAGTGAAACGTGCCAAAGGTTACCCCGCGGACGCCCGGACACAGCTCCTGAAACCGCCCCTTCATCTCATTTGCCGCAGCCTTCGTGAAGGTTATGACCAGGATATTGTCAGGTCTCACACCATGTTCTTCTGTAATGTATTTTATCCTGTGGGTGATGACCGTAGTCTTACCTGAACCAGGCCCCGCTAGCAGCAGCATCGGCCCATCGCAGTGTCTCACCGCTCTCTTCTGGGATTCATTAAATTCCATCTGTATATCCTTTCACGCAAATATAAAAGGCGGTCAAAAGTTTACCCTTTAACCGCCTTCTCATATCTGCCAGTTATATCAGCATGACATATATCATTACTTACCGCAGCACTTCTTGTACTTAAGTCCGCTTCCACATGGACATGGATCGTTTCTTCCAACCTTTGGTGCCTTGATGATAGTCTTAGATGACTTCTGTATCTTGTAGAGCTCGTCTCTCTTTGCCTTGGCGAATATTCCATCCCACTGAGGAAGAGTGTAGAGCCACTCTGCATTGCACTCAACCATGTTCATATAAAGCTTCTCATAATCTATAGGAAGCTTAACCTCTGAGTCCTCTGTCACATCATCAAGATTGTTTGATTCTGCAAGACTGTCATCTATTCCGTCGAGGAATCCGATCATATACTGAATAGTGAGTCCGTACTTCTCAGCAAGCTCTTTTACAGTTCCATGTACAGGGTCTGCAAGAGGATTAGCAAGAAGCTGCTCATATACGCCCTTCTCTGCCTGGAAATAACTAACCCAGAATTCCTTTCCCTCAGGTGTTCTGTCATCTAATCCGTATGCGTAATCACGCCATTCTTTTAATAAACTCATTTCATCTACCTCTTAAGTATTTTTTGAACTTTAAAGAGTATATCAAATTATGTAATTTTTTTCAACATATTTGTACTGTTCTACTTGTTCTGATCTCTCATATCTTCGCCCTTGCGTCTGAGCACCCTGGCGATGAGCCATATTCCCCAACACACAACAGGAATGACCACATCAAGGAATATCATACCCATCAGATTATCACTTCCGGTTATTCCCATTATAAATGTAGCAACATACATTCCGATGAGCACAAGTACAAGCACTATAGCTCCAATTCTCTTCAATATATCCATATCAGTCTCTCTTCTTTATCTTATCAAAATACGCCTTGATATCTCTCTCATAACCATTGTCCGACGGCTCATAGAATACCCTGCCTGCAATCTTATCAGGAAGATACTGCTGGTCAACGTAATTATTCGGATAATCATGCGCGTATTTGTATCCTGAGTGTCCAAGCTTTGCTGCACCGCCGTAATGTGCATCTCTGAGATACACCGGAACCTGACCCGTGTCCTCATGCTTTACCGCATCCATAGCCGAAAATATCGCATTCACCACAGAATTGCTCTTCGGTGCACACGCAACGTAGGAAGCCGCATGGGCAAGTATTATCTGTGCCTCAGGCATTCCGACTCTCTCCACAGCCTGTGCACATGCCGACGCCACCACGATAGCATTCGGATCAGCATTGCCCACATCCTCACTGGCACATATCATGATCCTTCTGGCAATAAACTTTATATCCTCACCTCCGTAAAGCATCTTTGCAAGGTAGAATATCGCCGCATCAGGATCTGATCCACGCATGCTCTTTATAAATGCGGATATTATATCATAATGATTATCCCCGTCCTTGTCATATCTTATAGCTCTCTTCTGGATACATTCCTCCGCCACTTCAAGCGTTATGTGTATCCTGCCATCCTCGCTTCTCTCCGTCGACAGAACTCCGAGCTCTATGGCATTTAACGCACTTCTCGCATCTCCCGACGCCATGTCTGCAAGAAAGTCCTCGGCATCCTCATCAATGTCTGCATCAAATGCACCCATGCCATTTTCTGAGTACACTGCCTTGTGGATGAGCTTCTTGATGTCCTCCCTGGACAATGGATTGAGCTGGAATATATGGGATCTGGATATGAGAGCCCCGTTAACCTCAAAATAAGGATTCTCCGTGGTCGCTCCTATGAGTACCACCGTTCCATCCTCAACAAATGGCAGGAGATAATCCTGCTGTGACTTGTTGAATCTGTGGATCTCATCGATGAACAGTATAGTCCGTCTGCCATACATAGCCTTGGTATTCTTCGCCTCTTCCACAACCTTTTCCATGTCCTTCTTGCCCGCCGTTGTGGCGTTGAGCTGTCTGAACTCTGCCTTGGTTGTATTGGCTATGACCATGGCAAGCGTAGTCTTGCCGGTCCCCGGAGGGCCATAAAATATAAGCGAACTTATCTTATCCGCTTTTATCGCCCTGTACAAAAGCTTGTCCTTGCCTATAATATGTTCCTGTCCAACCACGTCATCAAGGCTGGTCGGTCTCATTCTTTTTGCCAGAGGAGAATCATCCTCCGAGAAATTCTCCCTCATATACTCAAATAAATCCATCTTTATGTCCCTGCCATCTAATATTCAGTGTCATAAGACACTTCGAAGCCCGATATCTTACAATAACGGGCTTCGCATGTATCAATATCATATCATCTACTTGATAATGTCCAGTTTCTTCAGCATGTCATTAAACTTCATGATATCAATCGGCTTACATATGTAATCATCATAATCGTCGCTGGCGAGATTACTGTCAAAGCTTGCCTCGTCAAGTGCGCTGGTCATTATGACCTTCGATCTGAGCATCCTTGACACTCCGTGCTTTCTCTCTGCACTTCTTATGGATGCCAGAACTTTATACCCATCTATCTTTGGCATCATGATATCAAGACACACCAGCTCGAACAGTTCGCCCTTCTCAAGAGCATTTACAAATTCATCAACCGCTGCGATTCCATCAGGTGTTATGACCACATCACCAAACTTACTCAAATACTTGGATAAAAATTTTGCATTTGCAACATCATCCTCAGCTATTAATATCTTCATGACAATTCCTCCCTAATTTTACAACCTAAGTACTTTCTCAAGATGACTGAGCATCTCCTTGATCTCACCCCTGAAACTCTTCCTTGAGTATTGGTTTCTCCGTTCAAGCAATCCCTCTGTAAAAATTCCGTTGAACATGAGCGTAAGTTCCTTCGGTGAGAAAACCGCTCGTATCTCCTTGCTGTCAATCGCACTCTGAAACAATGTGCATACAAAATCATTACGCTTCAACATACACTCAGAGATGATCTCTCTCGTCTCTGACATGTGAAGCAATTCTTCATAATGCAGCATTATCGCACCCATACCAATATAGTTATCATAATATGTTGCATATGTATCTGCATAATACTTGATCTTATCTAGGTATGTCCCGTCAAGTCTCTCAACAGTCCTCTGGATATTGACATCAAATGCCGCATATTCGTTCACAACCGCTATAAGTACCTCATCTATACCCCCAAAATACTTATATATCAGCGTATCAGATATATTCTGCTTTCGTGCAAGGTTCTTCGGTGTAAGAGCATGTAATCCCAAATCTCCAATTAGTTCGATAGCTGAAGCGACAATTTTATCTCTGCGCGAAATATAACTATCCTCCAATGTCTGTTCCTCCCATTACACATAATTTTGCCCTTAGAACACTGATTTTATTCTATGTCATGGGATATATTTTGTCAACATTTTAGACTATCAAGAGTTTTCCTTTTTCCCTGCTGTACATATACAAACTGTCAGACAGATAATCCAAGGCAGACACTGTTACCTTGTTCGCCTCTCTTATGAGATCCTTGTAATAATCCTCTGTGTAATCCGCACTTGCCCTGATAAACAGCAGCTCATGCACACTGGATGGCAGGATATATATGTCATCACCCACCATATTCGCACACTCCTCAAGCATTCCATCATACAGTACGGCCGTGGCCCCATTGATACCGTGCGTGTTTGACAACATGTACAGTTCGTCCACATTGTCACAGTCGTCATCGAAATCTATCCCTTCATATCTGCCCTTCAGCGCATCAAAAAGGTTCTGCCTTACACACGGAAACATTCTCTGGGTGTTCTTAAGTGCATTCTTATACAATGTATCCAGACTGACTCTCCACCTCTTCACATCATTATTGTTGACTATCGTGGTTGCCAGGCCGTCGTTATCCAGACTCAGCACCCTTCTGAAAGTTATCGCAAGATCATTAAACTCTATAAATGGTGCACTCTCAAGCAGCCGGCTATTTCGCTCCCTGTTGACAAGCCGCAATATTATGTTGTCCATAACCTTCGTCTCATCCACCACATCGCGTATATCAAGCTTCCTGCACCTGCAGTTCGCCTCTCTGAGCCTGCATATATCTTCCATAACAACATCAAAATCCATCCCCTGCTCATAATCCCTGTAAAACGGATCAAGATATATCGTAGGACACACCTCTTCAGAGCTCTTGCACACATTCATCGCAGTGAGCTCCACCCCATTATTCTTCAAAACCTTATTGACCCGGATGTCTGATCCATCTCCCTGTCTGAGAAGTCTGCTTCTCATTTCATCCACTACTCTGGCTATAAATTCATCAAAATTCATTCAATTCTCCTTTTACAAACAAAATCAAACGAAACGTCCCGATATTTTTTCCTGAAATATTTCATGGGTGAATTCTATAGAAAAACTCTGCCAAATTCAATAGTTTTGGTGCGCTTTATAGTGGAATCCTGCGCTTTATAGTGGAATCCTGGCACAGTTGTTGCCGCCATATCAAGAAAAAACCGCCATGTCTTCGGCACAGCGGTCTGTTTATTATCTCTCCTGTATATAATTTGTAAGGAACTCTGTGAATTTATCCATCTCTTCATCCGTACCAATGGATATCCTCAGATAATTGTCTATACGTGGTTTGTCAAAATATCTGACATATATATGGGCATCCTTCGCAGCCTGGAATATCTCCTTTGCCGGAATATCCTTATGCGTTGCAAATACAAAGTTTGCAGACGAAGGAAGGCATGTAAAATCAAGTGGCTTTATAGCTTCCACGAATCTCTCTCTCGTGGCGACCACCTTTGAAACAGTCTCCTTAAAATACTCATCGTCCTTAACTGACTCTGTTCCCATTATCAGTGATGGTCTGTTCATTGTATATGAGTTGTATGAATACTTTACGTCATTGAGGGCCTTTATCAGAACCGGGTTGCTTATTGCATATCCTATCCTGAGTCCCGCCATGGATCTCGACTTTGAGAACGTTCTTACAACCACAAGATTGTCATATTTGTCTATAAGGCCAAGTGCCGACTCGCCGCCGAAATCTATATACGCTTCGTCTACTATGACTATCGAATCTTTGTTGTGGCTGACTATATCCTCCACATTCTTTATGTCCTCGTATATTCCTGTAGGGGCATTTGGATTAGGGAATACGATTCCCCCATTCTCTCTGTAGTAATTCTCCTTCACCAGCCTGAAGTTTTCGTCAAGTGCCGGTCTCTCGTAAGGGATACTGAAAAGCTCTGCCCACACATCATAGAAGGAATATGTAATGTCAGGGAACAATATTGGTTTGTCAGAGTTGAAAAATGTAAGAAACGACATGGCAAGCACATCATCCGAACCCACTCCCACAAATACCTGTGAAGGATCAACTCCGTGATACTCTGCAAGCACATCGACAAGTGCCGATGCTGTTGGATCCGGATATAATCTGAGTGTATCGATATCCACTATTGCATTCTTCACTCTCTGTGACGGGCCGTACGGATTCTCATTCGTATTGAGCTTTATCACATCTGTATCCTTAGGCTGTTCACCCGGAACATAAGGTTCTACTTTTCTTATATTGTCGCTCCACGCTGCCATATTATTCCTCCTCATTCACCTGTGCCAGCTTTGCTGTCTGGTCAGCCGCTATAAGACTGTCTATAAGTTCATTCAGATCTCCGTTCATGATCTGGTCAAGCTTGTATAATGTGAGCTTGATCCTGTGATCTGTAACTCTTCCCTCAGGGAAATTGTATGTTCTGATCTTCTCTGATCTGTCTCCTGTTCCTATCTGGCTTCTTCTGTCCGCAGCCTCTGCGTCATGCTGCTTCTGGAGCTCCATGTCGTACAGCTTTGATCTCAGAAGGGCAAATGCCTTTGCCTTGTTCTGGAGCTGTGATTTCTCTGTCTGGCTGTAGATCACTATTCCTGTAGGTATATGTGTAAGACGTACTGCCGAATCGGTTGTATTGACACACTGTCCACCGTTTCCGGATGCTCGCATTACATCTATCCTTATATCATTCTCATTTATCTCTACATCAACTTCCTCAGCCTCAGGCATAACCGCAACTGTTATGGTCGATGTATGGATTCTTCCGCCTGACTCTGTCTTAGGTATACGCTGTACTCTGTGTACACCACTCTCGTACTTCATCTTGGAGTACGCACCGTCTCCGGTGATCATGAACACAGCCTCCTTGAATCCTCCGATACCGTTCTCGTTGACACTCATAAGTTCAACCTTCCACTTAAACTGGTCAACATATTTCTGGTACATTCTGTACACCTCATATGCGAACAGAGCAGCCTCATCTCCGCCTGCACCGGCACGGATCTCCACGATTACGTTCTTGGAATCGTTAGGATCCTTTGGAAGCAGAAGAATCTTGAGTTCCTGCTCTATGGTCTCGAGATTCGCCTTTGCCTCATTCATCTCTTCCTTTGCCATCTCGCGGAGCTCCTCGTCGCTCTCCTCCTCAAGAATCTCAAGACTGTCCTCTATGGTAGTCTTTGCATCCTTGTACTCATGGTACTTCTCAACTATAGGTGAGAGATCGCTCTGCTCCTTCATGAGCTTTCTGAATTTGTTCTGATCTGACACAACATCAGGATCGGTGAGCTGATTATTTATCGTATCAAGCTTATCTACAAGTTCTTCTAATCTGTCAAACATATCTATACCTCTCTATATTCATTCTGTCACGCTGTCTCCTGCAGCGTTAAATCTACCGGTTATCTTCTCTGTCATATCTGCCGTACACCACCCGGTCATTACCACTCAGATCCTGTACAACATGTATATCGTCATAACCTGAATCTACAAGGAGGTACTGTACATCTTCTGCCTGATCATTGCCAATCTCGAATACAACATATCCTTCATCCTTTATATATTCTCTCGCCTTATCGGCTATTATTCTATAAAAATACAATCCATCCGCCGTTCCGTCAAGTGCCAGATGTGGTTCATGCTCCCTGACCTCCGGCATGAGTGTCTCTATGACATCACTTCTTATATATGGAGGATTCGACAGTATGAGGTCATATTTCCCGGATATCTGCTCAAAGAGATTCGTCCTGACCACTTCAAATCTATCATCCCCTGCACACAGTTTCGCTACATTTCTCCTTGCAAGACCGATCGCTGCCTCAGATACATCGGCAAGTACGATCCTGCTGTTCTTATTCCAGAGTCCAAACGATACTCCTATGCAGCCCGAACCGCAGCACATGTCCAGAACATCAACGTTATGGTCAGCGTCCTTTACAAGCTTCAATGCCGTCTCAACAAGAGTCTCTGTGTCCATCCTTGGAATGAGCACATCTTCTGCAGTATCAAAATCATATCCCATGAAATTCTGCTCACCTGTGATATACTGAAGCGGAATCCTTGTGCTCCTCTTTTCTATGAGCTTCATGTAGGCTTCCGATTTATCATCATCCACGTCATCTTCTCTGGCCATGATCATATCCATACGGTTCATACCCGACAGGTACTGCCACAATATATCAGCGTCTATATCCGCATCAGGAACATCACTTTTCTTCAGCCTGTCCCGTCCCATTCTCAAAAGTTCACACAGCTTCATCTCTATCGAAATCCTTTAATCTTCTATCTCGCCCTTGTGCATGGCGTCCTGGTATGCCTCCCAGTCTATAACTGCCTCCACGGACTTTATCGCAACTGCTATCATGTCAAGATCCGGCTCCCTTGTGGTGAGTCTCTGAACCCACATTCCCGGAACTGACAACGCATTTGCAAGCTTTGAATCACTCTTGCCAGCAAACATTATAAATTCGTATGATATACCGGCGATTACCGGAACCAGCAACAGTCTTATGACAAGTCTGAGCCATGCCGTATCTGCGCTTATAAACATGAAAACAATTATGCTTATTATCATTACGATGAACAGAAAGCTTGTTCCGCATCTCTTATGATATCTTGAATACTTCTTCACGTTCTCCGGAGTCAGTGGCACCCCAGCCTCAAAACAGTTGATCGTCTTGTGCTCTGCCCCATGGTACATGAACACTCTCTGTATATCCTTCATAAGCGATATGAGTGCCACATATCCCAGGAATATTCCAAGTCTTATAACTCCCTCTATGGCAGACATGATGATCCTGTTATCTATAACCTTGTCTATGAGTTCCCCGATAAATGCAGGAAGCATCATGAATAACGCGATGGCAAATACAAGTGAAAATAACACTGTACCTATCATCGCCGCATCGTCCGCTCTTTTCTGCTGCTCAGGTGTCCTCTCTTTTTTCTTTTCTTTTTTCTCTTTCTCCGCCTTCTCAGGCTCCTCGTCATCGTAAAACGATGCTGAGTATGTGAGGGTCTTCACTCCTATCACGAGGGATTCCACGAAATTGACAACTCCCCTGATTATAGGAACTCTGAAAAATACACTTCTCGATGCCATGGACACATAATCCACAACTTTCACTTCTATATCTTTATCCGGTTTTCTGACTGCCACCGCATATCTGTCGCCATTTTTCATCATGACACCTTCCATGACAGCCTGACCGCCTATTCTTACTCTCTTCACGCCAATCTCCTATCGGTATATTTAACTGGATAATAAAAAAACAGCTTGAGATTATTGTAAAATAACCTCAAGCTATCAACGTTTTTATTAGTTGGCCTGAACGCCATACTTCTTATTAAACATATCAATTCTACCACGTGCTTTGATTGCCTTCTGCTGACCTGTGTAGAATGAATGACACTTTGAGCAAATTTCTACGTGAATCTCTTCCTTTGTTGATCCTGTAACGAACTCGTTACCACAGTTACATACAACCTTTGCCTGATAGTAATCTGGATGTATTCCTTTACGCATTCTTTTTCACCTCTTTACATATATATTTATATATGAGAACAGGCATAAAGCCAGGGTTCTTCATAACACAACTTCTGTATTCTAACATAGTGACCAGTACAATGCAAGCAGTTTTTTGATTTTTTTGACAAAATCATCTCAACAATCCTGCTGTTATTTTCTGAGAAGTGACTGCTTTACATAGTGGATAAATTCTTTGTTGTTTCTGGTACGAACAAACAGCTTTCTGACATCCTCAAGAATATCCTCTGATTTACTTCCCATGAGCTCCTTGTGAATGGCTGTGACAACCTCCTGCTCTTCCTTGTTGAGCAGAAGATCATCTCTTCTGGTGCCGGATTTTGCTATATCTATGGCAGGGAATATCCTCTTCTCTGAGAGCTTTCTGTCAAGCACAAGCTCCATGTTACCGGTTCCCTTGAACTCCTCAAATACAACGTCATCCATCTTGCTGCCCGTGTCGACCAGCGCTGTGGCAAGGATCGTAAGGCTTCCTCCCTCACGCATGTTTCTGGCGGCACCAAAGAATCTCTTTGGCATGTGAAGCGCTGCAGGATCAAGACCACCTGACAGAGTTCTTCCGCTAGGAGCGACCGTGAGGTTATACGCTCTTGCCAGACGTGTGATACTGTCGAGCAGGATCACGACATCCTTCTTGGACTCCACAAGTCTCTTTGCTCTCTCAATGACCATCTCTGACACTCTCTTATGATGCTCTGGAAGCTCATCAAATGTTGAATAGATAACCTCCACATTAGGGCCCTCTATGGACTCTCTTATGTCTGTTACCTCCTCAGGTCTCTCATCTATGAGAAGGACGAGCAGGTGCATATCCTCATATCTTCTGCTGATCTGCTTTGCGATCTGCTTGAGAAGAGTCGTCTTTCCTGTCTTAGGTGGTGAAACGATCATGCCTCTCTGTCCCTTACCTATAGGGGCAAGAAGATTGATCATCCTGATAGGGATAGGAGCACCGTCTCCGTCAAGCTCTATCCTCTCATTAGGGAAGATAGGGGTCATCTCCTCAAAGCTCTTGCGGGCCGCTATGACCACAGGATCCTCATCGTTCACGCTTGCCACATATAAAAGGGCACTGAACTTTTCTCCCTGTGTCTTGTTTCTTATATTACCTGTGACTATATCTCCTGTCTTGAGACCAAATCTTCTGATCTGTGCCGGTGACACATATATATCCTGATCTCCCGGAAGATAGTTTGCACTTCTTATGAAGCCATATCCCTCAGGCATGACCTCAAGTATTCCGTGAGCCTGTCTTCCACTGTCGAGCTCCGGCAGATACTCGTTCACGTTCTGTGCCGCCTGATTTGACTGGACTCTGTCCTGATTCTGGCCTCTGTCCTGGTATCTCTCCTGGCTCTGACCTCTGTCCTGATACCTTTCCTGGTTTCTGTCCTGATTCTGACCTCTATCCTGGTATCTCTCCTGATTCTGGCTGTGATCCTGATATGTAGCCATTCTTCTCATACGTCTCTGTCCATTGTTCTCCCTGAAATCATCACCTCTTGAGCCCTCAGAGTGATGTACTATCCTGGTTTTTCTGTATTCTGTGTCTCCGGCTGTCTCTCTGACCACATGCTCGGTCTTAGGCTCTGACACATTTTTCTTATTTTCCACTGAAACCGCTGTCACATGCTCCTCCACATATTTTATGAGGAACTGCGCAAGCTCCGCCTTCTTCATTCCCGAGCAGCCTTTTATACCATTATCCTTGGTAAACTGACGCAACTCTGCAAGAGAAGCTTTACTAAAATCCATATATAATTGTCTCCTTTCACTGAAACCAATGATTAACAAATAAATTAAGTATTATGGGAATATAAACACTCTAAGAAATAAGTAGTGTCTCTCAATGATACATCAAATTCAATTACGGTAAAAAAATAAAAATGCGCTAAGCACGCATATTATTCTCGCTTATTATAACATAAATAGAACAATTGTAAATATATTGATTTTAAATTTTACTAATGTTATCATATGAATGTTGTCCGTTCATCAGCACGGACAAACATTTTAACAAAGGATACACGATATGGGAACCGAATCTATTGTATTATATAAACTCATAGTGCTCTATATGCTTGACAGAGTTAACTTCACTCTGACCAATTCACAGATTTCAGACTTTGTTCTGGAGAAGGGCTACACCAATTATTTCACTCTTCAGGAAGCCATAAACGGACTTATAGAAAGCGAATTTGTATATGTATCAAGCATAAGAGGCGCATCCCATTATAAGATAACCTACAAAGGTGAGGAAGCCCTGAGCATGTTCGAGAACAGGATCCCATATGCCATCAAACAGGATATACTGGATTTCTTTGAGAAACAGCAGATCAACCTCAAAAAGGAAACTGAGATACAGTCTGACTACTACCTCAACGATTCCAATGAATATACCGTCTCCTGCGTCATCAACGACAGGAACGAGCCGCTGCTGGATATAAAGTTCAGCGTGCCTACCCAGGCCGTGGCTGTTGCCATATGTGACAACTGGCGTCAGAAAAGCACTGAGATATATGATATACTCGTAAAACAGTTATGGGCATCCAACACATCCAGCTAATATCAGTATAAAAATGACTGAGAATACCGAAAAGAATTATACTCCTCGATATTCTCAGTCATTTTTTTGTCTATTTATCTGACTATATGTTCATGTTACTTTACTGCTGCTCCTGTGCCAGTGTCTCCTCTATGAGATTCCAGATCTCATCTCTTCCCTGCTTTGTCTGTGCGGAGAACGGTATCATCGTTGTTCCAGGAACAAGATCCAGTTTCTCACGTATGAGCTTCAAGTTCTTCTGAACCTGGCTTCTCTTGATCTTGTCCAGTTTTGTGCAAATGATCACCGGCTCATAGCCATTGTCCACGATCCAGTCATACATCATGCAGTCATTCTCCGATGGCACATGTCTTATGTCTATCAGCAGGAATACCTTTTTGAGCTGCGGGGAACCGTGAAGGTATCTCTCGATCATCTTGCCCCATTTTGCTCTTATCTCCACCGATACTTTTGCATATCCATATCCCGGCAGATCCACAAAGTACAGATTTTTATTAACATTATAGAAATTGATCGTCTGTGTCTTACCTGGCTGCGCGGATGTTCTGGCAAGCGACTTCCTGTTAAGCAATCCATTTATCAGAGATGATTTTCCTACATTTGACTTGCCGGCAAATGCGATCTCCGGGAGATCGTTATCAGGTAATTTACTTGTAATTCCACACACAGTCTCAAGCTCAGCGCTCTTTACTATCATATACTTCTCCTTATCTGACAAGGGCAAGGTCAAGCACCTGCCTCATGTCTTCCACTAAATGAATATTGACTCCCGATGTTATCTCTTCATCCAGCTCCAGATAATCGCTCTCATTTTTCGACGGTATCAGTATATCTTTAACACCGATCATCTTGGCTGCAAGGAGCTTCTCCTTCAGGCCTCCAATAGGAAGCACCTCTCCTCTGAGAGTTATCTCTCCTGTCATAGCTATTCTGCCATTAACCGGCACGTTAAATATGGCTGAATACAACGCTGTCGCCATGGTTATTCCGGCAGACGGACCATCCTTTGGAACTGCCCCCTCCGGTATATGGATATGGAAATCGTGCTTTGCAAAGTAATCGTCTCCAAGCGCCAGTGATTCCTTGAGGGATCTGATATAACTCATTCCCGCATAAGCGGATTCCTTCATAACATCGCCCATCTTACCTGTGAGCTGAAGAGTTCCTGTCCCCGGAAGCACATTGACCTCTATCTCCAGAGTGACACCGCCAACCGCCGTCCAAGCAAGGCCTCTGACAGCGCCAATTTTATTCTTCAGATTTCCATTCTCATCTTTATATTTGTATGGGCCAAGGAAATCCTGGATATTCTTCTTTGTGACTTTGACCACATCCATCTCACCGGTGAGTATCTTGCGGCAGGCCTTCCGACACACCTTGTCTATATTTCTCTCAAGACTTCTGACTCCCGCCTCTCTCGTGTAGTGGCTTATGATCTCCCTTATGGCACCGGCATCTATCTTGAACTGAGATTTTGTCAGTCCGTTCTTCTCACGGGTCTTCTCCACAAGGTACAGCTTTGCTATATGATACTTCTCATTCTCCGTGTATCCCGATATATTTATGACTTCCATTCTGTCGAGGAGCGGCCCCGGTATACCGGAGATGTCGTTCGCCGTTGCTATGAACAGCACATTGCTCAGATCCACCGGCACTCCAAAATAGTGATCATTGAACTCTTTGTTCTGCTCACCATCAAGCACCTCGAGAAGTGCCGATGACACGTCTCCCTTGTAATCACTGCTCACCTTGTCTATCTCATCGAGAAGCATGAGCGGGTTGTTCGTCTTTGCCTTTATCATGGATTGTACAATCTTTCCAGGCATAGCTCCCACATATGTTTTCCTGTGACCTCGGATCTCCGCCTCATCGTGGACTCCGCCCAGTGATAAGCGGACATATTTCCTCGATGTTGCACGGGCTATCGACCTTGCTATGGATGTCTTTCCTGTTCCCGGAGGTCCCACAAGACAAATGATCGGAAGGTCCCCCTTATTGCTCAATATATGAACAGCAAGATAATCAACGATCCTCTCTTTGACCTCCTCAAGGCCATAGTGATCTTTGTCAAGTATGTCTATGGCTGACTGCAGATCATTATTATCTTCCGTTGACACATTCCACGGATAGCTGAGCATCACATCGATATAGTTTGCCGACACACTGCTCTCCACTGCATTCTGAGGTATGCCCTTATAGTAATTTATCTCTTTTTCTATCTTATCGTATACTTCCTGGCTGCAACCCGCCTCATCGAGTCTCTTCTGGAATTCTCTGACATTTGCATCTACGCCGTCGTCACCAAGCTCCTTACGGATAACGGACATATGCTCTCTGAGCACATACTTTCTCTGATTCTCAGCGGTCTCCTGATTGACCTTTTCCATGATCTCTTTCTTGATCTTGCCGATTCCGAGAACTTCCTCCATTATCTGTATCAACCTCATAGCGCGGCTTCTGACATCTAGCATCTCCAGAAGCTCCTGCCTGTTGTCATCAGATATATTCACATAGTCGGCCATGCTGTCAACCAGCTTTCTGACAGACTTGAATGAACGTATCTCCCTGTACAGAACGTTGTTCTTCACTATACCCTCGTCAAATGCTTCCTTAAGCTTTTCCTTGAGTATGCTCTGTATAGCCTTCTCCTCATCCTCGCTGATGTCGTTAGTCTCCTCCACATCTGTCACGTGGCACACATAATATTTATCCTTGCTGTAATCCACAAGGCGCGCTCTCTTCTCAGTCTGTATGAGAACTCTCATGCCTTTGTTCTGAAGTCTGACAAACTGCTTTATCCTGGCTATGACACCTATCTCATAAAACGAAACTGTCTTATCGCCGTTCTTATGAACAGGATTTGCCAGAAATATACATTCCTCATTCTTGACTGCATGTCCCACCGCCTCGCAGGCTTCACGCGTTGTCGCATCAAGATAGAAGGACAATTCCGGCATAACCACGCCATCGTCAAGACTAATCATTGTCATCTCTAACATTTTCTCATTCATACCTGTTATCTCCGTATATATCATTAAAAAATAAGACGTTATCAACACTGCACATTTAAAGGCTTATAAGGGCGCAAATGTATGTCAGCGTTGTAACGTCTCATTTCGGCAATAATGACTATGCACTCTCGCCGTTATCTGTATTTGCCTTTTTCTTCCTTACCTTTTTCTTAGGAAGGTCTGTATCCTCTGATGGATCTCTGTAAGTCAGTACAGGTTCTTCATCGCCTGTTATGACACCCTTGGTAATAACACACTTCTCTATAGTTGGATCTGAAGGGATCTCGTACATAAGATTAAGTGTAGCATTCTCCATGATAGCTCGAAGTCCTCTAGCTCCGGTCTTACGCTCCATAGCTTCCTTTGCTATCTCTCTGAGTGCATCATCCTCTATCTCAAGCTGAACTCCATCAAGCTCAAAAAGCTTCTTATACTGCTTGCATATTGCACTCTTTGGCTCTGTCAGTATTCTCACAAGTGCATCCTCATCCAGAAGATCCAGAGTCACTGCAACAGGAACTCTTCCCACAAATTCAGGGATAAGTCCATACTTTACAAAGTCATGTGGCATAACCTGCTTGAGGAGCTGTCCAACGTCCTGCTCTGACTGCTCTATAACCTCTGCATTAAAGCCAATTGATTTCTGGCCAACTCTGTTCTCTATGATCTTCTCCAGTCCCTCGAACGCACCACCACATATGAATAATATGTTGGTCGTATCGATCTGGATAAGCTCCTGATGCGGATGCTTTCTTCCACCCTGAGGTGGAACTGAAGCCACAGTGCCCTCTATTATCTTTAACAAAGCCTGCTGAACGCCCTCACCCGACACGTCTCTGGTTATGGATACGTTCTCGCTCTTCTTTGTGATCTTGTCTATCTCATCAATATAGATTATTCCATGCTCAGCTCTCTCTATGTCATAATCAGCGGCCTGTATAAGCTTCAGGAGAATGTTCTCAACATCCTCTCCTACATATCCAGCCTCTGTGAGAGTTGTAGCATCTGCTATTGCAAAAGGAACGTTTAACAATTTTGCAAGGGTCTGGGCAAGATATGTCTTACCTGATCCCGTTGGGCCAACCATGAGGATATTACTCTTCTGTAATTCAACCTCAAAATCCTTCTGCACAAGTATTCTCTTATAATGGTTGTACACGGCAACCGCCAGTACCTTTTTTGCCTCTTCCTGACCTATTACATACTCATCAAGAAATTCTTTTATTTCCTTTGGCTTTAACAGATTGATATCACCATCTGAATCAAGTCCTGCGTCAACCAGTTCTTCTTCTATTATCTCTGAGCATATCTCTACGCATTCATCACATATGTAAGCCCCAGGTCCGGCTATGAGTTTTCTAACCTGATCCTGTGTCTTATTACAGAAAGAACATCTGAGCTGTTTTCTCTCGTCACTACGATCTGCCATTACAATACCTCGATTATTCACTATTTATAATTGTCTGGAGCCAGTCTTTTCCAGAATCTGCGAATACACCGCCGGTTCTGCAGGCTGGCTCCAACCAACTGATACATCTTCTACATATCAGATATCTCTATCTGTATTATCTGTTTGTTATAACGCTGTCGATAAGGCCGTATGCACAAGCCTCCTCAGCAGTCATCCAGTTATCACGATCTGTATCTGCCGCGATAACATCAAGTGGTTTTCCTGTATTCTCACTCAGCATTTTGTTGAGTTTCTCTTTTGTCTTTAATATATGTCTGGCTGCGATCTCTATCTCTGTTGCCTGCCCCTGAGTTCCACCAAGTGGCTGATGTATCATGATCTCCGAGTTTGGAAGCGCATATCTCTTGCCCTTTGTTCCTCCTGCAAGAAGGAATGCTCCCATGCTCGCTGCCATTCCACAGCATATTGTTGAAACATCACACTTGATATATCTCATTGTGTCATATATTCCCATTCCGGCTGTAACTGATCCACCCGGGCTGTTGATATATAACGAGATATCCTTTGAAGGATCCTCTGACTCAAGGAATAACAACTGTGCTATAACAAGGCTTGCAGTTGCATCATTTACCTCATCTCCAAGAAAGATGATTCTGTCTTTCAGCAATCTAGAATAAATATCGTATGTTCGCTCTCCGCGGCTAGTCTGTTCTACAACGTATGGTACCAATGCCATGTTATCTACCTCCAATACATATCAAGCCAATCTGTCTGTTAAAATATTAAACTTCCTTTGACTCATCTACAAGAAGCTTTGCAGCCTTCTTAACTGCTACATCCTTCTTGATGCTGTCCTTCTCTGCGTCGCCCATGAATCCCTTGATATCCTCAAGCTTCATCTGGTACTGAGCTGCCATCTTTGAAAGCTCCTCGTCAACTTCCTCGTCAGTAGCCTCAATGTTCTCAGCCTTTACTACAGCCTCAAGAACTGCTCTCTGCTGGATTCTCTTGAGTGCGTCCGGCTTGATTCTCTCCATGAGAGACTCCTCTGTAACGTTTACGATCTGCATATACTGCTCAAGGCTGATTCCCTGATACTGAAGTGTCTGAGCGAACTCATCCTTCATTCTCTTCTGCATATCCTCAACCTGTGCATCTGCAATATCCATAGTTGCGTTCTCGATAACCTTGTCAAGAACCTTTGCTTCCTTCTCGTTTGCAGCGTCTCTGTTCTTCTTTGCAAGTATCTTCTGCTTTACCTCTTCCTTGTACTGGTCAAGTGTATCGCATCCGCCTACCTCGCTTGCGAACTCATCATTGAGCTCTGGAAGCTGTGACTCTGTGATAGAGTTGATCTTGCACTTGAATACTGCCGGCTTTCCTGCAAGCTCCTCAGCCTGGTAATCCTCTGGGAATGTTACGTTAACCTCAACATCCTCTCCGATGTTCTTACCAACAAGCTGATCCTCAAATGTATCGATGAATGAATGTGAGCCAAGAACGAGCTTGTAGTTCTCACCCTTTCCACCATCAAATGGAACACCATCAACAAATCCCTCGAAGTCAAGAGTAACCTCATCGTCAAGCTGTGCTGCTCTTCCCTCTACGAGTACCTTTCTTGCGTTCTGAAGCTGCTCCTTCTTGATGTCCTCAAGAACCTCGTCATCTGTTACTTCAACGTCGATCTTCTCAACTTCGATTCCCTTGTAATCGCCAAGTGTAACCTCAGGCTTTACAGCAACCTCTGCTGTGAATACGAAATCCTTGCCCTTGCCCATCTCTATTACGTCAATAACTGGCTGTGATGCGATCTCAAGCTCTGAAGCTACAGCCTCTTTTGGATAATACTCGTTGATCATTGCATTTGCAGCATCCTCATAGAATACTTCCGGGCCATACATCTTCTCGATGAATGCCATTGGCACCTTGCCCTTACGGAAGCCTGGAACATTGAATCTGTTCTTTGTCTTGTTGTAAGCTGCTGTCATTGCCTTGTCAAAATCTGCTGCAGGTACTGTGATTGTAAGCTTTGCCATGCTGTGCTCAAGCTTTTCTACTGTGAAACTCATCTTTTTATTTCCTCCTTGAAATGTGCAAATGGTGCCTTAAGCCCTACAATTAAGGCACTCAGATAGCATCCATTTATCTTTTTCTTGTTTATATGTGTGGACAAAGTCCACATCAATCATCGATTATATCATAATGTGCAAATGATTGTCCAGTCCATTATACTATTATTATAATACAAAGTTTTCACGACACAAAAGACCTGATGTATGGATCATACACCAGGTCTTCTTTTTGTTCGTAGATCTAACGGAGATTATAAGCCAGGCTTATCTTCCTGACATCTGCTCTTCCTGTCTCTTGATCATCTGACGAACCATCTCGCCACCGATTGAACCTGACTGAGCTGATGTTAAATCTCCATTGTAGCCATCCTTAAGATCAACACCGATCTCCTTGGCTACCTCCATCTTGAACTTGTTCATAGCACTCTTTGCCTCTGGAACACTTGTCTTGTTAGAGTTTGAACTTGCCATAACCCTGTACCTCCATATTGAAATAATTATTTAAGACTTTCGTCTTGTTAGTATTATTAACAATACGGCCTATGTTATAATGGCAATTTCTGTTATATGCCATGAACTTTTTATCTGAAAATCACTTTTCTCTTAATACTTCATTGGCTCCTCTTCGCCATTCATGACTCTGAGTGCGCCCTGAGCAAGTGCAAGAAGCTCATCCTCTCCTGCATATACTGTAAATGGAGCGATAAATCCTGCTCTCTTCTCAAGCTCTTCGCATGTGTGCTTTGAATATGCGATTCCACCTGTGAGGATGATCTGATCAACCTTTCCTCTGAGAACTGTTGCCATACCACCTATATCCTTGGCAACCTGCTGATAGAATGCATCCTGAACAAGCTTTGCATGCTCATCGCCCTCATTGACAAGTTTCTCAAGATCTCTTGCATCGTTGCTTCCGATGTAAGCGTTGAAGCCGCCCTTTCCAACGAGCTTCTTCATAACCTCAGCCTGTGTATACTCGCCTGAGAAGCACATCTTTACAAGTGCTCCTGAAGGAACGCCACCTGCTCTCTCTGGTGAGAATGCACCGTCACCGTCAAGTGCGTTGTATACATCTACTACCTTACCGTGATCATGGGCACCAACTGATACACCGCCACCCATATGTACTACGATGAGGTTCAGGTCTGTGTACTTCTTGCCAACTTCCTTTGCATATCTCTTGGCTACTGCCTTCTGGTTGAGTGCATGGAACACGCTTATTCTTGGAAGCTCAGGTACTCCTGAAAGTCTTGATGATGGCATAAGCTCATCAACAACGACTGGATCTACGATGTATGAAGGAACTCCGAGCTCATCACCGATCTCTCTTGCGAGGATACCACCAAGGTTTGATGCATGCTGGCCCTGCTTACCGATCTTAAGATCCTCAAGAAGGTCATCGCTTACTGCGTATGTACCGCCTGGGATTGGCTTGAGCATTCCGCCACGTCCTACACATACATCAAGTGTCTTGATGTCAAAGTTCTTCTCAGCAAGGACATCAAGAATAACCTTCTTTCTGAAGTCCTTCTGATCTACTATCATATTGAAGCCTGCAAGCTCCTCTGTTGTATGTCTGAGTGTCTCCTCAAACAGAAGTGTCTCGTCCTCGAACACACCGATCTTTGTCGATGTTGAACCTGGGTTTATTATAAGAATCTTATATGACATTTTTTAAACCTCCAAATGTTTTTTATGTATGGCTTATTTGTTTGCCTTAAGTGACTCTGCAACAACTGCTGCAAGTGCTATTGAGTTGAGCTTAACCTCAAATGTATCTGATCTTGATGTAAGGATTACAGGAGCATCTGTACCTGTTATGATACATCCGTTCTTACACTGTGTTGTATGAACAAGTGTCTTGTATACAAGGTTACCTGCATGTATGTCTGGGAACAGAAGGATATCGGCATCTCCAACGATCTTTCTGTCTGTAGCTCCCTTATGGATAGCTGCCTCTGGCTCGATCGCAAGATCCATTGAAAGAGGTCCGTCAACGATACAGCCTGTGATCTCACCGTTCTCGTTCATCTTTGTGAGCTCAGCAGCCTCTACTGTTACAGGCATCTTAGGATTTACAACCTCTACTGCTGCAAGTGGAGCAACCTTTGGACAAGGTATTCCGCACGCATGAGCAACCTCTACAGAGTTCTCTATGATCGACTTCTTCTCCTCAAGTGAAGGATAAGTCATGAACGCAACATCTGTAAGGTACAGGAGTCTGTCAATACCAGGGATCTCAAATACGCATACATGTGAAAGTGGCTTACCATTTCTGAGACCAACCTCTTTGTTGAGGACACTCTTCAGGAAATCCTTTGTTGAGAGAAGTCCCTTCATATACATGTCAGCCTTATGATCATGAACAAGTTTCACTGCCTTAAGTGAAGCCTCTATATCATCTGGCTCATTTACGATCTCATAACCTGTAAGATCCATACCGATCTGATCTGCGACCTCTCTGATCTTTGCCTCGTCACCCACAAGTATAGCATCTGCGATTCCCTTCTCCTTTGCTGCCTTTACAGCCTCAAGAATAGGCGCATCCTGTGCTACTGCAACTGAAACTGTCTTTCTGCTGCACTGTGAAACCTTTGCCAATAAATCATCAAAACTTTTACTCATCTTTCGCACCTCACGTGATATTTATTATTTATACAAGTCCATTTTGTATGTTATCACTTATAAATCTAAAGGTCAACCACATTGTCCCATGTTATTATTACTGTCATTTTGATTCTCCGGTAAATTTTTTCCTGTAAAATACGATTCCCGCAACCGAAACTACGGCAAAGCACATAAGCAGTATGACCTTCGAAACAGGATCCCGATCTCCGGTGTCCGGCGTATCAGGAGTGTTTGGTGTGTCGGGTGATGGATGTTCTTTTATTTTCTGATTTGTTATGATCACCGGATCATCCATGGTATATTCACTTTTTGATGTGTCTATCTGAATTTTTTTGTCTGTTTTTTCGTAACCCTCCGGGGCAGCTAACTCCTCTATGCTATACGTGCCTCTGGAAAGTCCGTAAAATACAGCCTGTCCATTTTCTTCCGATTCAGCTTTTGCGATCAGAGCACCCCGGTCATCATATATGCCAAACACAGCCCCGGCAAGCGGACTGCCATCCTCCTGATCCGTCTTGAGTATATGCACCATGCCATAGTGATTTTTAACATTTATCACCGGTGGCTCATCTGCACTCTCCGGCACGCTCACCGGTATGGAATTCACCCCCGGGTCAGCAATATAACCCTTGGGAGTTCTGGTCTCCTTTATATAATACTCTCCCGGCTCGAGTCCGGTGAATTCTACACTGCCGGCTTTGTCAGTCTTTTTTGTCATGAGCTTTTCATGATCAGATGCCCTGTACAATGTGAACTCCGCATCCGCAAGAGGTGTCTCCAGAATATCATCCGTCTTGTGGACACTTATGCTCCCTCTGATCTTCTCTTTTTCTTTTGTATAAACTGTCTGTGAAGCAAGGTTCACATCCTCATGTGAAGCTACGACCTCTCCCTCATAATCCTCATCCGTAAGCACCTCATAGCAGACAAGAGCCGAACCACTTATGCTGTCAGTCGAAAACCTGAAATTCACATCCACCGTCATCTCCTCTGCATCTGCGGTAAAACATTTCTCTGACGTTGATTCATCTGCCCCAAGCGGTCTGCCCGACTCCTGTGAGACAACGCTTCCGCTCAGTTTGTATCTGTGCCCGATATCCAGCCCTTTCATACTCACCGTGTCCGTGATATCTACAGTTTCCGCATCCGGATCAATGAACTTCGATCCGTCTTCACTGTTCTTCGCTACAGATTCTATCTCCGGCATCCTCTCATCAACTATGTCCCCAAGATCAAGCACGCACTCATCTGAATCTATTTTGAATTTTATCGGAGCAATGCTCTTATACTTTCCCTTATTTGCATCACAACGAAGCTCTGTCAATGTGTACTCTCCGTACGGCAGTGACCCTTTGGTCTTGTCCGGCTTTCCATCCCCAAACCAGATATCATCCGCAGAACTGGAGTATTCGCCATTGGCATCAGTTGTTATCTCCGCAGACTGGGTGCCATCGGAGTTCTCGACGAGGAATCTCACATTTGCGATCGCTGTCCCATCCTCGGCATCCACTTTTTTGAATTTGAAGTCACCTCTTACGACATGGTTCCCGACCACAAGCTCATAGCCATTTACCAAACGAACAGTGTCGCCATCCTGTTCTATTCTGTCCAGATATATTCCATCTGAACTATCCTTTATAATATTGCCATCCTTTGCGCTTTTAAATATTGAATTCTCAAGCGTGTACCCTTTTGGGGCTTTTGTCTCCTGAACCGTGATTGTTCCCGTCTGCAAAACCACATCCTCAAGGCCGCACTTACCGCTGTCATCCGTCTTAAGCGTCCAGCTCTGATCCGGCTTCTCTGGGAGCTCGTCCACGGAATTATAAAAATTCCTGTAATAATTGACTGTAAACTCAGCCCCTGACAAGACAGCATCTCCCTGAGATTTATCTCCCGTCTCCACATCCTGTTTGTATATGCTCAGATCAATCTTGCCTGAGATCACCTTGTCCCAAGTCTCCCAGCTTATTTCAAGCTCCGTGGATGTTCTGACCTCCTTGCCATCCACGGACAGGAATTCTCCTTCTTCGTTTATAACGAGCTGTGCCACAGCACTGTTTCTCTCATAGTTGTACGGAGCCCTTTCCTCATATATCCTGTATGTTCCGAACGGCATATCTGTGATCTCATAGGTTCCAAGTCCGCCATATTCTGACATCACAACTATACCATGTCCATTCTCATCAGTCTCTATCTGAGCCACCAGAGTGCGCAGACTCTGTGTGCCGTTTTTCACTTCCATCTCAATATTGTACAGAGCTTCTCCCACACCGGCGCCGGAATCTCTGTCGGTCTTGTGCAGACTGAACTTTCCAAGAACAGGCTTCTCTCCCGTCCATTCAATATCCATAGAAATACTGCTTGAAGCTACCGTTCCAAATAACAACTGCTGGTCATCATCTACCTGAGTGGAATCTACAGTATACACTGTAACTCCGGGGATCCCTTTACCAGACTTTACTGTGCCCGTTCCCTTATGAGCCTTCTCAGCACTGAAAAAGAATCTGTCGCCTCCCATTATAGTTACCTTACCTGTCTTGTGGATGGTGAACTCCTTTTCTCCGCTTTTCCTGATATGGAGCCATGTATCCGCCGGTACCGAGATCCTCACTCCATTCTCAGCATCTGCCTTACACCTCATTATCCTGGTTCTTCTTCTCTTCTCACCAGTCTTCTTGTCCACATAACCGGTATAATCCTTAAGACTTACATAATTACCGTAATTCTCTTTGCTTCCATCATCTATTATCTCTATATCTGCCTGATCTCCCTGAAGGACGATCTCATCTCGCTTTGTCTCCGATATGTATTTATAGAATTCGTCTATAACGTCAAAATACTGTCCATGTCTTATATAATTCAAAGTCAGTGTCATGATGAGCTGTCTGTGATCTGCGGACACCCCCTTAAAACCAGACCACGCATATTCACTTCCCGGTCCATACAGAAACGCTTTCTGAAGCAGTCTGTCATTTGTCACGGAAAATGCCACCTTGTCCGTGCTCTTAACTTCATATTTCTTATGATCGCCGCAGTATGCCCTGTACTCTACACCATCCTTATGCACCGTGTAATGCCTCGTGTATGGCATCCCATTGTAAAACACCACATCGCCGCTTAGGATGCAGTCCACATCTTCATAACTTATCTCATATCCGGCCATAGCCGCAATTCCATCCGTTGAGGTGGCCATAACATCAGTATGCCTGCTTTTCTCCCCGGCATACAGTTCGTCAGCACTTGACCTTGTACTGAACCTATGATAAAAAACCACACCGGCCACACATACGGCCAGAAGAACAGCCAGCAGAATCTTATATACATACAATCTTTTCATAATCTCTTCCTTTCTGTTTGAATTTCAGCCCATTCATAACCGTATCCGGTAAGAGCCGTCTTCATGAATCTGTTTAGCTGTTTTATGTGCACAAAAAAAGCTTACGTGCATTAAAAAGCACGCAAGCTTCATTGTCAATAGAATGGCAAACATTCCTCAACAAAGCGAATTTCCACTGAAAATCACCCGTTTTTTACATGGTCTGTATATTTTGATCTCATTTGTAAATGTCAATTTTGATACCTACAATTCTTTAACACCTAACTGGTATTATAAAGTGTTACGATAAAATCCGCAATGCCTTGATTTTACTACAGTTTTGGCAAGTGAGCTTTCCCTTAGACTTTCCCTTATGTTATATCCTTTTCCCTTGTGTTACGACACCTCATAAGGGCAAAAACAAGGGAAGCAAAATCCGGTAACAGCTAATAACATTATATAAATCACATAATCGGCTGGAACTGGTCAAGATGCTTCTACAACTGAAACAGATAAGAGAAAGGACTTTGCAATATGAATATCGTTCATGCAGAATATAATAAATATCACAACATCATAGACATCAATTATTACAATGGCTACATACTTCGGATTGACTGTGGCAAGGCAGAAGATGGATTGATTACTACTCCTAACTCTCAACGAATGTTGGATGCACTGGCGATTGACAATCCACTAGAATATGCCCGTTTGTATCTTGATTCAGAAATGCAAGATTGGGTGAATGCGATGAATATGGAATGGTATAGCACTTGATAAAAGAACATAAAAATGAGAAGAAATCTGTCAAAAGTATTTCTATAAAATACGATATTTCTTTAGCCCTTCCATAAATAATGAAATAGAGCCGATAACTCACAATCGAAATAACGAGTGATTCATCGGCTCTATATTTTATGGTTATGGATATCATGAGTATCGCTTTATATGCAATTGCTATTTTGTTAATTCCCAATATTTATGACCCATAAAGAAGATTGTTAATTCGTTTTGATCTACTTCTATCTCAAAATTCACGCTATTATCTCTCTGTTCCACAAAAATCATATTTGAGGAAGATATGCTATATAATACATTGCCACAGGTAATACCCAATTCGGGCATATCTTTGTTTACAACAAGTCCTCCATTTTCTTGAAAGGTAAACACTTCCTCTGCATTTGCATTCTTCCATGTACCAATAATATTTTTTTTATTCTGAATGTGCTTTATTTTTCCAACACATACAACGATAAGTATAGCTACACTTACAATTAAAGCAATGCCTACAACACTCTTTGCCAATTTCTTTTTATTCAATTTCTATTATCTCCATTTTTAGTTTCTTTAAGATTGAATGATTCCATATTGCTTAATTCAGTATCTCCATGAATTTCTAACATTGATACGCTTCTCACAGGAAATAGAATAGGAGAGATTCATTCATAAATAATTAAATCATTCATACTTACCTGAATTTGTAATGTTTTTCCATATTTTCTCATAATTATCTACTATAGTTTTTTCTGAGGTCAAAAATGCAAACATAGATATACTTGAATAGAGAGTTTCCGCCGAATCAAAAACCACACAACTTTCATCATGAGTTAGATTTCTCTTTGAATATATTTCCGATACAGGCATAAATGAATTTTCTTCCTCTTTGGTGTATTTATACCCATCAATACATCCTAGATTTTTTAAAAATATTAAATAAGTATCTTCGGTCTTCAGATATTGCCATCCGTTAGTGTAAAATTCTTCACCTCTAACAAATGATACAGGTTCTATAATGTAAATACAGTCACCTACTGAAAGATTAGCAGAATTATCCTTATAGATTTCCTCTATTTTTACCATTGTTTTTGTTGATCGTAAACTCATTTCACGAGAATTTGTTACAGTTATACGAGCTATTAAAGAAGAATCTTTTTCCATATCATCCAATGAGTAATTACTTTCATTGTTAAAGTAAGAAGTTTTCTGCCCTCCTGTATAGAAAATTTCCATAGCTGTATTTTCTGATAAAGCAATATCAGGATCATGAACCCCTGTAGTTGTTTTTATCCCAGTCTTTCCATAGAATAAGGCTGTCACCATACAAATGATTACAACACAGATAGTTAATACAAATTTCTTCATTACATCAACTCCTTAATTTTACCAAATTCCATGCATATCTTCTCATCCGCTAATATTTCAATATCTTCTTTATTATGGCTTGTCAGTATAGTAATGGTATCATTCTTTTTTTCTTCCAATATACGTTCACGAAATAAATCAATGCTATGCTGATCCAATGCGTTAGTTGGCTCATCCAAAAGCAAAATTTTTGGATGTTCCATCAGTGCTTGACAAAGAGCTAGTTTTTGACGCATTCCTAATGAATATTTATTTACTTTTTTCTTTGATTTGGGATCAAGACCAAAGTATATCATTATTTCATATATTTCTTCATCTGATACAATTCCTTTTATATTGGAAAGCATTTTCAAATTTTCAAATCCTGAATACATACTCCAAAAAGAAATATTTTCAATAACAGCTCCTAAATCTGGTAAAACATCCATATCTTTATGTAATGCCTTGTGATTATATTTTATGTATCCTTTGTCTGTATTTATAAAACCTGCAATGGCTCTGAGTAGCATTGTTTTACCTGAACCATTTTTACCATATATTCCATATATTTTACCAGATTCAAATGTATAACTGATATCATCAAGCACTTTTTCACCTTTAATTGACTTTGAAATAGATTTTACATATAAATTCATGGATATCATTCACCTCACAATATTTGTTTTTTTTCGCAAAGAAATTTACCTATCCACACCAAAACAGCGGATGATATAACTGAAATGAGACAGCTTGACTTAAAATTCAATAAATCTATATTGCTTGTAGTCCATTCGTAATTTTCTTCGACATAATATATAATAAGCTTGTTATGCCAATTAAATAAAGGAATATGTAGCAAGGAATAATGCCAAATTTTCCATATAACATTTCCCATTGAAAAATAAAATCCACACACCATTACTGGAATAAAAAATACAATAAATGCAACGATGTATCCTATAATTGAATCTTTCCAAAATGAAAACAAATAACTAATCATTTGCAAATGAAAAATCTCTATCAATAGCATAAAAATAACTTTGAAATCTTCTAAGCCATTAGAGGTATGCTCTACAAAAAGAAAAAACAAATAATCGGAAACAACTACAATACAGTCACGTAATATCATTTTTATTAATATATCCTTATAAATTATGTGTTTTTTCCCATAACGAGGAAGTAGAATTACCATGTTATCATTTGCATCATTAAATAAGTCCATTGTAAGATAACAAATCTCAAGGATAAACAAAATCGCAAAAAATGATAAAGATATAAGGTCAAACGAATGATCTATTAGTATTCCCCCAAAATATATTTGTGAACGTACTCCTTCTGTTATTGTAACCAGACTATTATGAAACCCCAAGTACACATTAGCATAAAAATATCTAATTACAAATGTTATAAGTGATACTAGTAAGCATTTTCCAACATTAACATTCAAAATTTTTTTCTTATATAACTTCATAATTTTTTATTTTTCTCTGTATAATGCCAATACTTAATCCAAAAATAAGCAATATCAGAACAATTTCTCCTATTATATTTCCATGAACATTAGGCATAATATAACCTTGTATAGAGAATTCATTTAGCCCAAAGACAGAAACAATCAAATTAAAAACAATATAGAATATAAACAAAGCACCAGGTATCTTTGCGAAATATAGAACTTTCATTTTGTTATAATATGAAAGAGCATAAGCTAAGATAGCTAATCCCGAGCCAAAAATTCCGTAATTAAAAATGTATATTAGATTATATAAAGTTGGATGTTGCAATCTCACCATATCAAGAAAATTGTCAGCGTTATATGATACCAAACCTATAGCGTAATCAGGTTCTCCCCAAGCACTGTCATATCCATGTATTGGATATGTCAAGTGGCATAATAATAAATTTATGAGCATTGGTATTGTTATTGTCAAAAAGGTTACAATCAGAATGCCAAATAATTTTCCTGCTAAATATTTCTTTTTCCCGATTCTTTGAATAAGTAGGATTGAACTATTGCTTTTTTCTTCTCTTATTAAGGAAAGTGATGCAATAATTGTTGCATAAACAGGCAATAACAGATACATTATATATGGAATATATGCCGCTTCAGTGCCCTGTAATACGAAATTTTCATTTGCTGAACGAATAAATTGATAACTTTTTCCTATATCATTTTTTACACATAAAATATACGAAGCAATATTTAAAATCATTAGAGCAATAAAAACAACTTTATATTCTGCACGATCAATACAATGTTTGATTTCTATAAGAACCATTTTTTTCATAATCTTTACCAAAAGGGCATAAACCCACGAAGAGGTTTATGCCCATCCCTTCTGTTATCTAAAATCTACATTTCCACTTACAAATGCAGTTGATAATTGAGATTGATAATTTTCCATTCCCATACCGACCTGTGTGTTAGTAGAATTATAACCGCTCTTGGTAAAGATTAAATTACAAGATCCTGTTCCAACACCCTGCTTATACTTATTAGATATTTTACTCTTGCTGTTATTGACAGCCCAGAAATTTGCGTAAGAGGTATTGGTAATTGCTGTTACCTCATTTGTGATGTAATCATCGGATGTTGTTTTTGCATGCATAGAGGTAAAGTTATTAGTCTTATTCAGTTTAAGTGCATAAGCGGTGTAAGATGCCGCCTGAGAATATGCTGCTGAAGAAAGAAATACACATCCTGCACAAAACAAACCAATACCTACTTTTGCAATCTTCTGTTTTAAACTTTTTAACATCATAGTCAATTCCTCCCAATCTTATTTTTTTAACTGCGTTGGTACTTTTGGTTCATACAACAAACCACGGCACAATGAATTTGCATTACTTCGAGCAATAGCAGTCACTGCCTGAAGTACGAGACGGGCACTTTTCTGGGGTGCCTTGTTTACTTGCTTATTGTCCATCGTTTTCCCCCCCCCCCCTCCTTAATTGTCTGACAATTACAGACAACTTTATTTGTTTACCATGGTATGTGCTTAATATAACAGAGTATTTAATTTTTTCAATCCCTCTATGCACGAATGGTAGCCCAACATGCACGAACTGTTCTACATATAGGTATAAATCGAGTAGGAGGCGGTGACTAACCGCCGTCCTCTCACAGCACCGTACGTACCGTTCGGTATACGGCGCTTTCAATAGTTAACGTGCACAGACTGATAGGCTGTGGCTAAATCATAAAAGCCACTGTTTATCAGTCTTTCTTTATTCAGCGCCCAAATCACAGCTTTGTTATTGCTGATATACCAATACTTTCTGCGACTGTTTGCTATTGTTGACGCATAGTGTTCTGGGATTCCAAGTTTGACTAGATTTTTATATTTCGTTCTAGGTTTCTTCCACTGTTTCCATATACACATGCGTATTCTGTGATAGAGCCATCCGTTGATGTCATCTATGTTGCTCTTCATACTTGCAATTCCGTAGTAGTTAAGCCATCCCCTTGCATACACCTTGATTTTCTCAAGGCTTGGCTTGATTGACTGACATCGCTTACGGGAAGATAACTCCTTCAATCTGGACTTAAACTTCTTCCATGACTTCGAATGAACTCGGACATAAGTGCCTTTCCCGTTCCTTCCCAATGCAAAGCCAAGGAATTTAAAATTTCGGATTGCAAACACGCTGACAGTACGGCTCTTTTCTCGGTTGACTGTAAGTTTCAGCCTCTTCTCAAGATATTTTGTACTGCTTTCCAAGAGTCTCTCTGATGCTCGCTTGCTCTTTGCAAGAAGCACGATGTCATCTGCATATCTTATGCATGGAACACCTCTTTTCAGGAACTCCTGGTCGAACTCATTGAGGTAGACATTTGCCAGCAATGGTGATAGATTTCCACCTTGTGGTGAGCCTTCCTCTGTGTCAATGACCACTCCGTTTTCCATTACACCGCTTTTCAGATAGCGCTTTATCAACTGTACTACACGTTCATCTTTTACATTCTTCCGGAGAAGATTGATGAGAATTTCGTGATTAAGAGTATCGAAGTACTTTGACAAGTCAAGGACTACAGCAAATGTATAGCCTTGTTCTGCATACTCCTTAACCTTAAGTATTGCATCTTTTGCACTTCTGTTCGGACGATAGCCATAGCTACCATCTGCAAACAGCGGTTCATAGATTGGCACTAACTGTTGGGTTATTGCCTGTTGAAGTGTACGGTCTATCACTGTTGGTATGCCAAGCTTTCGCACACCACCATCTGGTTTGGGAATCTCAACTCGTCTTACTGGAGACGGAGTATACTTTCCACGATAAATGCGGTCAGTTATCTCTTGTTGATGTTCCTTTAGATATGGAAGAGCCTCTTCAATGGTCATGCCATCAATTCCCGGCGCTCCCTTGTTTGCCTTAACTCTCTTATACGCTCTGTTAAAGTTGTCTTTATACAGTATCGTTTCCAAAAGTCTCGGCTGTGCACTGTCTCTTTCTTTCCATATCCGATTGAATGACCTGGACGCTTTCACATACCCTTCATGTTCCGCATTATCTCTTTGCGAACAGCCATTGTTTTCAATGTTTTCTGCCATAGACGGTCATTACTCCTTTCTCGGTCATACTCAAGACTCCTACTGATTCGGTCCTTCACCTCTCGGCTACTATGACCTCTGCTGACTTCTATGCGTTCAGCATTGCTTTATGCAATGGTTACCTCTTTCAAGGCATACCGCACAGACCTCCCTAGGTACCACACGTTTCTTCCTCTCCATCCATCTGCCTCATTTATCATGCATTATTCCGTGTAGTTATTGGGCTTTAACATGGGTTGCTGTCTTACCCACATGCATGACCTCATATGAGATTTCTGTTCGTCAGACCAGAGATTTGCCCGTGAGTTGGTATATTCCTCACATCCAGCTTCCTTCAGATTCCATCTCACGATGGACACCCTTGCCTTCGGCTATATCCTTCCCACTACCGGGCGGATTCGGGACTTTAACCCGTTAGAAACGTGCGCCGCTAGGCGCACAACCGAAAAGATGGCAGATAGGTTAAGCACCTACCTGCCATCTTTAATCTATATATTTCAGAAATAATGATTAATTATTGTCAGTCTCATATATAGATTTATAACGCTCTCGATCAACTGGAATAATCTCATTATCATTAGCATCTTTATATGTAATAAACTCATCGTATTCTGTAACTGATTTTTCCTCTGAGACAGAATTAATAGAATACATATTCGAATCGTTACACATTACATTTGAATTTGGACCAGAAATTAGTAACGAACCATCCTCTTGTGCATATGCCAAAAAGATATAAATGGAATTTTCGGAAGGCAGTGAATCATTCTCAAACAGATAAATAGCATCTTGTTTTTCTGAAATTCCGCCTTGTTTAACAATAGGAATAGGTTTATCTGTAATAAGTTCACCTTTTATATTTTCGAGAACCTGAATAGTATAATTAGTGTAAGGCGAACCGACCTCCTTAGGATTTCCTTTTTCATCTTCAGTCGTTATAACATTTCGATACTCGGTTCCATCGCAACTGACAACCTTTGCTACAAATACGTAATCACAGATACCAACAGCTTCGCGAATGTTATCAGTATCATATACAAAAGATGCGTGCATCTGGTGGATTGGCAAGTTAGATACATTTGTATTCAGTTGACTTGCATTATTTTTGGATGCACATCCTGTAAAAAACATTCCTACGATAAGAACAATAGACAAAATACCATAGATACTTGATTTTTTCATAGCGTTCTCCCTCCCCTAATAATTATTATATGCGGCATCATATGAATCTTTATCATTTTGAGATAATGCCTGCGTACTAGTATGTCCCGTAATTGCTGCATCCATAACATCTGTTGAAGTACTGTGATCCAACCCTAATGCATGTCCCAATTCATGTGTCGCTACATTCTGTTTTTTACTATTACTATAACCGCTCATATAATAGGTATTGAGTTCAATTTTACCACTAGAATATGTCATGCCTGCCCATCCATTCGAAGCATTGACATCGCTTACGTATACATCTTCTACAACAAAAGCACTGTCTTTTCTGATTACTCCAGATTTATATGCATTCCATGTGGCAGCCCCAGTGTTAATATAACTCATGTAAGTGCTGTTTCCGTCATAGTCTAGATGTTTGCCAGAATCAACAAGATCCCATGTTTGTACATAAGCTTGTGCAAATGCCGTAATAGGAAATAGCATTGCTATAGCCATTAAAGTTATAATGCTATACAATAAATGATTTTTTAAAACAGATTTTTTAAAATGCATACTCCTTCACTCCTTTTCAATCATGTAACAACGGTTATCTTCAATTATTCTTAAAGGTTATCTTTATGAAAATTGAAACGCAACACATACTAGTACACATTATATATCCTGTTAATATTCCTAAAGTACGACATCTTATCATCTCCACTCCATATTATAGATTCTCAGAATACTTAAGATGTAGTAGTATACCTTGAATATAACAAAATCTTTATACTTTTCAATACCTCTATGCATGAATGGTAGCTCACTATGCACAAACGGTAGCATATTATGTTGTGTACCTACTTTATTGATGATAAAATATGACGGAGAATGATTAAAGGAAGTGGTAGCTATGCTATATATTGACTCAATATGGGAATATATTGTTAATTTCTTAGAACTGGCATTGTTTATAATATTTATCCATAAAAAATTGCGTATTCGAGCAAATTATAAACATCAAGCAGTTTTGATGTTTCTTTTCGTATCATTTCAGTTTGCTGTGTTATGCACGCTGAATAAAATGGGAATATCATCCTACATCACTTTGATGTCATCTTGTGTTTTGGACATTGGATATGCAGTATTGTTCTATCGTGATAGTATAATTCGCCGTATCTTTTGGGGCTTTTCGTATTCCATCATTTGCTTAGTTGCAGAACAGATTTCATTCTTTATTCCCGTTACTCTTTATAAAGGAGCGTCTCTGGAGCTATTATTAGGTGGAACATTACGGAAGCCATATACCATGTTATATTTGGCAATGATAGCTGTTTTTGTCTTGTTATTTCATTCTATTGGAAACAAAGACATATCTCTTTCACCGTTCCAAAAAGTTGCATATATTTTCATCGCAATTTCTGGACTTGCAATCGGGCACTACATATTAAGGCTGACTTTGGAATCTGTTGATAAATTTGGTGATTCATCCTTTTCAGCTAGGCTATCATTGGTTGACTTGTTTTTTATTATTTTATTTTTAGTATTGATGCTATACATATACCAGCTAGGTTATTCAAAAGAAGAAAACATACGATTACTGGAAGAACAAAAGATTTATGAGCTGGAAAGGACTGAGTTCAATAGCTTATCTGAGACAACTGAACGATTACGAAAAATGAAACATGATATGCAGATTTATGTGGATGCAATCAACGTATTAGCAAAAGACAAGAAATGGGATGAACTTATAGCATATACAGAGCAATACCATAACACTCTTGCAACTACGCAAAGTGCCATAGCAACGGGAAATATTGCTATTGACTGCATACTTACCGCAAAACTTGATTATGCTGAAAAACACGGAATTAAGACAGAATATTCTATTATGGCTCCTGAAAATTTTCCGCTTGATTCTGTTGAGCTTTCATCCATACTTGGAAATATATGGAATAATTCCATTGAAGCAGGAGAAAGACTTATAATCTCTGATCCAACCGAGCATCCATACATTTATTTTTATATTAAACCTTACCAGAATATGATACTGATTCACATTGAAAATAATTATGATGGTGTGATAAAAGGTAGCATTGATGGAGACATTTTGAGTGTTAAACAAGGAAAAGAACATGGACTTGGGATAAGACGAGTAAAAGAGCTTGTAGAAAAGGCAGATGGCGTATTGCAGATTACATCTGATAACAAAATTTTTTCCGTACATATTATGATACCGGATAAGGAGAATAACAAACTACTATGAAAATGAAAATAACCATACTTGAAGATTCTGTGATCGAATCAGAACGGCTGAAAAATGGAATAAGAAAATACGGGCAGCAATATGATTGGGATATTGAAATTGACGAATACGAATCGGGCGAAGAATATTTTTCAAAAAATTCTGAAGGCACAACTATACAGGCTTCAGCATTTTTCCTTGACATACAAATGGGGCAAATGAATGGAATTGAGGTTGCTAAACGCCTTCGTGAATCTGGTTATCAAGGTATTATTGTATTTTTAACAGCTTTTAGAGAATATGTATTCCGAGGATATGAAGTCAGAGCTTTAAACTACTTGCTAAAACCCGTCAAGGAAAATACTCTTTTTCTGTGTTTGGATGAAATCGCGAAGGAGTTATCTAATAATACCTACATATACCGAAACAAGCAGGAAATTGTAAGTATTCCCTATGCAGATATATTGACATTTTCGAGCAGATTACATTATGTGGATATATTGACCGTAGACGGCAAATGCTATGAACAAATGTCTACCCTAAATAAGATTATTGTCCATTTGCCAAGTGAATTTATCCGAACCCATCGTTCTTATATTGTAAATATGGCACATATCTATCGTATTACATCAGGAACGATTGAATTGTCAAATCATCTAACTACACAAATCGCACGTTCTTATTCCAAAGACGTGATAAGTGCTTTTGCCAAATATACAACAAGATTTGATACAAGCGGGGATTTTGAATGATTACGAAGTGGGCTACATCTATTGCTAATAAGTTAGCAGAACTATCCGGGGAGGATGTTTCTGCGGATCAATTAGAAATATACATATATGGCTTAGAATGTTTTTTGAATACTTTTATAACCATAGTGTTATTGTTCGTATGGGGAGTTTTATCACATACACTCGGCTATACCCTAATTTGGGTAATTACCTTTTCATTGTTACGACATTATACCGGAGGTGCCCATGCTCCAACGCAGTTAACATGTATCTTAGGCAGCTTTTTTCTCGGTTGTCTTGATAAGTGGGCTATAATCTATTTAAAGCCAACTGTACTAGGATATTTGATACTTGTCCTTATGTGTATATTATTTGCACCTATAAGTAACCATAAAATATGTTTAACCACCAAACAAAAATGGATACATAAACTTATTTCTGTGATAATTGTTAGCATTGGATTTCTGCTGTTTTATAAAATTGGAA